>JANNPJ010000054.1:0-21556 GCA_031400005.1 Kineosporiaceae bacterium | reverse complement strand
CCGGCCACCACGACCAACCACCGATCATCCCCAAACCCACCTGGATACAAGCCGAACTCCTGCGCCTGCTCCAGATCGACCCGACCCAACCACGGTGGCCCTGAAACACCACTCAACCCCATGTGCGAAAGACAGGTCTAGACGAGGTGACCTTGAAGCGCCTGTGTGGTCGTATTTGTGGCTGCCTGCTGCTCTGAGGTCGGTCTGGGAGGAGAAGTTTCCGCCGCTCGCGGAACTCAGCAGGCTCGCGACAGCAGGGTAGGGCGGGGTGGAACCGCGTCATCGTGCTCTCGCTGTTGCCGCGCTGGAAGTCGCGGGGCCGTTCGGGTTCGCGCTTGCTGGTGGGTACGCCGTTCGAGCTCATGGCATCGGTGATCGCCCCAGCGGTGATGTGGACTTGTTCACCGACTGGCATCGACTTGGAGAGCTCATCCTCCTGTCCTTCTTGAGGTAGGCCCACTGCTCCACTTGGACGGCGCAGTGGCCAACAAGATGTGCGCGCTCTTTGGTCGGGCACTACCCAGGGACTTCCTCTACATTAACGCGATTGTTGTTTCTGGGCGCTTCACTCACGAGCAGCTACTTCGAGTCGAGGCTCGGCTGAGAGCCTTCGATCTGCCGCATGGTTTCTTCACGAGTGAACTGGGGGCGTCAGGTGGCCTACAGGTCCGTCCTTTTCGGTGTTGGAGCACTAGCTATGGCCGTCGCTACCGAAGTGCTCTGGCGGCTCGGGTGACCGAGGGCTGAGACAGAGGCTAAGTGATCACCGAAATGGCGCTCCACAGCGCGAAGCCGAGCAGAGCGACGCCGGCCCCCACACCCGTGATGGCGCTGGGGGCGAGACCGCTGCGCCGGGACACGACGACAGCTGCCACCGAGACGGCAGTCAACAATGCGCCGAGCACAATCAGAGACGGGTTCTTCAATACCGGTGCCATCGGCCAGAAGTGCACGCCCACCACGAGGCAGATCCATGGGGCGATGTACTCGCTGCGGCCCGCAACGGCGATTCCGGCGGCACCCACGGCAGCGAGGCCAAACTCCACACCGACAAGGATTCCGTACTGTCGCATGGCACCGGGTTCGCTGAGCGCCGAGCCGGCAGACCAGTTCTGCCACGCGAACACCGCGCCGATCACGGCGACGCCAAGGCTGAGCACCGAGCCGGCGATCAGGGCCGGCCGCAACGCCGCCGGGGGTCTTTCCTGAGCCCACCCGAACCAACTCGAGGCGAAGAAGCCGAAGATCAGAGCGGTCATCGCGTCATCGCGAACGTACTGCATGGAGGCGTAGTGCATCTAAAGTTCCGATCAGGTAGCTGCGTAGCGATGCGCGGGTCTAAGGCGTAGCCGTCGTCCGCAGGTGGCGTCAAGCCGTTAGCCGTAGTAGCCCAGCGGGGGTTGATCGGGTGACGCGGGCACGACGTCCACATCGGTTCTCGTCGTCAGCGATTCGATCGCAGCAGCAGTTGCCCCGATCCCCGCCCAGTGCGGGTCGACATCGCTGGTGAAGCACCAGCTGCGATCTGCTGGCCACACGAATGCAGGCGGCGGGCACGAGTCGCCGCCGAACTCCTCTGCCCAGCGGTCGATCTCGCCGAGGTCACCGGCGAACAACGCGTACTCCCGGTACGGCAGCACCACCAGCGGCCCCTGCGTCAGCCCGAGGTTGGCGAACGACGCGGGGTAGCCGACCCATACACAGACGAAGCACTGCCTGCTGGCGGTGTTCTCGGCCAAGGCTTTCAGTACGATCCGGCACTGCGCGAGGTCGGACGGGTGATCGTCGGGAACCAGCACGTCGGCCTCGTCCAACCCCGGCTGGTCCGGGTCCGGCACGTAGCGCAATCTCCCGTATGCCTCGAATCCGGCCGGGCCGAACGTGATGAGCTGAAAGGGATCGACATCGCTCCTGGTCAGCCAATCCGCCGCCGACAGGTCGCTGAGGCGCTGCACTGTGTGACCTCCCTCTGTTGTTGGTCCACCATGCGGACGGTGTGCAGGTCACGGGCGTGGGTCTGTGCTCGCATCGTGCCGGATAGCGCCGGATGGTGCCGAATCCAACCAGGGCGAATCGGTCTGTCCGGAGGCCTCGTCTGTCTGATACTCCAGCCGCAGATCGTAAGCGCGCCGTCTGGGTAACGTTGGGCGGTGCCCGAGCTGAAGCGGCCCGTACACTGGTGGCCGGAGCGGACGGAGGTGGACCGTGAGCGCGGAGCCACTAGAGCACGTCGAGCTGGGCGCAGTGGTGAACCTGGCAGTGCTGATGCAGACCGCTGGGCGCCGGGCGCTGACTGTGGATGATGTCCTGAACCTGGACTCGACTGATGCCGGTCGGATGGAACTGATCGACGGGAGCCTGATGGTGACGCCCACCGCCGACATGGGCCACCAGGACCTTGTCATGCAGATCTGCCTGCGGCTCAGTGCAGTCCTGCCGTCCGGTCTCCGGGTGCTTCCCGGCTGCAACGTCATCCTGGAGGGGGGCACGGAGGGCGACATCCTGGCCATCCCGGACGTTGCCGTCGTGGACCCCACCCATCGCGTCCGCAACGGCCTGGGTGTCACCCCTGGGGGTCTGGTGCTGGGCGTGGAGATCACCTCACCGTCCACCCGTCGGCGTGATCTGACGACCAAACGAGACCTGTACGCGACCTGGGATGTCCCGCTGGTGATCATCGACCGGAAGTTCGCCCCGCACCGACAGGTTGTGCTGGGCGAGTTGCCTGCCTGGGCCAAGAGCGTTTGGGACGGGGAATAGGCCCAAGCAGACGTCGTCGCTCGATCAGTCGAGTATCCCCTTGGTTCGCTTCCACCTGTATCGGTCATGGAGGCTCATCCAGACAGAGAACATCACAGCGCGCCGTGACCGTAAGGAGCCACCAGAGTGAACCGTCTGGCGCAGGCGACCAGTCCATACTTGTTGCAGCACAAGGATAATCCAGTGGACTGGCGAGAGTGGGGCGATGCGGCCTTCGAAGAGGCGAAGCGCCGCGACGTCCCCGTGCTGCTGAGCGTTGGCTACGCCGCCTGCCACTGGTGTCACGTGATGGCGCACGAGTCGTTTGAGGACGCCGAAACCGCGGCCGAGATGAACGCCGGGTTCGTCAACGTGAAGGTCGATCGGGAGGAACGCCCGGACGTCGACGCGGTGTACATGTCCGCCACCCAGGCGCTGATCGGCCAGGGTGGCTGGCCGATGACGGTGTTCCTCACTCCGCAGGGCCGGCCGTTCTACGCCGGGACGTACTTTCCGCCACAACCGCGTCACCAGTTGCCGTCTTTCCGGCAGTTGCTGGCCGCGATCACGGACACCTGGCACACGCGTCGGGACGAGGTGGAGAACGCCGGTGGCCGGATCGCCGAAGCGCTTGCCGAGCGCTCGATTCCGGCCGGATCCGCGCCGCCGACGGCTGAGGTCCTCACCGAGGCGGTCCGGCTGCTCGCGGCCGCCGAGGACCGGGTGTACGGCGGCTTTGGGTCGGCGCCCAAGTTCCCGCCGTCCGCCACTCTCGAGTTCCTGCTGCGGTACTCGGCGGCGAATCCCGTTGCGGTCCAAGCTGAATCAGTCAAGCAGCAAGCGGACGACGTCGCTCTGGGCCTCGCGGACCGGACGCTGCGGGCGATGGCGCACAGCGGGATGTACGACCAATTGGCCGGCGGGTTCGCCCGCTACAGCGTGGACCGGGCCTGGGTGGTGCCGCACTTCGAGAAGATGCTCTACGACAATGCCCAGCTGGCCCGGGTTTACCTGCACTGGTGGCGGCTGACCGCCGAACCCACCGGCGCCCGGGTGGCGCTGGAAACCTGCGACTGGATGCTCGCCGAACTGGGTACCGCGGAAGGCGGGCTGGCCTCGTCGCTGGATGCCGACACCCAGGTTGAGGACGAGCACGGGCACCAGCACGGAGTGGAGGGACTGACCTACGTCTGGACGCCGGACGAACTGGTCCAGGTACTCGGGCCGGAGGACGGCGAATGGGCGGCCGCGCTGCTGAAGGTCACCCCGGCCGGCACATTTGAGCACGGCAGTTCCACCCTGCAGCTGACCCGGGATCCGTGGGCTGATCCCGAAGAGGCCGAGCGCTGGACGGCGATCCGTGGCCGGTTGGCCCTGGCCCGAGCCGAACGTCCGCAGCCGAGCCGGGACGACAAGGTCGTCGCCGCCTGGAACGGGCTGGCGATCGCGGCTCTCGTGGAGACCGGCGCGCTTCTGGCCCGGCCGGACCTGATCACCGCGGCCGAACGGATCGCCGGCCTGCTGCTCGACCTGCATTGGGTCGGCGACGGCGCGGGGGAGGGGCGGCTGCGTCGGGTCAGCAGGGACGGCGTGGTTGGCACGCCGGGGGCCGTGCTGGAGGACTACGGAGATCTGGCCGAAGGCCTACTCGCGCTGCACTCGGTGACCGGCGCGGCCCGCTGGCTGAGCGCGGCCGGTGATCTGCTGGACGTCGTCCTGGCCGAGTTCATCGGACCGGACGGGGTGCACGACACTCCCTCCGATGCCAATGACGCCGCGTTGGCGGCCGTTCGCCGTCCTGGTGATCCGACCGACAACGCCTACCCCTCGGGTGCTTCTGCTGCGGCCGGTGCGTTGCTCGGATACGCCGCGCTGACCGGTTCGAGTTGGCACCGGGAGGCGGCCGAAACCTCGCTTGCCGGGGCCGGGGCGATGGCCGGTCAGGCGCCCCAGGCTTTCGGCTGGGCGCTGGCGGTGAGCCAGGCCCTGCTGGACGGACCGCGTGAGGTGGCGGTGGTGGGCCGGGACGACGACCCAGCCCGGACCATGCTGCACGCCACCGCGCTGGCCTCGACCGCGCCCGGACTGGTGGTCAGTGTGGGTCCGCCGGACGCCAAAGGTCTGCCCCTGCTGGCCGGTCGTGCGCTGATCGATGGTGCGGCGACTGCCTACGTCTGTCGGGATTTCGCCTGTGCGTTGCCAACGACCGACCCTGACGTGCTGGCGACCCAACTGCGCGCCGGATCGACGTCAATGCCCTGATCCAACGGCTGATCCAAGGGCTGTTACCGCAGGTCGACGAGTTCGGGCTCGCCGTCGAGCAACGCTTTCCATCCCGGCAGGCTGAACACCAGCGCCGGGGCGGTCGGATACCGGCGGTCCCGGATCATGACCTGGGCTTCGGCGTCCAGTCGGGCGATCTCCAGTCGGGCATCGAGACCGTCGTCCGGGGTACCGGCGGACCAGGCTTGTGGAGCCGGATCGGCAACCACGCTCAGGTCCATGGTCTCCGTGTGTTGGCTGGTCATGGACACAGAGTAGCGGGCCGTCACGCAAATGCCGAGACTTGCCGATGGCATGTAATTGAGTAATCATGATTACATGACGAACGCATCAGCAGTACCTGAAACCGGAGCCTCCGACAGTGCTGCCGTGGCGATCGCGGCGTGGTTCGGCGAGCGGCTCCCCAGCGAGTGGACAGCCACACCGCCGCAGGTCACGGTGGACCGAGAAGAAATCATTGTGATTCTGGCGGTGCCGTCACCGGACGTGACGAGCGCGACCGGGTCGACAGCCTCGGCAGCGGCGGAGCCGGGCAGCCCGGAGGCTGCTGCGGAGGCGACCTCGGCAGATGCGACGGCCGCGGCGACAGCGCAGGCCCGGGCCGGTCGGATCGCCCGGTTCCGAGAGGAAACCCGCGATCGGCGGATCGCCATTGCCCGCGAGGCGGAGCATCGCTTCGGTCGCAAGGTGGCCTGGGGCGTCGAGTCGGGGGGCAGCCAAGAGATCTTCACCAGTCTGGCGATCCCGGTGATGACCCGGCTACGCCAACCCGAGCGGCTGGTGCTCGACACCCTGGTTGACGCCGGCGTCGCCCGCTCGCGGGCCCACGCCCTGGCCTGGTGCGTGCGACTGGTCGGCGACAACACCGCGACCTGGCTGGGCGACCTGCGCACGGCAATGGCCGAGGTGGAGAAGGTACGCGACGCCGGTCCGACGAAGTAGGGCGTGAACCGGGGAAGTAGGGCGGGCTGTCAGCTGGAGACGGCGTGCACGGCGAGCGAGACGCCGGCGTAGTGCGAGAGGAAGGCAGCCACGGTAAAGGCGTGGAAGACCTCGTGGAAGCCGAACCAACGCGGGCTCGGGTTCGGCTTGCGTAGTCCGTAAACGATCGCGCCCATCGTGTACAGCGCCCCACCTACCACCACCAGGACGAACACGGCAGCGCCGCCTCCGGTCCAGAACTGCGGGATGTAGGCCACCGCCACCCAGCCGAGGGCGATGTACACCGGCACATACAGCCAGCGCGGTGCGCCGATCCAGATCACTCGGAAGGCCACACCCAGCAGGGCTCCGGTCCAGACGATCCAGAGCAGTGTCTGGGCCGGGCCGGGGGGCAGCAGCAGCACGCTGAACGGCGTGTACGTGCCCGCGATGATCAGGAAAATGTTGGCATGGTCCAGCCGCTGCAGCACCCCGTGCGCCCGGGGGCTCCAGGTACCACGGTGGTAGAGAGCGCTGACGCCGAACAGCAGTGAGGCGGTGACGGCGAAGATCGCCGAGGAGACCCGGGTCCGCTCGTCCGGCGCCAAGATCACCAGGATCGCGCCAAGAAAGAGCGACAGTGGAAAGGTGCCGGCGTGCAGCCAGCCGCGCAGCTTCGGTTTGATCAGATCCCGGACGGTGTCGAGACCCTGTTCGATCCGGTCCTCGATCCGTTCCAGGCGATCCCGGCCCTGCTCGCACCTGTCGTCCTTGGAGTGGTCCGGGGCGCTGTTGTCTTCAGCGTTGGGGATCATCATGCTGAGGGTAGCCCCGCTTCCTGTGTATCGGCTTAATAACTATTTCTTTACTTCTTCCCGGCCCCGACTGTGCGCCAAGCGGTTCCGGGCTACGGGCTGCCGCCATCCGCGTTGCCCGTGGACGATCCGTACCTGATGGGTCGATGGCAGCGATACCGTGAGCGCCATGGGGTTGCGAGAGTTGGTCTATGGGGCCTACCAGCGACGGGTGGCCGCTAGTTTGCCGCCATCCGCACTGCCCCGCCACATCGGGGTAATCCTGGACGGGAACCGGCGCTGGGCCAAAGCCTCCGGCACGGATGCGAGCGAAGGCCATCGAGCCGGTGCGGCGAAGATCCTGGAATTTCTCGGCTGGTGTGACGAGGTCGGCGTCGAAATGGTGACGCTCTGGCTGCTCTCCACAGATAACCTCATCGGTCGCTCGCCCGAAGAACTGAAGGTGCTCTTCGGTATCAGTGAGGACGTCGCCGGTCAGATCGCCGCGACCGGCCACTGGCGGGTGCACCCGGTCGGTGCCCTCGACCTGCTTCCGGCGTCCACAGCCCGACGGTTGAAAGAACTAGAGGACGCCAGTCGCGACGTCACGGGCCTGCACGTGAACATCGCGATCGGGTACGGCGGACGACGAGAGATCGCGGACGCCGTCCGTTCGCTGTTGCAGTCGCACGCCGCCCAGGGCACCTCGATCGAGGAACTCGCCGAGATCCTCGACGTTGAGCACATCGCCGAGCATCTCTACACCCGCGGCCAGCCCGACCCGGACCTGGTGATCCGCACCTCCGGGGAGCAGCGTCTGTCCGGCTTCCTGCTCTGGCAGAGCGCACACAGCGAGTTCTCCTTCTGCGAGGCGCTGTGGCCGGACTTCCGCAAGGTCGACTTCCTCCGTGCGCTGCGCCAATACGCCCAGCGCGAGCGCCGCTACGGCGCCTGACCGCGCCCAGGCCTGTTGTGGGGCCACTCAGGCACGCAGATCAACTGCATAGCGCCAGGTGAAGGTCCGGGCCGGGCTCGTTGTGCGTGCCCGAGTGGCCCCTCTGTGTCCGGTGGCTAGGCGGCGTCGCTCTTGCCGATCGGCTTGCCCTTGCCCTCGTCTTGGCCCTGGTCTGCAGCAGCGGAGGCCGAGGCCCCCGTGCTGGAGGCTGGACGCAGCACTGGCAGTGGGGTCCGGATCGCGGCGTGCTGGCGATGCGCCTCGATCGCCGCCTCGTGATAGCTCTCCAGTTCCGCGAGCAGATCCGGTTCGGTGTACGGCGTGCCGTCCACCAGCGGGCCCGGTCGACCTTCCAGGACCGCGATCACGTCCTCACCGGTCAACGTCTTGTGCTGTTCCAGGGCATGGGCCAGGGCCAGCACCTTTGACCGGTGCTCGGTCAGGCTGACCTCGCACTTGGCCAGGAGCTCGGTGAGGTTCTCCTCGATCCGCTGCCCGAGTCCACCGGGCACCTCGTCGGCAACCGGATCGGGCTGCTGACCGAGGCCGGCAACGCCCTCGGTGCGTTGCTGACCGCGCGGAGTCGGGCCGGCGCCGATCCCGAGCTGCTGCAACGCCGGCAGCGAAGTGATGCCTTTGCCCATCCCCCAGTGCGACTCCATCAGCGCCGTCAGCATGGTGGCGCTGGTCAGGTCGCCGGAGACGCCGGAGGAGTTGTCGCCGGCATAGAACATCCGCTCGCCGGCCAGCGAGGCGAGGCTGACCAGGATGTCGCTCTCGTATTCGCTGCGCCACCGGGTGAACTGCTCCTCCGGCGGGATCGAGGCGACCATCCCGAGGTACCCGCTGCCCTTCTCGATGGTGGCGATGTCGATGTCCAGGTGCCGCCGCGTGGCCCAGGCCAGGACGGCATGACAGGCCTCGTGCACCGCCACCGCATGCCGCTCGCGTTCGATGTACTCGACGTCCTCACCGGGGCCGAGATCTTTCAGGTGCTTGGCCCGGATTACGTCCTTCCAGCTGATCGTCTCTCGGTTCTCCCGGATCGCGTTGATCAGCGCCTCGTTCACCAGGTCCTTGATCGTCGCGCCGGTGGCGTACGGGGTGATCGTGGCCAGCTTGTCCACCTGCTCGTCGGTCAGCTCATGCCGGGTCTTATCCAGGTAGCCCTGGTAGGTGCGGACCCGGCCGGCCTTGCTCGGGTAACCGACGCGGTAGATCCGGTCGATCCGGCCCGGCCGCAGCAGCGCCGGGTCCAGCGAGTCCGGCTGGTTGGTCGCCATCATCACCAGGATCCGGTACTTCGGCGGAGGCTTCGGCCGCATGCCGAGGGCTCGGCGGATCACTCGGTTGATGAAACCGCGTGGCTTCTTCAGCCCGGACAGCTCGGTCAGCAGCGCCTGCAGGGTGCCCATCCCGCCGCCGTTACCGCCGTTCATCGAGCCCGGCATGATCAAGCGGGCCCGCCGCCCAGTCGGAACGCTCGCTGCGGCCAGGTTCGCGCCGCCGTGCATCGAGGACCGGCTGAGCAGTTCCCGGGAGGCGTCGGAGAGGTGCGCGAAGCCGTGGCAGCCGGCCTCGTCCCAGGCCGCGGGCCGGGCGCCGAAACCGGCGGCCTCGGTGGCGCCGGCCACCGCCCCGCCCCGGCTGCCGAGGGAGTCCGCCTCGTCGAAGAACACGATCACACCGCCGTACCGCAACGCCAGCTTGCGCAGTTTCCGGAACAGGCCCTTCACCTTCAGAATGCCGACACCCATGAACATGTTGGTGAAAGCGCCCGGGTCGACGAAGACGTACGGCTTGCCGGTCTCACCCGCGACGGCCTCGGCCATCAGGGTCTTGCCGGTGCCCGGCGGGCCCCAGAGCAGGATCCCGGACGGCACGTGCCCGCCGCGTTCCTCGATCGCCTCCGGCCGGTCGAGCAGCATCATGTTTTCCTGGACCCTGGCCACCACGTGGTCCTGGCCCCAGACGTCGGCGAATCGGGTCTCGATGTCGTCCGGGTAATAGGTCTCCACCCCGCCGCGGGACATGAACCAGAACAGCGCGGCGAACTGGCCGATGACCAGCAACAGCAGCATGACGATCTGGGCGATCATCGGCAACGCTTTGATCAGCAGGGCCGGGGCCTGGAACAGCGCCACCACCGGCGAGGCGTCGATCACCTTGCCCAGGACGACAGCGACCACCGCTATCCAGAACAGGGTCAGGACGACGCGCCTGAGCCGGAACCGGGTCCAGGCGCTGAACCGGCGCTCAGTGAACCGGTTGAACCGGCCGAACACCGTCTTCGTCCAGAACCGGTGGTACCCGGCACTGCGCTCGCTGAAGGCGAAGTGCAGTTGCCGCAACACCTCCAGGCCGGCCAACACCACCAGCCAGCGCTGGCTGGTGGTGATCTCCATCGCCGCGTCGGCCCAGCTGCCGAGTGGCTCGATCCGCAGGTACTCGTTCCAGATCAGCAGGCTGAACAGCGTCGCGATCAGGACCAGGAACTTGACTCGATCCCACCAGGGCAGCGGCTTGCGGGTACCGCGGCGCTTCCAGGCCGGAGTCGGCCGGTGCCCGGTCGGCTCAGCGGCCATCGGGTTCGCGCCGACGGCGTCCTGGGCCGGTGCCGCCGGGGCGGAGGATCCGGTGCTCATCGAGACCTCCGGGAGTCAGTAGATCTGGATCAGTAGATCTGGATCTAGGGGGACTGGATCAGTGGGACTTGAGAGTCAGCGAGGTGACGACGTCGTCGATCTCGGGGTGAGCGGCGAAGCACTTCTCGGTGCAGTGCACAAAGAGGAGGTGGACCGCGGTGCGCTTCGGATCGGTCACGGCGATCCGGTCGTAGATTTCCTTCGTCTCGCCGATCTTGAACGAGTAGCGGAGGCGAACGCCGCGTTGCTTGCGCTTGGACACCGTCACGTCGGCCAGGATCGCGAAGTCCTTGGCCTTCATCGCCTGATCCCGGATCTCCGGCGTGCCAGGCAGGATCAGCTCGCGCAATTTCGCATCCGTGATTGAGGCCCGCTGCTCGGCGGCGACCGGGATGCTCTGCGCGAACAGGAACGGGTCATCGGTGGAGATCGACTTCACATGGGCCACCTCAGGTTTCGCGGCGGCGTCATAGAAGGCGGTCCAGGTGCTCTGGGTGGTCGCCGCGTCGATCCCGCTCGCCTTCAGGGCCGCGGCGTGGTCCAGCGGTGACCAACTGCGCGGCATCCGGATCACTAGGTCCCGTTCGTCGCTTCCGACGAAGCGGTACTCCGGCGTGGCACATCCGGCGGTGACCCAGCCGGCTGTGACAAGGACGACAGCAATCGGGAGACGGATTCCCCTGATCGGCCCCCCGGTCCGCCGCACGCGCGCCTCCTCGCCGACCGTCGACCGACGTCCATCCGTCCCGGGATGGGCCGGTCAACTAAACTCGTGGAAATAGAGTTACCCGAATTCCTGATTTCCGCACCCCCTAGGCGAACTATTTCTCTAGGTCATGCCGGACGTCACCGTGGGCCGCTCCTGTCGGCGTCCATACGACACGTCCCAAGCACGACAAAACCCGAACGTAATCGTGCTGTGATTGTGTCGATATCAAACCGTGATTGCGCTCGACGGCGCCGGTAATTTGTCGGAGCTTCGCCCTCCCGTCCCGCTGCGGAGGCTCAAAAGCCCAGGCTGGGGAGGGTCGAGGGCACCCGTTTTCGGGAGCTCGGCAGGGCGCGAAGGCCCGGTTTCCGGGGGCTGGAGAGTTCGGGTTCGAACGATTCGACGGGCCCGAGTCAGGCTCCAGGCCTACGCCGGAGGCCGAGCTCTTATGAAGACGTTTACGCCAAGTGTCTTGACGGCGAGTGGTTGCAGTCGGGAACGTGGTATCTCCGCGTAGCGCCGTCGTTTCGCCGGGTGACAGGGTTGTGGCCTGGCGAGGCGCTCGTCCTCCACCGAGGGGAGTCATCGTGGCCTTGCCCGCGAGCAGTACAGACGTCTCAGACGCTTCGGCCGATGGCCGCCGTACCTTCGTGCTCGACACGTCGGTGCTGCTGTCGGATCCGAAAGCTGCGCTCCGGTTCGCCGAGCACGACGTGATCCTTCCGGTAGTTGTGATCATGGAGTTGGAGGCCAAGCGCAACCATCCGGAGCTCGGATACTTCGCCCGCGAAGCCCTCCGGATGCTGGACGATCTGCGAGTCCGGCACGGTCGGCTGGACGAGCCGATGCCGATCGGGGACGCCGACGGCACCCTGCGAGTGGAGCTCAACCACTCCGACCTGTCGAACCTGCCGACCGGATTTCGGCTCGGCGACAACGACAGTCGAATCCTCGCGGTAGCCAGCAATCTGGCCGCCGAGGGCCGCTCGGTCACGCTGGTGAGCAAGGATCTGCCGATGCGGATCAAGGCCTCCGCGGTAGGGCTGTCGGCTGAGGAGTATCAGGCTGGCCTGGCCGTCGACTCCGGCTGGACCGGCCTGGCCGAACTGGAACTGGATACCGAGGAAGTCGGCCTGCTGTACGGCGGGGAAGTGCTGGATATCGATGCCGCACGGGAGTTGCCCTGCCACACCGGTCTGGTGATCGTCTCGCCCCGTGGCTCCGCCCTGGGCCGAGTGACGCCGGAGAAGATGGTGAAGCTGGTCCGCGGCGACCGCGAGGTCTTCGGCGTCCATGGCCGCAGCGCGGAGCAACGGATCGCGATCGATCTGCTTCTGGACGCCGACATCGGCATCCTCTCGCTCGGCGGCCGGGCCGGCACCGGTAAGTCGGCGCTTGCCCTCTGTGCCGGCCTGGAGGCCGTGCTCGAGCGGCGCCAGCATCGCAAGATCGTCGTCTTCCGCCCGCTGTACGCCGTCGGTGGTCAGGAGCTCGGCTATCTGCCGGGCAATGAGGCCGAGAAGATGGGCCCGTGGGGGCAGGCAGTGTTCGACACCCTGGGCGCGCTGGTCTCGCCCGAGGTGATCGAGGAAGTCCTGGCCCGGGGCCTGCTCGAGGTGCTGCCGCTCACCCATATCCGAGGCCGTTCGCTGCACGACTCGTTCGTCGTCGTCGATGAGGCGCAGTCGCTGGAGCGCAACGTGCTGCTCACGGTGCTGTCCCGGATCGGGCAGAACAGTCGAGTGGTGCTGACCCATGACGTCGCGCAGCGGGACAACCTGCGAGTCGGCCGGCACGACGGGGTGGCTGCGGTGATCGAGGCGCTGAAGGGCCATCCCTTGTTCGCTCACGTCACGTTGACCCGTTCCGAGCGCTCCCCGGTTGCCGCCCTGGTGACCGAACTTCTGGAGAATCTGGTCCCGTGAGGGTGCGCTCCCGCCACCACCGGCATTAACCCACGATCTCGATGCCTTGAAGTGCCTGCCGGATTTAGCCCTGCGGCTGGGTCGAAACCGGCAGGCACTTTCGTGGCCCGTGTCGGCGTGGTCGAGCCGGGCGTGCCTGCTTTCTTGACTTCGTCGCGCACGATGACCCCCTGAAGGGGTCAAAGCCCGCGACCAACTCGGCGCTCTGCGAGCGACCCTGCATGATCGCGGGCAAGATTGGAGCCTTCGCGACGGCCGGGCAATGGGCCAGCAGGGTCTGCAGCCGGGCTGGAACCAGCAGGCACTTTTGTGGCACGGAGGGTGAGGTCACTCACGATGTCAACAATGAGTAACCGAATCTGGGGATAATCTTACTCATAGTGATTACATCGTTGTCATTTAGTTGATCGTTGGATGAAGGCTTGCAACGGTAGAGCGGTCAAGCCTCTGCTCCTGCGGGGCCGCCACGATCGGGACGTCGATTGGACGTCGATCGGAGGCGGTCCTTGCTGGGCCCCCGGTGATGTCTCGCGGTGCCGTTTCGGCACCGACGGGCTGGAGCAGGTGCTCACCTTCGCGCCGAACCCCCGGGGCGCTCTGTCGAAAGGTTCCTTGTGGTTCCGAGTGCCCTGCGCATGATGTCCGTCGTCACCTTGCTTTCGGCCGTCTCCGGGACGGTCTTCCTGGTCAGCGACCAAGGCGCGGAGTCCGCCGTCGCTTCGGTCCAGGCCCCTTCGGACTCGGCAATCGCCGTCGGCGGTGGATTCGGGCTGGTGGACGAGGCCGAGAAAGCCGAGCAACGTGCGCACGCGGAGAAAGTCACCGACCGGGCCCAGGTCCTGGCGAAGGCCGAGGCGAAGGCGGAAGCCAAGGTCGAAGCCGCAGCCGAGCGCAAGCAGATCCGCGAGCGGGCCTCTCGATCGGCGCGGCGGGATCCGCAGGCGCTAGCCCGGATCATGGTCGCCGATCACGGCTGGAGCAGCGGCCAGTTCTCCTGCCTCAAGGCGCTGTGGACCCGAGAGAGCGGTTGGAACTACCGGGCGACGAATCCCTCGTCCGGGGCGTACGGGATCGTCCAAGCGCTGCCGGCCGGGAAGATGGCCAGCGCCGGCTCGGACTGGCGGACGAACCCGGTCACGCAGATGAAGTGGGGGCTGGACTACATCGCCGATCGTTACGGATCGCCGTGCGGCGCCTGGGCGCACAGCGAGTCCACTGGTTGGTACTAAGAGCGTCCGTGGGCGCGACCGGCGAGCGGAGGCCGGTGATCGAGTGCGACGGCGAGTCGGGGTGGTCTGACCAAAACGTGACCGTGGGTAACCGCCACGTGTCGATCTGTCGGTCAAACCACCCACTGGATATCAATCCCTTCCTAAGTCTGACCAGGGGACTTGTGTCGGACCCATCCGGTTCGACACCGTAGGGCCCGTGACAGCAACCGTTGGCTCCAGGGACGACCTGGCGGACGACTGGCTGAACACCGCAACGCCACAAAATGCACCAGGCGGTGAGGTGGCCAGGTCCTATCCGAAGCGTTCAGAGTTGCGTCGGGCGGAGGCCAAGGCTGCGAGCCGCCGCGGCGCCGATCGGCGTCCGCCGGGCAGTCGACCGCCGGGCAGCCGACCGCCGGGTGGGCAGAGTGGGCATAGCCAGTCGGCTCCCCGATCGGACACGGCTTCCACTCGGGGTGCCGAGTCCGGTCGCCGTCTGCATCCGGGCGGCCAGGGCGCAGCAGACGCCCCCTGGATGCCGATCGCGGTAGCTCCGACGGCCGCGGTCCTGCCGATTCGACAGACCTCGACCGAGACGAAGCCGGCCGGAATCGACCTGCGGGTCCGGGCAGCCGCTTCGCCGGACGCCTTCCGTCGGGCGCCCCGGGCCGGTGCACCCCTGCCGCTCGCCGTCCCCGGGTATGACCGGGCTCCGGCCCCACCGACGGTCCCGGCGGGCCTGGCCGCTCCGGTCAGAGCGACCATCGACCCGGCCGAATGGGGCCTGGACCTCGAGGAGGCTCCGGCAAGCGGACGCCGTCGTGGCGCCGAGGATGATCAGGCGCCGAGGTCTCGTCGGCCGAAATCCTCGTCCGCCGCACTGCCGGGCCGGTTGTTCGGGCGTGGCAAGTCCGGTGCCGCCCGCCTGCTGGTTCTGGCCCTTGTCGTTGGCGCCGAGGGAGTGGCGATCACCGCGATGGCCGGTCACGCGCGAACCGCTCCCAACGATCCGAGCACCGCCAGCATCACCCAGGCCTTCCAATTCGACGCCCTCGCGCCGAATTCCACGAAAGCTCAGCTGTCCGGCTCGACTGCGGCCGGGCAGGGTGACCTGGCCGAGCAGGAACGCGCCGCTCAGGACGAGGCACAAGCGGTCGCTCTGGCCCAGGACAAGGCCTCCAAGGCCAAGGTCACCGCCGCGCTTCAGCAGGCGAAGGCAGCCGCAGATCGGGTCCAGGCCGCCGCCGATCGCCGGGCCCGGGCGATGCGCAACGCGCAGCGCGATCCGAGGTCGGTGGGCCGGATCATGGCCGCCGAACGCGGTTGGGGTGCGGAGCAGTTCAACTGCCTCAACCAGCTTTGGAACAAGGAAAGCCAGTGGAACTACAAGGCGCAGAACCCGACGTCCAGTGCCTATGGCATTCCGCAGGCACTGAACGGGAAAATGGCTTCGGCCGGCGCGGATTGGCGGACCAACCCGGTCACTCAGATCAAGTGGGGCCTGGACTACATCGCCGATCGTTATGGAACACCTTGCGGCGCATGGGGTCACAGCCAGTCCGTCGGCTGGTACTGACGTCGTCCCTAATCTCTATCGGTTGAGCGTGGTCCATCAGCTGAGCGACGTCATGGTGGTGACGTCGAGCAGGTCGTCCAGTTCGGCTTCGGTCAACTCACCGCGCGCGACGACGCCGAGCTCCAGGGCCGCTGCTTTGATGGTAATCCGTTGTGCCACCGCATGTTTGGCGATTTCTGCGGCCGCCTCGTAGCCGAGCGGGCGGGCCAGTGGAGTGACGATGGACGGCGAGGATTCGGCGAGTGCCCGGCTTCGCTCGACGTCCGGTTCGATGCCGTCGATGGTCCGGTTGGCCAGCAGGACGGCGGCCCGGCCGAGCAGATGGATCTGCTCCAGCAGCGCCCGGGAGATCACCGGCACCATCACATTGAGTTCGAAGTTCCCACTTGCCCCTGCCCAGGCCACTGTCGCGTCGTGGCCGACGACTTGGGCGCAGACCTGCAACACCGCCTCCGGGATCACCGGGTTCACCTTGCCCGGCATGATCGATGAGCCCGGCTGCAGGTCCGGCAGGTGGATCTCGCCCAGTCCGGCGTTCGGCCCGGACGACATCCAGCGCAGGTCATTGCAGATCTTGGTAAGGCTGACCGCGACCACCCGCAGGTTGCCGGACAGTTCGACCAGCGCGTCCCGGCTGCCATGGGCCTCAAAGTGGTTGCGAGCTTCGATGATTGGCAGGCCAGTGGCATTGCGCAGGTCTTCGATCACGGCAGCGGCGAAACCGGGCGGGGTGTTGATCCCGGTACCGACCGCCGTGCCGCCGAGCGGTACTTCGCCCACCCGAGGCAGGCTCGCCTGCACTCGCTCGATGCCGCGCCGAATTTGCGCCGCGTAGCCGCCGAACTCCTGGCCGAGGGTGACCGGGGTGGCGTCCATCAGATGCGTCCGGCCGGCCTTCACCACCGTCGCCGTGCGTTCGGCCTGCCGTTCGAGCGCCTTCGCCAGGTGGTCCAGGGCTGGCACCAGGTCGTGGACGACGGCTCGGGTGGCCGCGAGATGGACGGCGGTGGGAACCGTGTCGTTGCTCGACTGGGAGGCGTTGACGTCGTCATTCGGGTGCACCGGCCGGCCAAGACGGCGGGTGGCCAGCGCGGCGACCACCTCGTTCACGTTCATGTTGGTCGAGGTACCGGAGCCGGTCTGGAAGACGTCGATCGGGAACTGATCCTGATGTTGGCCGGCCGCTACCTCCTCGGCCGCGGCGATCACCGCTTTCGCCACTGCGGAGTCGATCACCTTCAGGTCGGCGTTCACCCGAGCGGCGGAGGCCTTGATCAGTGCCAATGCAGCGATCACCGTGGGATCGATGCGAACCCCACTGATCGGGAAGTTCTCCACCGCACGCTGGGTCTGCGCACCCCACAGCGCGGCGGCCGGGACCCGGACCTCGCCCATCGTGTCGTGTTCGATCCTGGTGTCCGCGGCGCTGTCGAGCGCGGGCGTTCCGGGCTCGTCCGAGGGCGTAACGGTGTCCGTAGTCATGCGTGCATCGTCGCGCGATTCTTCGACTGTCGCCATCAGGCCAGTCTCGCCTCAGCCGGTCTCGCCTCAGCCGGTCTTGCCCTCAGGATGGCCTGGCCATCCGCCGGTCTCGCCAGGGAGCTGCCGCTCAGGTCTCAGCCGAGGGCGGCGACGAGGGTGTCGAAGGCGCGCAGTGCGAAGCCGGCGAGTTGGGCTGCGCTGAGGGCTCCGATCGCGACGCCGCTGACCAGCAAGGCCTGGCCGACGGCCTCATGTCCCGAGTCGTTCATGGTCCCCCCACGCGAGATGCAAACTCTTTGCTTCGTCTTAATTACTGAGCGTAACCCCGGCGTCTCGCTGTCACGGGCAGCCGCGCGGCGAATCACCTCAACACTGGGCTCGTCGCCGTAGGCGGTTGAGGACGGCGTCCACCGTGCGGGTGAGGCGGGATGACCTGTGGTCGCAACCAATCAGCAGAAAACGGCCGAGGGCGTCCCAATCTTGGCTACTGGTCGGTATGCTTCGGTGCTGCGAACGGCGTCCAGGTTGTCAGGCAGCATCGGAAGGAAACTCATCGTGCATCCCACCGACACCGTGCCGGCTGCTGGTAATCCGTCAGAGCAACGCTCTTTCGAAGAGGTCTTCACCTCGATCGAGCAGGTCCAGGGCTGGATGACCAAGGCTCAGGCCGAGCGATTGTGGTCTGCGGCCAGCCGGCTCGACAGCTCCGGGCGAATCGTCGAGATCGGTAGCTATCACGGCCGATCAGCGATCATTCTTGCCAGTTCGGCCGTGCGTGGCGTTCAGGTCTTCGCCATCGATCCGCATGGTGGCAATGATCGTGGCCCTCAGCAGCTCGAAGGCGAGTTCGAGGACGGTCAGCGCGACCATGAGACCTTTCTCCGCAACCTGGCCGAGGCCGGCGTGGCGCCCAGGGTTCAGCACGTTCGCAAGCCGTCGCAGAACGCCACCGACGACATCCCCGGCCTGCTCGACGTGGTCTACATCGATGGCGCGCACCGATTCCAGCCGGCCCGGGCGGACATCGTTCGGTGGGGAGCGAAGGTCGCCCCGGGCGGCACGTTGCTCATCCATGACTCGTTCAGTTCGATCGGGGTCACCCTCGCACTGCTGGTCACCCTGATCTTCGGGGGGGACTTCCGGTACGTCGGGCGCTCCGGCTCGATGGTCGAGTACCGCAGGGAGTCGGTATCCGGTGCCGCTCGGGCGAGCAGCACCGCGCGACAGCTGGCCCAGTTGCCGTACTTCGCCCGCAATGTGCTCTTCAAGGTGCTGATCGTGCTGCGCCTGGGCCGGGTCACCCGCTTGCTCGGTGGCAACGGCGAATGGCCCTACTGACCGACGCTGCCTACTCTGTCTACCGGTCGCTCTAGGCAGCCGGATATGCGGTTCCGCTCGGATCGCCGACGTCGCCGATCGTGGTGAGCAACCTGGCCTGACCTTCGGCCAGGGTGTACTCCATCGCCACGATCGCGCAGCGGCCGTCCTGGATTCGCTCGGCGATCGCTGCCGACCGGTCGGCCAGCAGCTGGGCGGTCTGCTGGGTGTGCTCGGCCACCACCTCGTCCACGGTGAACCGGCCGGCCCGCGCGGCGCTCAGGGTGCTCAAGGTGACGAGTTCGACGACGTGCCGGACGTAACCGCCGGGCATCACGCCGGTCTCGTGCGCCTGCATCGTGGCCCGGATCGCGCCGCACCCGTCATGGCCAAGGACGACGATCAGTGGGATGTCGAGCACGTCGACGCCGAATTCGATTGATCCGAGGACCCCGTTGTCGACGATGTGCCCGGCCGTGCGGACGACGAACAGGTCGCCCAGGCCGCGATCGAAGATGATCTCCGCCGCTACCCGGGAGTCGGAGCAGCCAAAGATCAGCGCGAACGGTTTCTGTCCAGTGGCTACCTGGGTGCGCCGATGCGCGTCCTGATTCGGGTGCGCGCGCTGACCATCGACGAACCGGCGGTTGCCTGACAGTAGCTCGGCCAGGGCATCGGCTGCGCGAAGAGCGGGATCTGTCACGAGCCAATGGTGACAGCGGGTGGTACCTCTGCGCTGCCCCGGGGCGTGTGATTCAACCCGCTCAGAACCCCCGAACCGCCGTTGAGCAGGGACGAGAGGGGCGTAGACCGAACACCCGAGTTTTCGCGTGGCGCACCAAAGATGCGAAACAATACGCAACTGATCATCTACGTTCAGTCACCAGTGGAGAAGCCTGTCGAAAGGGGACGTGGTGGTTCCGGAGGCAACATTGACCGCATTGGGCAGCATTGAGGCCCGTGACGGTCACGAAGTCGAACGGCTCAGACGGCAGGTCGAGGTGATGCTCGGATACGTCCTGGATAGGGGACTCACCCCCGCACCGCAGGCATGGATGTTCGAGGCGGTTCGCGAGCGTGGCTCGATCGTCGATCTCGGCGGGGACGGCTGGAATCCGGCCGGTTCGGACGCCGAGCGACTGCTGACCACCGAGGCATTGGTGCGCGCGCATCGGGATCTGAGCCGAGTCGTCGCCCCCGCCCGGCCGGCGACGCTCGAGCTGCTGCACAGCTATCGGGAGGGTCGCCGGTCGGGGCGAGCCACCCGGATCCCGCGGCAGAAGAGCGGCCAGGGACCACCGAACGGACCCCGTCCGTTACCGAAACCGACGTCTCGGCGAGGGTTCACGCTCACGGGCAGCACGGTGCCGCTGGTGCGCTGGCTGATCCTGGGCACGCTGGTCTTCCTGATCGGCTTCGTCCTGCTGGCGGCCACCCCGCAGGCCCGGGCGGCCAGCGCCGGCCTCGGCCTCGGCGAGGGCGGAGCCGGCGAGAACTTCGCCGACTTCGGCGCCTTGCTGCTGCGTGAGTTGTTCCTGCTGAGCGCGGCCGCCCTCGGCGCCTGTCTGACCGCGCTGTACCGGGCCAGCAAGGAGATCGCCCGAGGTAGCTACGACCCGGAATTCGACCACACCTTCCTGCAGCGGATCCTGCTCGGCATGGCGGCCGGACTGGTGATTGCCGAACTGCTGCCGTTCGGGGCGGACGGCGATACCGGGCTGTCCACCCTCGGGCGACCCGCCGTCGCCTTGGTCGGTGGTTTCGCTGCGGACGTTGCGCACAGCATCCTCAGCCGAGTGGTCGCCGCACTGGAGATGCTGTTCAGCGGCAATCAGCTGGACCAGAACGACGCGTTGCGCGAACTGGCCCAAAAACGCGCCGAAGAGGTGCTGGCTCAGGCCGACAAGGCGGCGCTGAACAAGCTGCTGGAGATCCGCAGGATCGCCTCCTCCGGTGCGCCCACCCGGGCGATCATCGAGGAGATCGATCGAATGATCACCACGGTCGCGGCCCCGGTCTAGGGTCGCCGGGTGCGCCCGGTGCCGCGGTCGGCACCGGGTGTCCGGACAGCCGTCGTGGCACACCCTAAGATCTGCCCATGGCTGCCAGTCCAGAGTTCGTCTATACCGATCTCCTGCCCGCCGCACCGACCGTGCCCGACGACACCCCCTACCGGCTGCTCAGCACAGCCGGGGTGCGGGAGATCGAGGCCGGTGGGCGGCGTTTTCTTGAGGTCGCCCCGGAGGCGCTTGCGCTGCTCACCGAGACCGCGATGCATGACATTTCGCACTATCTGCGACCGGCTCACCTGGCCCAGCTCGCCCGGATCCTGGACGATCCCGAGGCCAGTGCGAACGACCGGTTCGTGGCCCTTGATCTGCTGCGCAACGCGAACGTCGCGGCCGGCGGGGTGCTGCCGATGTGTCAGGACACCGGCACGGCGATCGTGATGGGCAAACGCGGCAGCCAGGTGATCAGTGCCACCGGTGACCCGGACGGCGTCTTCGCCGGTTCCCCGGTCAGCGACGAGGAAGCCCTCAGCCGCGGCGTCTTCAATGCCTACACCCGGCTGAACCTGCGGTACTCCCAGTTGGCCCCGCTGACGATGTGGGACGAGAAGAACACCGGCTCGAATCTGCCGGCTCAGATCGAGATCTACGCCGACACCACGCCAGGGCACGAGAACGCCTACAAGTTCCTGTTCATGGCCAAGGGTGGCGGTAGCGCGAACAAGTCGTTCCTGTACCAGGAGACCAAGGCCGTCCTGAATCCGGAACGAATGTTGGCTTTCCTGGACGAGAAACTGCGCTCCTTGGGCACTGCTGCCTGCCCGCCCTATCACCTGGCGATCGTGGTCGGTGGCACCAGCGCCGAGTACGCCTTGAAGACGGCGAAATACGCGAGTGCCAAATACCTGGACACGCTGCCGACCGCTGGATCGCCGTCTGGCCATGCGTTCCGCGATCTCGACCTGGAACTGCAGGTGCTGGAGCTGACCC
>JANNPJ010000020.1:0-18086 GCA_031400005.1 Kineosporiaceae bacterium | reverse complement strand
CCAGCCAGAGCAGTTCGGTCTCGTCCGCGGCAACGCCGAGCAGCACCCGATCGAGGCCGGTCAGCCAGGTGTTCTGCCGAATCTGCGCGAGGCCGTACGCCCCGCGCTGCTGACCGCTGATCCCCCAGCGCACCCCGGACTGAGTCGCCCACGTGCGCAGGTGTTCCAGGTCGTCATCGTCGAACTCGAATCGGCAGCGGACCGGCGCGGTAGCGGCGAAATCGAGCACCTGACTGGCGGTGACCCGGTCACCGGCCAGGTTGAGCAGGGTGGTGAGGCTGTCCAGCAGGGGGTTCGTCTGGGTCAGCGACCGGTCGGCCAGGCGCACCCGTAGCCGGTGCCCCGGATGCCCGCTCGCCCCGGCGGCTGCGCCCTGGCCGAAGCTGGCCCGGATCAGCGGCGCGTAGGTCTCGACGTCCGGGCACATCACCAGGACGTCGCGCGGTTCCAGCGTCGGATCATCGGCGAAAGCGTGCAGCAGGGCCTCTCTGAGCACCTCGACCTGGCGAACCGGGCCATGACAGGCATGGACCTGAACCGTCGCATCCGGATCGGCGGTCCGGGTCGGGCTTCGGTCATCCCGGATGGCGTGCTGCAGTTCGGCGAGCAGCGAACCCACGGCGCCGGGCGAGGCTGCCGGGTGATGCGTGGCTGGGTGATGCGTGTCGGTACCGCTGGCCACCAGCGGTTGCAGGCGTTGCTGCAGTTCACGGGTGTCTCGGGAAAGGCTGGCCAGCAGCGGGTTGGTCACCGTGAGCCCAGTGATGTCGTCCGCGCGACGCTGCGCCGGGACGGCGGCGCTCAGCCAGTCCCACATCCGCGGGCTGGGATGCGGCAACCACAAATGGACGTCGCGATGCGCGGCCAGCGCCTCGATCACGGTCAGCTGCTCGGTACTCAGCCGGGTCGGGCCGAAGATCGAGATCCGGGCCGGCAGGTTGGTGCGGTCCGGCTCGGCGCGCAAGCCGGCGCAGACGGCGTCCAGACGCTCGGCCGCGCTCTCGGTGCCGAGTTCGGCTCGCAACCGCCGCCACAGCTCCGCCTGCCAGCGCAGATGGTCCGGCAGCGGCGCGCCGGTCCCATCGGTGTCGCTTTGCTGGGC
The DNA here is from genome assembly GCA_031400005.1 of Kineosporiaceae bacterium. GTDB lineage: Bacteria > Actinomycetota > Actinomycetes > Actinomycetales > Kineosporiaceae > JANNPJ01. The sequence goes on along the minus strand of JANNPJ010000020.1, from coordinate 16,984 downwards.
CCAGTCGACGAGCATCTGGGGGCGCTCGGCGCCGTAGCCGGCGAAGCGGTTCGCCAGCATCGCCGCGGTCGCCCATCGTCGTCCCCGGCGATGGTTGTCCTGCCCAGTACCCAGATGAGCTGCGAGAACGCCGCACCACGGCTCCTGGACGCAGTCGTCGATGACCGCCAGCAGAGTCCATAACACCCGGTTCGGCGCCCACGGGTCGTCGTCCGGTCCACGACCGGAGACTTCCTGGATGACCTGCGCGATCAGGCGGTCGGGGTTGGGGAAGGCGATGTTGGCGCTGATCCCTTCGGCATCGCCGGTCCCGGTTCCCAGAACGCTGGAGAGTCGCTGGCTGAGCCACCGCTCGACACCCTTGGCCGGGACCGCGATGACGTCCGCGGTGAACGGGTCGGCGAGCGGGGTAGCGAGCACCTCACCGAGGGCCTCAACCAGCCGATCGGACCGTTCGGCGCGGTGAAGATGCAGCACGCTCCTTCATACCGCGCTGAACGGCTGGGACCCGGCTAAAGCCATATCCCGGGCGCGTCCGACCTCAGAAGACGTCAATCGTCCAGTCCGGTAGGACGCCGAAGGTCAGGTACTCGTACGGCCGGTGCGAGCGGTCGACCACCGCGTAGGGCACCCCGTGCCGGGTGTACCAATCCTTTTTCAGCCCGAGATCCGTGTCCCGATTCGAGGAGGTGATCTCCACGACCAGAGCGAGCGCGTCGGGAAAGACTCCGACGCCATCTCGGATGGCCATCGACGGGTCAACCACCGCGACATCAGGGATGAAGACAATCTTGTCGCTGTCCGGGTCGTACACGTTGATCCCGGTGTACGCCCGCAGTTCAGTCGGTGTCACCGCGTTGAGCTGGTTCGTCAGTGAGACGCACAGATCCTGGTGCGCCAGGTCTGGGTTGGGCGTCAAGATCAGGTTCCCGTCGATCAGTTCGACCCGACCCACCGTGGGGTCCAGGTGCTCGAGGTCCGCGACCGTCAGCGGCCGGGTCCGGGCCAGGTGCATCAGGGCAGCCAGGGCCAGGTCCTGGGGGTCGAGGCCGTCCACAGGTTGTGCGCTCACCGTGCACCTCCGTCCAGTCCGACCACCCCAGTCTAGGAGACCGTCAATGAGCTCACCGCTTGCGCGACGGCTTCTTCTTCGAACGGCTCTTTGCCGCCGGAGGAATCGGCTTGATGTCGAAGGCACGACGCAGTTGGCTTACCAGCCGCCGATTTCCGCTCACCTCGGCGGCCAGGAGCAGCGTCTGCGCAGCTGCTGGATGGGTCAGGCTAGCGGCCGCGGCCACTGCCCCGGGCTGTTGGAGTAAGTCGATCACCTCGGTCTCCTCGAGCCCTTCAATGACGTCATCGACGTCGGTGGTGTGATCGAAGGTCAGCGTGTCGACGGCTAGCCAGAGTTCCTGAGCGAGGGTGAGCTCGGGTCCGAGGTCGAGTTCGTAGCGGGCCAGGGCGGCGACCGCGCTGAGCCAGGGATCGTCGGCGAGGCTGTCCAGCGTCGGTTCCACTCGCGGCCCGGCCGCCTGCAGAAGCGCCTGAAGTGCGATCCGCCGCTGCGCGCCGAGTTTCGTCGCATCCAATCGAGCCGATTCCAGCACGTCCGCCAGAGCGGCCGACCACTCGTCACCGCGGGCTGTCAGCCAGACCCGTGCTTCGTTGACTGCATCCTCGAAGGCGGCGTAACCGCGCAACTGATCAAGTATTTCGCTGGCTGGGACGTTCGCGTAGTCACCGATCTGCGGAACATTCCAGCCCTGAGCCATCAGCAGCCGGCGCAGACCGTAGGAGCCGAGCGGGGTCAGCTGGACGATCGGACTCTCCAGCACCGCATTCACCAGAGGCTTCATGGCTGGACCAGCGGGGTCATCATCCATCGAGACCTCCGAAAGGAGGTTCGCCATCACGGCCTTCGCCGAGGTGATGGCCGCGGAGAGCGGCTCTTCACTGGTCTCGGGAAGAATCGTGAGGACACCGGCGCGGATCCAGTCCTGGGTGGCGGACTCGAACCCGGAAACGATGTCCGGCATCGTCGCAAGCACCTCGATCGGATCGAGGTCGGTCTCCGACAGGAGACCCAGCGCCGGCATCCCGGCCGGTACCGGCGCAGTGGCAAGAGAATAGAACAGCTGAGCGCTGGTGCCGATGAGCTGGGAAAGGTGCGCGGGCTGCCAACCCGTGGGGTGCTCGACGCGGCCGCGCAGGTGCCCCGCCAGTAGTCGCGCCCAGCTGTCGATCTGGTCGGCAGCATCGCCGTCTTCCGCCCAAACATGCATCCCGGCACCTGGTCCCACCCGGGTGCCGGTAATCGCGAGCAGGTCGGCATTGAGCGCAGCCGACCACAAAGCCGGCAATTCTGGTACGTCGTTGGCGCTGCGGAGTGTCGTTCCCGGCTCCAGGTCGGCCTCGGTCAGCCCGAGCGCGCTGGCGACCTGGTGGGCTTCCGCGGGCCGCAGCAGGAGGTCGGCTGTCAGGGCTCGATCCTCGCCAACCCAGCGGGCCAGGCCGAGGGCCTGTTGGACCAGGTCGCACCCGCGAGCGAACTCCGCGAGGGTGGTATCTCCAACCGGGTAGTACGGGCGAAGCAGGAGGTCGTCCTCGAGTTCATGATCTACGCCGCAGTCACAGAGCTCGGATGTCGGGAACGCGAAGTCAAGGAGCGCGTCAGAGAACACCGGATCGGAGGGCGGCCCGAAGACCATTTCGTCCCCTTCTCGACCGAATGCATCGTCGACAAGAAGCTCGTTCAGTTCCGTCAACGCGGTCTTGTCGAATTGGCCATGCCGGGTGCTGCCCGTGTCCTCTTCGGGAGCCAATCCGCGACCGTCACGGCAGATCGGGTACACCTGATCGGGTTCGGCGGAAACGATGTCCTCGACCTCGATTCGATGCTGCCAGTCGTCACCCAGGTCGTAGGTGTACGTCAGGACCGCACCCGGACGCGCGGCAACCGCTGCCACCGTCGTCGAGTCCTCAGGGCGGATCGGTTGTCCGAAGGTCCCGCCGTCAAGCATCTCCGGAGGTCCGTATTGGGTTCCACCGACGTCGAACACGTGCAGGTGGTCGCCATCCCAGTCGAAAGCGAGCTGCAGAGTCTCGTGGAGTTCGCCGAGCGTGAAGTCGGAGGGCACCAGCAGGCGTCGCCACACCGGCGGCCGGACGTCGCGCAGAGTCGCTCTTACCTGGTGAACCGTCGACAAGGCATCCGGACCTGGCAGCATCGAAGCGCTCCTCGAGAGTGAGAAGAGATACCTCATCGGCATGGACAAAGTCACTCTAAACCCGGTCAGGAGGTCACTGACCCTCGATGGTCGTTATCGACGGAGAAGTCTGTTTCGACTAATTTGGTGGTCTAGCAGCCACCAAAAAGCGCTCGCCGATCTTCTTTTCGGATGGACGGCGAATAGGGACTGTCGGCGTGGTCGGGCCCTGGCATCCCGGATGGCGGCGTTGTCGTCGATCGACGCCCAACACCAGGGCGTCTCTCTCCTCCGCCTTGCCCTCCGGGCGCCAGACCCCGACCACATCCGACGCCCTACTGCCGGTGGCTCTTACTCGTACGGGTCCAGGGGGGCGGGGGTTTGTTGGACGGCGCTGGCGACGAACTCGGGGACGCCGTCCGCCCCGACGCCCTGGAACGTCCCGGTCACGATGAACCAGGCATCCCGGGCCGGAGCGGCGCCGGTCGCGCCGGAGATCCGGGCGACGGCCGAGACGGCATCGGCGGCGCAGCAGGCGATCTGATAGCGAGCCAGCCGGAACCCGTTGCCATCCACGGGTTTGGCGACAAACCCAGTGAGCTTCAGTTTGGCGTTGCGCATGCTCTGCCCGTCCCGATCGAACGCCCGCTGGTCGAACTCCAGCAGGGTCATCGGTCGCGGTTCGGTGGCGGGAGGCAACGGATCGAACACCGGACTCGTACCCGGCGCGGCGGTCACCTGGCTGCGATCCACCCCGAAGCTGCCGAGTGCCGGTGGGACCACGAGTAGCAGGGCGAGTACCGGCACGAGCAGCAACCAACCGATCCGATCACCATGCTCATGATCGTGGTCCTCCTCGCCGTGCTGGTGCTCATCCACATGCTCGTGCTCATCCACGTGCTGGTGCTCATCCACGTGCTGGTGCTCACCAACGGGTCCCGGCACGCCTCGGTCACCGGCATCCGCTGGCCTGGCCAGGGCCTCATCGATCTCGTCCGGGTCGCTCCGGTCACGCAGCGCCGTCACCACCGCGACCGCGCCGAGGATCACGAGCAGCACCCCGGAGAGCAGCAGCAAGGGGCCCATCCCGACCTTGACGTACCGCTGGTAGGTGTCGGTCACGGTGAGTCGGATCAGCATTGCCCCGACGAGTAGCAGGGTGGTACCGCCAGCCAGGGGCGTCATAGCAGCCACCAACCGACCAGGCTCGCCGAGCCGAGCGCGCAGACGAAGGTCAGCGGGGCGAAGCGCAGGGTGAACGCTCGCCCGAAGGTGCCCATCTGCAGGGCGATTAGCTTGACGTCGACCATCGGGCCGACGACCAGGAAGGCCAGCCGGGCGGTCAGGGAGAACTGCTTGAGCCCGGCCGCGACGAAAGCATCGGCCTCCGAGCAGAGCGCCAGGAGGACGGCCAGGACCGCGAGCGCGAGCACGGAGAGGACGGGCGACGAGGCGAATGCGTCCACCACGCTCTTCGGAATCGCCGTCTGCAGCGTGGCAGCTGCAGCGGCACCAATCACCAGGTAGCCGCCGGCGGAGAGGAAGTCGTGCTGGGCGGTTTGCCGGAACACTTCGCTGGGTCGGTGCCGGGATGGCGGGGTGGGGCGAGTGGCCCGCGCCAGGAGATCGCCGCGGCCGATCGCCGTCCAGGCCAGCCCGACGACGACGGCGGCGAGCAGGCTGGCCAGGAACCGGGCGGCCACCACTTCGGGCTGGCCGGGGAACGCGACTGCGGTCGCGATCATCACCACCGGGTTGATCGCGGGGGCGGCGAGCAGGAAGGTCAGCGCGGCCGCCGGGGTGACGCCGCGAGACATCAGCCGCCGGGCGATCGGCACGGAGCCGCATTCGCAGCCCGGCAGGGCGGCTCCGGCGAGGGCGGCGACCGGGACGGCGTACACCGGTCGCTCCGGAAACAGCCGGGAAAGGGTGGCCGGTGACACGAACGCGGCGATGCACGCACTTATGGTCACGCCGAGCACGAGGAAGGGCATCGCCTGGACGGCCACCGCGACGAAAACGGTGGCCCAGTTGGCGACTGCCGGTCGGTCCAGCAGGTTGACCAGTTGCGGCCGGGCCAGCACGGCCAGGATCAGCAGTACGGCGATCGGGACCAGCGCGAGCTCTCGAGGACGGTGCTGTTTTGAGCCCGCTGGGGGGTCCGAGACCCGCCGGGTTTTTGTCGGTAGGTCGCTTGCCATGGGTGCACTGTAGAGATGTCCGACGGTGATCCGGCGCCCGCGGCATCCAGAGTTAACCTCGACTGTCCGGGATTTCCTAGTTTGATCACTAGAAATACCCTCGGAAGTACGGCAGATTGCACCCTTGCCACCAGCCCGCATTGGGACCGGTGGCACCAACGTGTGCAGTAACCATGGAGGGTTCCGTGAGATTCGATCGTTCGAGCTTCCGCCCGGTCATTCGGCCGAGTTCCCGGGTGGCGCAGGGTGGCCTGGTGGCTGTCAGTTTGGGTGCTGTGCTGCTGGCACCGCTGGCCGCTGCGGGGCCGGCCGTCATCGCGGCTCCGACGATCTCGGGAGCGCAGTCGCTGACCGATACCGTCTCGGTCAGCTTCCAGACCGCCGCCGAGGCCCCGCAAACCAGCACCATGCACGTGCTTGCCTGGAACGACTTCCACGGCAACCTGGAACCGGCCGCGATGAACATCTACGGCAAGTTTGCCGGTGGTGCGCCGTACCTGGCGAAGCTGGTGAAGGACCGGCAGGCGAGCTACGGGCGCCGGGCGGCCACCGTGCTCGCCGGCGACAACATCGGGGCCTCGCCGCTGGCCAGCGCGCTGGTCAACGAGGAGCCCTCGACGATCGTCTCGAACCTGATGAACGTCGATTTCTCCTCCGTCGGTAACCACGAGTTCGACAAGGGCCTCACCGAACTGCAGCGGATCCAGAACGGCGGCTGCAAGCCGGTCACCGGGTGCACGGGCGCTCCGTACGCGAAGGAGAGCGGCGGCACCACGAAGCGCTACCCGGGAGCCGACTTCCAGTACCTGGCTGCCAACGTGCTGGACAGCGTTACCAACCAACCGGTCTTCCCGGCCTACGGGACCAAGAAGATGCGCACGTCCAGCAACAAGGACGTGACGGTCGGCTTCATCGGCGAGGTGCTGAAGGAGACCCCGACCATCGTCACCCCGGCCGGGGTCGCCGGGTTGTCCTTCACCGACGAGGCGGCGGCCGCCAACAAGGCGGTGCAGGACCTGGCCGCGCAGGGCGTCAAGATCCCGGTCCTGGTGATCCACCAGGGTGGTGTGCAGAGCGGGACGGCGGCCCTGAACGGGTGCGCCGGCAGCCTGGCAGGCAGCGCGATCGCCGCGATCGCCGACAAGCTCGACCCCGCGATCAAGGTCATTATTTCCGGCCACACGCACAGTGAGTACCGCTGCACTATCACCACCAACGGCGTTACCCGGCTGGTCACCAGCGCCGCATCGTTCGGTCGGATCCTGACCGACCTCACCCTGACGGTGAACGACGAGACCGGCGAGCTGGCCTCGGTCGAGGCGACCAACACGATCGTTGAGAACGCGCTGAACACCCCCGGCGCCGGCGTCGTCCGCCAGGCAGACCCGAGCAAGGCCGACCCGAAGGTGCAGACGGTTGTCGACCAGTACGTCGCGGCCTCCGCGCCGCTGGCGAACAAGGTGGTCGGGCGGATCCAGGGCGACCTGACCCGGACGGCGACCGGCGAATCCACGCTGGGTGACGTGATCGCCGATGCTCAGCTCGCGTCGACCTCATCGGCCACCACCGGTAACGCCGTGATCGCCTTCATGAACCCGGGCGGGATCCGTTCCGACCTGCTGGCCTCGGCCATCTCGTCCGGCGGTGAGGCGCTGGGCGAGGTGACGTACGGTGAGGCATTCACCGTCCAGCCGTTCGGAAACAGCCTGGTCACCAAGACGATGACCGGGGCGCAGATTCGCAGTCTCCTCCAGCAGCAGTTCGCCGGATGCGGCGGGCAGGTGGTCAACCGAACCCTGCAGATCTCCGCGACGCTGAAGTACGAGAAGTCGACGACCGCTCTGCCGGCCTCCCCGACGGCGGCCGACTGCGCGAACCAGATCGGTGTCATCTCGATCAACGGGATCGCGATCACCCCGACCACCTCGTACCGGGTGACGATGAACAACTTCCTCGCTAGCGGCGGGGACGGGTTCACCGTCTTCAACGGCGGTACCGACGTGCTTGGCGGTGCCCAGGACATCGACTCGTTCGTGTCCTACCTGGGCGCTGCCGGACCCACCGGAATCGCCGTCCCGGCCCTGAACCGCATCGTCCCCAAGCCCTAACCGCCCACCCCGCCCAGGTCCGCCCACCCGCCCGGGTCCGGCCAGGCCAGGCCAAGTGTTACTGGGTGACTTCCGTGCGCGTATTCCGCACGGAAGTCACCCAGTAACCCAAATCGCGGTGATCAGTGGTCGGCGCTGAGCATCCCGCAGGCTCAGGCGCGTGAGGCTTTGCGCAGGGCGCGATAGAGGATCGCGGGGTCGCCGAGTCGACGGCGCAGCTCGCGCTCCAAACCGCCGATCGGATAGAGGTTTTGCGGAGCCCGGGAATCCTTGTACTCGGTCGAGGCGAACCGGGGGAGCATCGACTGGCTGAGGTTGGCCAGCATGATCGCGTCGGCGGTGGGGATGTCGGCGCTGCATTCCAATCGCACGATGCCGGCCCAGGGGGCGCCGGGCGGGCCCGGCAGCCGCAGGTACCAGGCATGGCGATCCCAACTGGTGCCCATCAGAAACACCGGAGTCCGTTGTCCCGCGGCCAAGCTGCTCACCAGGGCGTGCAGCTGGGCCGGAAGGTAGGACGCGCGGTGCGACTTGATGAAGCCGAGTGCCCTTGGCAGATGCTGCCTTCCGCGCAGCGGACCATCGATCACCAGCAAGTCGGTGCTATCGGTGATGCCGTGGTCGGGGAGTCCGGCCCGGGCGGCAACGGCGGCCTCCACCTCCAGATCGGCCAGCTGACGCTGGAGCGCCGCGGACAGCGTCACCGCCAGCCCTTGCTCCGGATTGGCGGTGGTGTGAGTCACTGCGAACGTGCCCGCGTCGGTCCGCAGGTCCACTGCGTGGGAGGCGATAGTGAAGAGCCCGCGGCGAGGGACGAGGGTGAGCAGGTGCGCACCCTCGGCACAGCAGCACATCGTCCCGGCCGCGTACGACGCGCAGAGCGCCGGTGAGGCGTCGGTGGGCGGCCCGACCGTGGAGACGTCGTCGATCCAGATCCGGGCCTCGATCCGCCGGACGCCGTCGATGAAGAGGATGGTGCTCGGCCGGGCCAAGGTGGGGTCGGCTGAGATCGGCCGCCAGCGTTCGTCCGGCAACTCCACCCCGGTGACGACGCGCGCGGTGGACTGCCCCAGTTCGTCGTCCGTCTCCAGGCTGACTCCGTAGCCCGGATCCCAGCCATCGACGGCGAACTGCATCCCCGGCGATCCCAGCGCCGACCGGCCACCCAGCACGCTTGTCACGTGCCCTCCCGGACGATCGTGGAGGTGCGGTTATCCCGATGGACGGCGAACCGCACCGGTGCCCGCTCGGCGAGCGCCGCGACATGGGTGATCACGCCGACCATGCGCTCGCCGTGAGCGAGGTTCTCCAAGGTGCCGGCCACCACCTCCAGCGTCTCCGAATCAAGGGTGCCGAAACCCTCGTCCAGAAAGATCGAGTCGAGCCGGGCGGCACCCTCGGCGGCGAGGGTGGACAGCTGCGCGGACAGCGCTAATGCCAAGGCCAGGCTGGCCTGGAAGGTTTCGCCACCGGACAGGGTCCGCACCGATCGCCGAGAATCTGCGTCGGCATGATCGATGACGACGAAATCCCCACGGTCATGCGATAAATCGAATTGACCGCCGGACAGGTCGGAGAGCGCGACGGAGGCATCGGCGACCAGGGTGTCCAATGCCGCCGAGGCCAGCCAGCGCGGAAACTTGTCGAACCGCAACAGGTCAGCCAGTAGTTTGGCGATCTGTTGCTGCTCCCGCGCATCGGCCATCGCATTGGTGAGAGATTCTGCTCTAGAACGCTTTTCGGTGATTGATCGGGTATCGGCGCGGGCTCGTTCGAGGGCGGTTGCCACCCGGGCGGGAAGGACAGTGACCGGCTCGTCGTCGTCCAGATCAACGGCATGGTCGGTCACCAGGGCACGCAGTGCCCGCAGCTCCACCTCATGCTCCCGCCGCCCCCGCTCGATTTGCTCGGCCACCGCGGGCACCTGCTCGCGACGGACCGAGGCCTGCTCCTGCGCCCAGGTCAGGAGAGCCGACCAGGCCTCGGCAAGGTTCGTGTCGTCCAGCTCCGGAACGCCCAGCGGAACCAACCGGTCGCGGGCGGCCCGCAGCTGCCGACGAGCCTGATCTGCCTTGGTGTTCCATTGCATTCGGGCCTGCTCGGCCTCGACCCGCGCGGTGCGTGCCGCCTGCACCTGTTCATCACACAACCTCGCAGCCGCCTCCAGCCGACTGCACGCCGCCAATTGGACGGCGGCCTCCTCGGCGGACGGTTCCTGCGCCAAGCTTGTCTCCAGCTCGCCCAGCCTGCCGGTCAGCGCCCGGAGTTCCTCGGCAGCGCGCACCCCGGCCCGCACCGACTCGGTGTGCTCGGACTGAGCGGCCCGCAGGTTGGCCTCGGCGTCCTGCAGCGCCCGGACAGCGTCGGCGTGCCTGGCGATGGCCGAGGTTGCAGCCGCTTCGGCTGCCGGTAGCAACCGGACGTCGAGTTCCTCGATCTGCCCAGCAGCCCAGCCGGTCAGCGCCGCCCACGCCGCAGGAAGGTCGGTATCGGCCAGAGCCGGAGCCCCGAACCCGATCAGCGGACCATGCGCCGAGATCAGCTGGGTCCGGGCGGCCGATGTCTGTCGACCCAATTCGTCCAGCTCGCCGATCACCGCCCGCTCCGCGGCGCGAGCGGTGGTCAGTTCCGTCGACGCCGCCTCCAGCGCTGCGGCCAAGTCATCCAACCGGGACAGCTGCTCACTGACCGCGTCGACGTCCGCCGGCTGGCCAACGAGCGCCGCCGTCACCTTGTCCAGGCGCTCTTTCGTAGAGCGAAGTTCGGCTTCATTGGCGGCCACCTGCGCGGTGGCCTCGACGAGCATCGTCTGCACGTCGCGCAGCCGGTTCTCGGCGTCGCTGACCTCTCGCTTCGCGGCGTCCACGGCCACGGATTCCAGCGGAGCAGGGAGGGTGGCGACGGTCTGCTCGCATACCGGGCAGGCGTCCCCAGCAACCAGGTGCGGTCGCAGGGTCGCCGCCGTGCGCACGTCCAGAGCCTTCTCGTACCGCTGGCGGGCCTGCGCGAGGTCCTCCTGAGCCACCTGCGCAGCCGAAGCCGCGCTCGTCCGCGCGGCCTGAAGCGTGTCATTCGTGCGCTCGAGCCGGGCGATCCGTTCGCGGGTCAGATGCTGTTCGGCGAGATCGTTCCGGGCCTGCTCCAGCGGACCTCGAGGCGGTGCCTGCCGAAGGGCGTCGCGGGCGCGCTGATCCGCGACCTCAGCCGCCTCCCGACGCCGGCGTGCGGAATCGCTCGCCTGCTGGGCCGCCAGGGTTCGAGCAGCCAGAACGTCGACACCGGCCGGAACGCGGACTGTCGACAGCTGTGAATGTTTGTGCAGCAACGACTCCCGTTGATCGGCTGCCTCGGTCTGGGCCCGCCTGGCCTGATCGCGCCGGTCGCGGGCCGCGGCCAGGCTCTGATCGGCGTCCACCACCCTGGCTTGGGCCACCACGTGGCGTTCGGCAGCCGAATCGGCGGCCTCGCCGACCTGCGGCCGACGGGCGGCAAGCTGGGCCAGTTCACGCCGCTGAGCGATAGTCGTCTCGAGTCGAGGCCGGGAGGGCCCCGAGGCCAAGGCGGCCCGCGCTCGAATGTCCGCTGCCACGGTTGCCGTCTCCCGTTCCAGCGCAGCCCTCCGCTCCCGGTCGGCGGCGTCCAACCCGGCCTGCAACCCGGCGATGCCCTCCGGTCGGCGTTCGCTGGTCAACCGGGCGTGCTCGTCATCGAGCCGGCGATGCTCCACCGTGGCCGCCTGCACTCGGGCGGATCGATCCGCGATCAATGGCAGGGCCTGATCAACTGCCGAAGCCAGCCGGGCGAGTTCCGTCTCCCGGTCCCGGGCCGCCGCCTGGGCTGCTTCGGTGGCCTCCACCAGGCTGCCGAGCTGGGCGGACAGAACCGTTGCCTTCTCACCAGCGAGCGCCGCGCGGGCGGTGGCGGACTTGGCGATCGCCTCGTAGTGGCCGGCGCCGAGCAGCTTGAGCAGGATCTCCTGGCGGTCCTTCGGGGTGGCCTTGAGGAACTCGGCGAACTGGCCCTGCGGCAGGACGACGCACTGGCAGAAGTCCGAGAACGACAGACCGAGGAGTTTTTCGATGCTGCGGTTGACCTCTTTCAGATCACCGGCGATCACCTCGCTCCCCTTACCCGTGCCCTCGGCCCCGGTGCCTGGGTCGCTAGCGTCCGCGAGCCGCTCCAGGACGACGTTCTTCTGCAGCACGCTTTTTCCGCTGCGCCGGACCTCCCGGGCCACCACGTACCGGGTCGGCCCGAGGTCGAACACCAGTCGCACGGTGCACCGATTCGAGGTCGGTGCCAGCGCGTCGGCAATCGCATTCACCTTGCCCCAGCGCGGCGCCGAGCCGTACAACGCGAACGTCATCGCATCGATGACTGTCGACTTGCCGGAACCGGTCGGCCCCACCAGAGCGAAGTAGTCAGCGTCGGTGAAGTCGACCACGGCGGTGTCGCGGAAGCTCGCGAACCCGGTCATGTCCAGCCGGACGGGACGCATAGTGCTCCTCGCTCAGATGCTCGGGTGGGTGACCTGGTCGTGGAGCTGGCCGAACAATGTCGCCACCCGCGAGTCATCGACGTCCTCGGCCGCGCAATAATCCGCGAAAAGCTGCCCGGGAGTTCGGCTCGCATGATCGATCGCGACTTTTCGGCCGGACGTCGCGGTGGAGAAGTCGGGGTGGATCCGGATCTCCAACGCATTCGGCAGAGCGTCCGCGATCTCGTCGCGCAGGCCCGCGCGGGTCGGCTCGTTCACCCACACCCGCAGGTAGTCGTCGCCGAACTCGATCGCCTTCGTGAGGAGTTGCTGCACCGTTCCGGAGACGGTGCGCAGCCGACGTCCGGACCGGATCGGGATGTCCGTGACCTGCGCCGGGGTGGTCGGTGTGACCTCCACCAGGCAGACCACGTTGGTGTTGTCCTGCTCGCCGAAGTCGACGGCCAGCGGTGCGCCGCTGTAGTGCACCGGGCAGGCCGCCGGCAGGGACTGCCGCCGGTGCAGATGGCCGAGGGCGACGTAATGCGCCTCGACCGGGAAGATGCTGGCCGGAACGTGATACTCGAAGATCGACTGAGCGGCCCGTTCGCCGCCGCCGAACGCACCGCCGGTGCAGGTCAGGTGGGCAAGCACCAGGTTTACCGTGGTGTCGCTGAACTCGGCGGTCAGGTTCGCCAGGATGTCGCGAACCATCTGGTCGTAGCTGCCGACGTTCTGCGCGGGCGTGTTCTCGACGATCTCAGCTGCCCGCACTGCGTAGCGCTGGGACAGGAACGGCAGAATCGCCACCACGGCCTGCTCACCGGTGGACCGGGCAATGAAGCGATGCACCCCGCCGTTCGCGGCCGGCCGGAAGCCGCCGTAGAGATGGATACCGGCGTCCCGCATCACCAACCGGTAGGCCTCGAAAGACCCTGCATGATCATGGTTTCCGGCGATTGCGATCACCTCGATCCCGGTTCTCGCGAGCTTACGCAGCGTGCTCACCACGAGCTTGGTTGCCTCGGCAGAGGGCGCCGCGGTCTCGTACAGATCCCCGGCCACCAGGACGGCGTCCACCTGATGCTGCTTCGCGATCGTGACGATCTCGGCGAGGACGGCTCGCTGCTCCTCCAACCGATCTCGGCCCTTGAGGATCTTGCCGACGTGCCAATCGGAGGTGTGCAGCAACTTCATTAGAACGGAATCACCTCTTCGTCGTCGTCATCCTGCACCGCCGGTAGCCGGGTGAACACGTCGCTGGAGCGCCGCACGGCCGTGTTCGTGCCGCCATGGCCGTTGTCCCGCGCGCTTACCGGCGGGCCGGCGCACTCCGACAGTCGGGTCGCCCAGGCGGGGAAGGGGAACTCCACGACCAGCGGGACCGGAATCTCCGGCTGGGAGACGAACATCGTGCCCGGCTTGGCGAGCGTGGCTCGTTGCCGATGGGACGGCGGCAAGAACCCGTACTCCGGCCGACCGGCCTCGGCCGGATCCAAACGCCCGACGATTTTGATCGCCGAGTTCGAGATGATCCGCCGCTCCACCTCGCTGGCGGTCTGCTGGGCGCCGATCAGAATGATGCCCAGCGACCGGCCGCGCTCGGCGATGTCGAGCAGCACGTCCTTGATCGGGGAGTTGCCTTCGCGGGGGGCGTACTTGTTCAGCTCATCGATCATGGTGAAGAGCAGGCCGCCGGGCCCAGCGGCCTCCTTGCGAGCGGTCTCTGCCGCCAGCACGACGCCCACCACGAAACGCTGTGCCCGTTCCGGCAACTGATGCAGGTCGACGACCGTGACCTGCTGGTTCGAGGTGTTGATCTCCCGGTCCTTGGCGTCGGTCAGGTCGCCGCGCAGAATGCTGCGCAGCGGTTTGAGCGAGGACCGCAGTCGGCGGATGAAGGCGTTGATCGTGCCGATACCGGTAACCGGCCCGGCCCACTCCGCCCGGGTACCCTCATCGTTCAGTTTGTCGATGATCAGGGTCACCAGGTCGTCCCAGGTGCGGGCGGTCTCGCCGTCGATGCTGACGGCCCCGTCGACGCCCGCCGGCTGCGCGTCGTGGTGCAGCCGGTTGGCCACCTGGTGAACCACCATCGTGTACTGGTTGCGCTCGTCCTCGGCATCCGCGAAGACGTACGGCAAGAGCTGTCTGTCGCAGAACTCGGTCAAGGTCCACCAGAAGCCGGTGACACCGCTGGTACGGCCGGTGACGTGCGGCTTCCCGGTGTGGTCACCAGGTGTCGGTGGGGCGAAGAAGTTCGTCGAGGAGAACGGTTCGGCAGGCAACCCGACCTGCGCGTAGGCACTCCTGAGGTCGTCATTCAGGCGGACGTTCGGCTGGTCCAGGAACAGCAGGTCCTCACCCTTGACCGAGAAGATCAACGCCTTGGCATTGACTGCCTTCGCTCCCAGAGCTCCGGAACGGAACAACGAATGCAGCAGGAACAGCGCAAAGCTGGTCTTGGTAGCCACCCCGGAGATACCCGAGATGGACACGTGCGCTCCGCGCGTCCCGTCCAGGAACTCCAGGTTCACGTAGATCGGTTCGCCGTCACGGCCCAGGCCAACCGGGACTTTGCGTTCCATCTGGTCGAAGTACAGGGCTTGCGCGCGCTCGATGCCGGTCGCTCGTCTGGCGATCACTCCTGGCCGCGGCGGAACGTAGCATTCCGGTTCGACCCGGGTGGTGGTGATCTCGGCGATCTCCTGCACCTGGGCGGGCAGGACTCCGTCCGCGATCAGGAAGACATCCGAACCGAAGTTGGCGCCTTCATGTCGCGCCCGAACCTCCGTCACCACCCCGGACGTCATCACGAGTCCCACTCCGGGGACGGCGCGAACGGTGACGACGACATCGTCGAGCTGAAGATAGGCGTCCGGTTCCAGCGCCACGCAGAACAGCAATGGGGTCGAATCCTGAAGGCCGGAAACTCGCCCGACCTGCCCCTCGAGCTTCTGCTCAGCGCTCGCCACCGTGGCTTCGTCGGTGCGGCGGGACTCGAAGCTGATGGCTATCGAAGCTCCCCATCCGCCACGCCGTCCACAAAGGCCAACCACTCACCGCGGTTGAATCGCAGCACCGGCCCCTCGGGATCTTTGCTGTCACGCAGAGCAACACGATCCTCACTGAGGAACGCCACCTCTACGCAATTACCGTTGGTCCCCGATCGGCTGGACTTAGCCCAGACCGCTTCCGTCAGCTCGTCCTTACCCATAGCCCTGCTCCATCCCTCACTGCAGTAGTTCAGTCACCAAGCGGGTCGACTCAGCAGGGGATAACGCCATAGCCCGCAGGTGATTGTACTTCAGCGTACCAGCGGCTACTTCGGCCTCCGTTTCCTGGAAAAGGTTTCCAGCCATGGTCTCCAGGCAGACGACAGCCGGATCGGGAGGCGGGAAGTCCAGTAGCGAAAATGCCCCCAGCATGCCCGGGTGCGAGCCCGCGGCGAACGGCACCACCTGGAAGGTGACGTTCGGCAGCTTCATCATTGAAAGCACAAATTCGTACTGTTCACGCATGACCTCGACCCCGCCGACAACGCGACGCAATACAGCCTCGTCCACGATTGCCCAAAGGGTCAATGGGTTACTGCGCGTGAGCAGATCCTGGCGACTGGTCCGGATCTGCGCCTGAAGATCCATCAGTTCGGCGGCCGCTCCCGGGCTCTCTCCCTCGGTGCTGGCCCGCGCGTACGCCGGCGTCTGCAGCAGGCCCGGGATCAGCAGGGACTCATAGTTACGCACCGACTCTGCTTCGGACTCCAGCTGGATGTAGAGGCTGTACTCCTCCGGAATCGAGGAAAAGTACGGCTGGAGCCACCCCTTCTCACCGGCGGCACGCAGCAGCGTCATCAACTCGGTGCGCTGTTCGCCCTGGACGTCGTAGATGTCGAGCAGCGTGTTCATCGTCCGGCGCTGCGGCCGACCCTTCGCCGTCTCCAGGCGGTAGAGGGTCGCCACGTTGATGTCGGTCTTCGCCGCGACATCCTCCCGGCTCATCTTGGCGGCGCTACGCAACCGACGTAGCTCGCTCGCCAGACGACGCATTCGGACGGTCGGAGGATTCCGCGGGGACATGCGGCCATCCTCTCCCGGTTTGCTACCCGGGTGGCAAGCGCCCACCTATTTTTTGCAATCCTTGCATCTACTGTCCAGTCGCTCCTACGTTGATCCCAGGCACGGAGGTGATCGCGACCATCCCCCTCACCTCCGTGCCCTCCAAGCGGCCTCCGTGGCCCCCGAGTGAGCCCAGTCGCGCGAGGGTCTCCACCAGGCAAATCGCCTCCACAGAGCGAATCGCCTCCACCGGGGAGCGAGCCAGAACTGCTCTCAACGTCGCCCAGTCTTTGTGAAACTTCTTGAACCGCTGCTTGCGCTCGGTCGTAGATGAGGACATGTGCATCTATTCCGACTCGATTGGGCTACCTGTATGAGCGGGGTTTGGGATGACGTGGCCCGGGACTTCCACGACCGAGTTCAGGTGAACTGTTGGGACAGCCTCGCGAGGCAGTTAGTCCAACTGCATGAGCCGCACCTTGATGAAGGGCTACCCGTGTGTCGTGGTTGTGACCGGGATGAGCGGGGGACGTCGGATCCGGTGTGGCCGTGCCGGACCTACACGATCATTGCGGCGGCAACGCTAAACATCCCGAGCGTGGAGACGACGCTTGCGACGATGTTCCGTCGGGAAAGTCGGGTATGACCGATACATGACGGGGGGCGGCGCCGGCGCCGTGGTCAGAAGACCCCGCCAAGTACCCCTATAGTTAGGGACGTCGGAGAGTGCGACATCCCCCCGGAACAGTTCGGAAACACGGATTTGACCGGGTGGAACAGCAAGGCTAGGATAGAGAAGTTGCCTCGGTGAAGCGCTTAGCGGTGTGGTCCGGGTGTGTCCGCTCTTTGAGAACTCAACAGTGTGCCTAAAAATCGATGCCAAATACCCCGTCCTTATGGGGTGCGCATTGTGTGACTTTCGGGTTGTGCGGTG
>JANNPJ010000005.1:0-5592 GCA_031400005.1 Kineosporiaceae bacterium | reverse complement strand
CGACGCGGGGTGGAGCAGCTCGGTAGCTCGCTGGGCTCATAACCCAGAGGTCGCAGGTTCAAATCCTGCCCCCGCTACGACGTAAGTGCAGAAGCCCGACCCCTCAGTGAAGGGGTCGGGCTTTCTGCCATTTCGGCAGGTTTTCGGGATTCTCGCCACATTCCGTGAGGCCCTCGACCAAAGGGCGGATCAGATCTGGGCGAGGATGCGCATCAAGGTCTCGCGGGTCACGTCGGACGGCTGGCTGTCGACCGTCAGGCGGTCCATGGTCTGGGCGTAGCGCTCCACGTATTCGCGCTTGTCGATGTAGTAGGCGCTGACGAGTTGCTCGACGTAGACGACGTCTGGCAGTTCCGCTTCCGGGAACCGCAGGATGGTGAAGGCGCCGCTCTCGCCGGCGTGGCCGCCGAACCGGAAGGGCATCACCTGAAGCGTCACGTTCGGCAGGGTCATCAGCTCGAGTAGGTGCTCGACCTGCTGTTTCATGACCTTGACGCCGCCGATCGGGCGGTGCAGCGCGGCCTCGTCGATCACCGCCCAGATGGTAGGCGGGGACGGGCGGCGCAGGATCTCCTGGCGGGTAATCCGCAACTGCACCCGGCGTTCGACCTCGTCCGCCGTGGCCTCGGGCGAGCCGGCTGAGACGACCGCGCGGACGTACTCCTCGGTTTGCAGTAGTCCGGGCAGAAACTGGATCTCGTAGGTGCGGATCAGATTGGCCGCCGCTTCGAGGCCGACGTAGGTCAGGAACCAGTTGGGCAGCACGTCGTCGTAGCTGTGCCACCACCCTGGGCTGTTCGCCTCGTGAGCCAGTGCGATCAGGGCCTCGCGTTGGCCGTCATCCTCGACGCCGTACAGCTCGAGCAGATCACTGATGTCGCGGTCCTTAAAGCTGACCCGACCGAGTTCCAGGCGGCTTATCTTGGATTCGGATGCGCGGATCCGGTATCCGGCGGCTTCGCGGGTCAGGCCGCTAGCCTCACGCAGTCGTCGCAGTTGCGCGCCCACGAGGATCCGGCGCACAGTCGGGCCTCCGGTCGATGCTCCCGGCGTCGGCACAGTGTGCACCTCTCCTTGCTTAGAGGCGTGGATCAGGCTGATGGCCCGTCACGGTCCCGCTGGCGACCCTGTGGACATTCTGCCATGTCACGGTTCGCTTGAGCAGGAACAAACCGACCGACATTCAGTGAATGTCAGGTCATATGACATAAATCCGCGCTAATGCACGTGCATCAGCGCGAACCGATCGGTTCATCTAGCGATACGCGTGCATTTGCTTCACGGCTTGCGGGCCACTCCAGCCCAGTAGTAGGCCGACCTCGGGTTGTCGGGCTCCTGCACGGGTTGCCATGAGCGCACCGGGACCAGCCCGGGATCGACGAGTTCCCAGTCGCCGAAGAAACGCCTTACCTCGGCCTCGGTGCGGGGGCAGAAGGTCATCCCGCCCTGGGTCGCGGCCGCGGTGACAGCCGCCACGGCCTCAGGGTTGAAGTCCTGGGTCGGGTGTGTCAGGGCGAGATAGCTGCCGGAGGGCAGCCTGTCCCGCAACACCTCGACCGTGGCGTACGGGTCGTCGTCCTCCCCGATCAGCATCAGGACGGCGATCAGCATCAACGCGACCGGCTGGTCCAGATCAAGCACCTCGGTGAGCCGCGGGACCGTCAGGATCTTCTCGGGTTCCCGCAGGTCCGCCTCCACATAGACCACCGCACCCTGAGCCGAACTCAGCATCAGAGCCCGCGCATGAGCCAGCACCACCGGGTCATTGTCGACATAGACCACGCGGGCCCGCGGGGCGACCTCCTGCGCGGTCTCGTGCAGGTTCGGGCTCGTCGGGATGCCGGTACCGATGTCGAGGAACTGATCGATCCCCTGCGCTGCCAGCAAACGGGTGGCCCGCCCAACGAAGTCGCGGTTCTCCCTCGCCATCTCCCGCAGCGAGGGAATCTGCTGCAGGAATATCTCGGCCATCTGACGGTCGACCTCGAAGTTGTCCTTACCGCCCAGCCAGTAGTCGTACATCCGAGCCGAGTGCGGGACACCGGTGTTGAACTCTCGGGGCGGCCAGCCCAACGTGGCGTCCACTGCTGCGTCACTAGGCCACTGGGGCATCTCGGTAGCCGGATCAGTTCCCATGGAAACACCTTACACAGGCAGGCGCGACATACAGCGCATACCATGCTCCAAAACTCCACCAGTAACGTCCAATTGACCGTGGACGCGGGGCTTTCCAGTACCTCCAGGTGCCTACCAGGACGCTCTACGACTGGCTGGCAGCGGTGAAGCGCCATGGGTGAGGGGCGGACTCCGCTGAGTCCACCCCCCACGCAACCCTTACTTGTAGAGGACGGCTGCGATCTGCGGCTCGGTGATGTTGGTCTTGTCGTACCAGTAGTAGCCGGTGTCGATGGTCTTCGGGAGGGTTTCGCCCTTGATCGCCTTGACGGCGGCCTTGACCAGCTCCTCACCCATGCCCACCGGGTTCTGGGTGATGGCGCCGGCCTCGAGCCCGGAGGTGATGGCGTCCATCTGGGCCTGACCCGAGTCGAAACCAACCACCACGACGCCCTTCTTGCCGGATTCCTCAACGCCCTTGATCGCGCCGATCGCGGACCCCTCGTTCGAGCCGTAGAGGCCCTTGAGGTCCGGGTTGGTCGCCATGATCGACTTGGCGATGTCGGCCGACTTGGCCGGGTCGCCCTCGCCGTACTGGACCGGCAGGAGCTTGATGCCGGGGGCGTTCTTCTTCATCCAGTCCGAGAAACCGTCGCGGCGCTGCTTGCCGGTGAGGCTGGTCTGGTCGTGGACGACCATCGCCACCTTGCCGGAGCCGCCGATCAGCTCCGACATGTGCTTGGCGGCCTCAGCCGCGGCCGCGAGGTTGTCGGTGGCGGCGGTGGTAAGAGGGATGTCACTCTCGACGCCGGAATCGAAGGCGATGACCGGGATCTTCGCGTCCTTCGCCTGCTGCAGCAGCGGTGCCGCCGCCTGGCTGTCCAGCGCCGCGAACCCGATTGCGTCCGGCTGCTTGGCCAAGGCGTTGGTCAGCATCGTCATCTGGTCCTCGACGTCGGTCTCGGCGGCCGGGCCCTCGAAGGTGATCTTCACGTTCTGCTTCTTCGCCTCCGACTCGGCGCCCTGCTTGACGGCCTGCCAGAACTGGTGCTGGAAGCCCTTCGAGACGATCGCGACGTACGGCGTCTTGGCGGCCGGAGCACCACCACTACCACCGCCGTCGTCGTCGGACCCGCAGGCGGCCATCCCCAGGGCCAGGACGGCCGTTGTGGCGATTGTCAGAATTCGGCGAGTGCTCATGGTGTTTCTCCTTGGCTGAGCGAACTGTGAGGGCTGCTGATTGGTCGCTGATTTGGCATGGTGGAGACGGGATTTCGAGTGGCCCGAGCCGGGTCGGTGGGAAGTGGTCAGGCCTCCTTCTTGCGTGCCATGTCGGCGTAGACCGCGACGAGGATGACCAGGCCGAGGATGACCTTCTGCCACTCCTGGGCGATGGACATGATCTGGAGGCCGTTGTTGAGGACGGAGATGATCAACGCACCGATCACCGTGCCGAGAATCGAGCCCTTGCCGCCGGCCAGGGAGGTCCCGCCGATCACGACGGCGGCGATCGCCTGGAGCTCGTATCCCGCCCCGGTCGCGGGCTGCGCCGAGCCGAGCCGGGCTGAGATCATCACCCCGGCCAGGCCGATGAAGAGGCCGGCGATCGTGTAGATCACGATCTTCCAGCGGCGGACGTCGATCCCGGACAGATCGGTCGCCAGCTCGTTGCTGCCGATCGAGTAGGTGTAGCGCCCGAGTACGGTCCGGCCGAGGACGAGACCGGCCACGATGCAGACGACGGTCAGGATCAGCACCGCGTTGGGCAGGTCCAGGCCCGGGATCACCTTGCCGGTGGAAATGGTGATGTAGCCCGGGTCCTCACGGAAGTAGATCGGTGCGCTGCCCGAGATCACCAGCGCCAGTCCCTGGGCGACCAGCATCATCGCCAGCGTGGCAATGAACGGCGGCAGCTTGAGGACGGCGATGTTGAAGCCGTTGACGAATCCGATCAGGCCGCCGAACGCGATCGCGCCGGCCACCCCGACCGCGATCGGCAGGCCCATGTTGACGACGAAGACTCCGGACATCACCGCGCACAGGGCCATCCCGGTGCCAATCGACAGATCGATGCCGCCAGTGATGATGACGAATGTCGTGCCGACCGCCAGGCAGCCGATCACCACGGTGCTGAACAGCACACTGGTGATGTTCGGCCAGCTGAAGAAGATCGGGCTGGCGACGCTGAAGGAGATCACGATCGCGATCAGGCTGGCGAACGCGAGCAGTTGCTGAAGCCGGTCCTTCACCGCCGCGAAGTGCGCGCCCTCGCGGCTCCACCGCAAGGACGGTGCCACCGTGGCTGACGACTTGTCCATGTCACTGCTCCTGTTCGACGTGCGGGGTGGGCGGCGCGGGCGGGGCGGGCGGCGCGGGCGGCGCGGGCGGCGCGGGCGATGAAGGTTCGCGGGCCGGACGCTGAGTGGCCAGGCGCATGACGGTTTCCTGGGTGGCTTCCTGGGCATCGAGGACGCCGGCGACGCGGCCCTCGGTCATCACGACGACCCGGTGCGACATCCGCAGTACCTCGGGCAGCTCGGAGCTGATCATGATGATCGACTTGCCGGCGGCTGCGAGATCGTTGAGCAGGTCGTAGATTTCGCTCTTCGCGCCGACGTCGATGCCGCGGGTGGGCTCGTCGAAGATCAGGACGTCGCAGTCCTTGACCAGCCACTTGGCGATCACGACCTTCTGCTGGTTGCCGCCGGAGAGGTTCCGGGTCACCCGGCGTTCCGTTGGCGTCTTGATCTTGAGCTGGGCGATCATCTCCCTCGCGGTCCGGCGCGACCCGGCCGCGTCGACGACGCCGAACCGGCTGAACCGGTCGGACAGCGACGGCAGGGTGATGTTGGCGGTGACGTCCTGCTCGAGCAGCAGGCCGAGATGCTTGCGGTCCTCGGAGAGGTAGCCGATCCCTCGGGCTGCCGCCTGCGCCGGGTTGCGGAACATGGCCGGCTTCCCGCGGAGGGTGACCGTGCCGCTGACCGACGGGTCGGCGCCGACGATGGCCCGCGCGACCTCGGTTCGACCTGCCCCCATCAGTCCCGCGAAGCCGAGGATCTCGCCCTGTCTGAGGTCGAAGGACACGTCCTTGAGCAGTGCCTTCGTGGACAGCCCGGCGACGGCGAGCACTACGTCGCGGTCCACCCGGACGCCGACCGGATCGGCGTCCTCGGCGAGTTCCCGGCCGACCATCAGGGTGATTACCTCGGGCAGGCTTGTCCGCGGGGTGTCCAGGGTCGCGATGAAGCGGCCGTCGCGGATCACCGTGATCCGGTCGCTGATCACCTCCAGTTCGTCCATCCGGTGCGAGATGTAGATGACCCCGGTCTCCGCAGTGACGAAGCGCCGGATCAGGTCGTGCAGGGTGTCGACCTCCGCGTCGTTGAGCGCGGCCGTCGGCTCGTCCATGATCAGCACTCGGGCGTCGTAGGACAGGGCTTTGGCGATCTCGACCATCTGCTGCTTGGCCACCGT
>JANNPJ010000823.1:0-14024 GCA_031400005.1 Kineosporiaceae bacterium | reverse complement strand
ACGCCGAAATGTCTCTCAATCTCGGGCTGGCGATCACTGGCCTGGATCTGCATTCCTTCTGGGTCGAATATTTCGCTCTGGGCGGCTCTCACACCCAAGGCGAGCTGCTGGACTACCTGTCCGGCCGCAGTTCCTGGACCGTGACCGAGCATGATGTCGCTGTCCACGTCCTCAATGAATGCTGCTCCACGATGGAGCTCGGGCATGTGGTGGACTACGCTCCGACCGCTAAAACCGCTACCTGCCGCGGTGATCCACACCCTGGTAGCTCGCCCGCGAAGCGGCAACTCGCCGGTGAAGCCAACCCCCTGATGAGGGACCCCGCGATGGTGGATCCGCAGGAACGCCAACTACGCGGTGATCGTCTGCGTCAGGACGCCACCGCGTTGAGGCTTCGGGGTCGGGACCTGGCGCAGGAACTCAGCGAGAGCGCCGCCAGGATCGCCCAGACCGCAGACGAGTTCGCCCGTATCCACGAAGCCGTCGCCGCGAACGGTGTCTCTGCCTGCGCTACCCAAGCGTTGGAACACGCCGAACGCGCCCGCCTCTTCGCTCAGCACGAACGAGCAGAACAGCAGCGATGGTCCCAGAGCGCCCTCAACGACTGACATTAGCGGCCGGGAAATCCTTTTCAGAACACAATCCAGCTCAGGACCACAGCTACAGCACAACAGCGCGGAACCGCCTCGGTCACCATCAGGATCAGCGGCCAGCACCTCACGCTCGACCCGAACTCACCCAAGCTACCCACGCCCTGCTGCACCGGCTCCGAATGGTCACTAACGCGGTGTCGGACGTCCGGTACGGGTTTTCAATGGCCAAGCGAAAGCTTCGGCGATGAGTGACGCGCAAGTGATGACATGAGGGGCATCTATGACCGCACACAGTTGTCAGGTCAGCGGGGTGCGGCTCAGCTCCTCAAGGATGGCTGTGGCCGTGGCCTGTCGGCTGATGCCCTCAGCAGTGGCCCTGCTGGCGATGATCATCTCAGCCTGCTCTGGGGTTCGGCCTCGGCCGAGCAGCATGCCGATGGCCTGGTTGATCACCGAGTCCACGTCGATCCCGACGTCGGCGGACTGCGGGCCGGTCAGGTGCTGGTCCAGGACAAAATCCGACCCGGCGAGCCCGGTGAGCCAGCCGAGATCAGCGGCGAGATCGACCAGCGCACCCGGAACGCCGGCGTAGAGGATCAGGGTGATGTCTGGATCCTCCTGGGCTCGCGTGGTTCCGAGACCGGTCAGGACGGCGGTCGCCGGAATCATCAACGACGAGCGAATGCCGTCGTGAGCGATGACGTTGTCCATCGCCTCGAGCTGGACACCCGATCGCGAGGTCGTCATCGTCACCGAGATTCCCAGGCAGGACGGGACCGCCAACCTCATCTGGTCAGCGAACTGGGTGAGGGAGCGCCGGAAATCCACGTCGGGATCCTCGAGGGCTTCCGTCAGCATGGTCAGAACAGCGACCGCCAGCGGCGAGATAGTCATGACCCACGTACTCCGGTGGCGCCGACCAGGCGCACCCCTACCACGCCAGGAGCCCAGCACCGCAGGTCGCGGTGCGAGGTGGCAGAGCTGGACTCGGCGGTGGTTTCGATCCGGATAGCGGTGATGTATGGCCCCTCTCTCAGGGTCACGTACTGGATCTCATCGATCTGCGCGACGAACGGATCACTGCTGGCCAGCGCCTCCACTCGATGCTCACCCGAGCCGACCTCCAGCAGCGTGACCCCGGCTCCGTCCGCGCCCGGGATCGCCCGCGCAGCGAAGGTCGCCACCCGACCCAGCAGCTCTTCCAGCCCCAGGCTGCCCGTCACCAGCCCCGCCAATTCACCCAGGTTGCTCTGCAGATCGGCCGCATCGGAGGACGCCTGCTGCGCGCTGAGCCCTCCGGCGGAGGCAACCGGCGGCGTCTGGAACTCACTCATCCCGAGATCCTTCGTTGAGAAAGCGTCACCGATGTGAACTCGGCCAAGCAGTATTCCGGCACGGTGAAGGTGCTCGCCTGGATCGCAGGCTAGGACCGGCCATCGGCGTGCCGTACAGACGATCATGATCGCTGCTCTCGCGAGAACCACGCGGGCGGTGTAATCTCCCAATTGCTGGGAAGATCAGCTACGCCAGGATGAGTTCAGCCGCCCGCTGCGGAACTCTAAGGAGCATGAGCTCCGGACCAGGCACACCGGTGATCGCCCGACTCGC
Organism: Kineosporiaceae bacterium; assembly: GCA_031400005.1. Lineage (GTDB taxonomy): Bacteria > Actinomycetota > Actinomycetes > Actinomycetales > Kineosporiaceae > JANNPJ01. Next base: position 11,823 of record JANNPJ010000823.1, on the reverse strand, counting down.
CGGGTTCACTATGAGCAGGTTGACGGCCTTGCCGTACCTCCATTTTCTGCGGCTCCCTTCACGCCCGGCCAGTTCGCCCCCGCCGCCACACTGATACTGGGCGTCACCATGCGGCTGGGCCGAATCAGCGTGTCGTCCCGAAAGTTAAGATTTGTCAGCGATCTCGTCATCACAACTCGACCACCAGCAGCCTGAGATCGTCTGGAGAGAAGTCATGACCGACATATCGCGCCTCCCAGTGACCGCGGAATCCGTCTGGGAATGGCAGTACAGCGGGGCCTGCCGAGACGCTGACCCGACCCTCTTCTTCCACCCCGAGGGAGAGCGTGGGCCGGCCCGGCGCAAGCGCGACATGCAGGCGGTGGCCGTGTGTGCCCAGTGCCCGGTGATCGAACGCTGCCGCCAACACGCGTTCTCCGTCCGGGAAACCTTCGGCGTCTGGGGCGGACTCACCGAGCAAAATCGCGAAGCGGTTCAGCAACAGTTCAGACTTCTCCGGGCGGTCGACCCTGATGGGAACTGCCTGGCGATGGATCCGGTACCCGCCATCGATTTGCCTCTCGTAGGCTAGGACACCGAAGCTCGGTCGGAGAAGACCGTGGCGCATTGAATGCCGGTGAAGGAATCGACGATGCGACACCTCCGGAAGAACTCGACGGCGCGAACGGCAGGGCAAGCACAACACCGACGGCGATCAGGCGCTGACGGTCAACTCCGTTGTTGCCGGGCCAGCCAGGGCCGGAAAAAGCATAGACCAACCCGAGAGCACCGGTCCGAGAACGATCGCGGTCTTAGCGAGGACTTCGCCACCAAGGCGCTGAACGACGTTGAGGTCGCCCGACGATTCCCCACCCGACCCTTGCCTTCGGCTTGGGTGCCTCCCGCCCGCATGTGAGTCGGCAGGCACCGCGAAACATGGCCCTCTGAGCCCATCTCTTCCAATTTTCAGCCCCTTGGAGGTTCTCGTGGTGTACCTGGCGGAGAACGACATCATGTTCGTCAATGGTGAGCCGGTCAGCGCCCGCGACCTGGCCGCCGCACGCCAGCAGTTGGCCCACGAAAGCGCATACCTTCCGCCCTGGAGCGTCCTGACCACCGACGAGCAAGCCACGGCCATCCTCGCCGCGGCTGGCGACCTTCAAGCCCTCGCCCGGATCGCACCGGCGAACCCGGGCACCTGGCACGCCAGGGCACTACCGACCGTCGAAGAGATCCGAGCCCGCGCCCATGCCGAGATTGGCGACGTCCTGGACACCCTGCGTTCGGACTGCCTGCCCGGACACGGCCCGAACGACGCTCAGAGCAACACCCTGGCCGATGTCCGCGACCTACTCGCCCAGGCCAAGTACGCACTCAGCCGCGCTGCGCGCTGAAAACTCCCCACAAACTGCACCCACTGGCCTGCGACCTGCTCAAGGTCAACAGCCCTCGCTAAAGCCAACGTTCTCGTCCATGATTCATCCCCAGCTGGTCGACCCCGTTCCCTGGTCCAGCCGGTAACCGAACCGAGTCATCCGGTGGGGGGAGATCGCTGCCGATGATGTCGGTGATCGCGGCGCAGGCGGGCGAGATCGCGGTCCGCATGCCGTTTCGCTGAGCACGAGAGGCGCGAGCAGAAGCGAATGTCATCGACGGATCAGGGCCCTGAGCCGTCTGGGTAGTGGCGGGTTCTTTTGCCTGGTGGCGACGAAATCCCTTGGTGCATGTGGGGTTTTGCGACGCTCAACGAGTACTGCACGGATCAAGGCGTGGATCATCCGGCCAGTTATTCCCGATGACACATAGCCGCCGCGTCGCCGTGCGTGGCGCACACTGACGTTCTGTGGTCATCAATGTTGATGACGCTTCGACGATGGACGAATGGTCATCGGTTTTAGGTCCTGCTTTGGCCTGCACAGTTCCCGGGTCCCGCTGACCTGCGGACCGGGAAGCCACCAGCGTGTGAGCCGATCGGTGACAGCCCCGAACAGACGGGTGAGCACGCGCCGAGTACCGGAGCCTGCCATGACCGAGCCGACCTTTCACAGCAACGACACGCCGTCTCGCGCAGGCCCGTACCTTGCAGACCCGCAGGTGGGTGTCGTCCAGGGTTCAGAACCGGCGCGGCCGGTCGTGGACCCGGTAAGTCTGTGCGCCGAACTGGGACGGATCGTTCTCAGCGATCACAGCCTCGATGGGGTGCTGCGGCGGGTCGCTGACCTGGCTGTCCAGGCGATACCTGAGGCTGAGCAGGTGTCGGTTACCTTGATGGAGCGGGGACAGGCCCACAGGGTCGTCTTCACCGGTGACCTCGCGGTTGACCTGGACGAGCGCCAGTACAGCCACGGGTTCGGGCCGAGCATGGATGCCGCCTTGAGCGGTCGGTTAATCACGGTCGAGGACACCGCTGACAGCCTCACCTACCCCGCGTTCGGTCAGCAGGCCCACCGCCACGGCATCAACCACACGCTGTCGCTGGGGATGACGACCTCGCCGCAGGCCGCCCACGGGGCGATCACGATGTACAGCGCGACCCCCTGCGGGCCCTTTTCCCAGAGCATCCACGTCATCGCTACCAACTTTGCCAGCCGCGCGGCCATCGCTCTGCTGAACGCTGCGGCCTATGCTGCCGCTACCGCCGAGGCCAGCCAGTTGCGCCAGGCCATGATCTCGCGGGCCGGTATCGAGCAGGCCAAAGGCATCCTCATGCGCGACCGCGGGTGCACTGCCGATGAAGCGTTTGCCATTCTCCGCGACTGCTCCTGCCGGTGGAATCGGAAACTTCGTGATGTCGCTCAAGCAATCCTCCACGATGCTTCCGGAGCTGGACAGTAATTATCCGATTCGGGTTGGATTTGCATTTTCCGGCTGGTGGCGGTGGGGTTGTGCGTTGATGCCGAGCCAGTAGATCCCGAGTATCCCGGCTGCTTCGAGGAATTCATCGGTGTGGACGGGTTTCCTGACGAAGCTATTGGCGCCGTGGCTGTAGCTTTCGACGATGTGTTCGTCCTGGTCTGAGCTGGTCAGGACGATGACGGGCAAGAAGCTGGTGGTGGAGTCCGCTCGTAGTCGGGCCAGGACTTCCAGGCCAGTCATCCGGGGCATGTTGGCAAAGAGAAGACGCAACCACGACCACTGTGACCTACCCGGCGATTCCTAGGGTATGACCTACCCGGCCATCCCTAGGGCTGGGGTTTGGCGATCGAGGCCGCCACGGCCGCGGCGGTGTCGGCCGCCGAGTCGGCGGCCACCTCGGCGAAGCGCTCGTGCAACCGGGACCGGACCTCGTCGGGCGTGTAGGCACGCCGACGGCGCTCACCTCGTGCCAAGACCACACCGGTGGCGGCTACCCCGGCCATCCCTGCCATTCCCAGAACCTTCCACCACTTCATCGCCCTAGGCTAGGCGAGTGACGACCGAGTTGTCTCTGATCCAAGCGGTGGACCTGACCCGCACCGGCGACGTTTGGCTGTTCCGGGGTAACAGCGGCGCGGATCGCGCGATTCAAACCCTGACGAACAGCCCGGTGAACCATGTCGGGATGGCTGTGGTGCTGGAGGACCTGCCACCGCTGATGTGGCATGCCGAGCTGGGCCGGTCGTTGCCCGATGTCTGGGCGGGCGAACACCGTCGGGGCGCCCAGCTGCACAACTTGCACGACGCGGTCGAGGTGTGGGCAACCAAGTACGGGCAGCGGGCCTGGTTCCGGCAACTGCAGCCAGAGGTGACTCGAGAGGCCGAGGACGCCGTCCTGCGCACCATCGCCCGGATGGACGGCACACCGTTTCCCAGTTCTGCCGGTCTGATCGCCCGTTGGGTGACGCACCGCGGTCGTCGGGTTCGGCCGGCCAAAGTGCAGAACGCCAGCATGGAGACGGCGTTCTGTGCTGAGATCGTCGCGATGACGTACCAGGCAATGGGTCTGCTGCCGGCCGAGCGCTCGCCGAGCTGGTACGATCCGGGCCGGTTCTGGAGCGGTGACGAACTGGACCTGGTCGGCGGCCGGCTCGGAGCGGAGATCGCGGTCGGCTCAATTAGTGCCATCCCCGATGATTCTCCCGGCAGCCCTTCGGTAGCTAGATAGCCCAGATAGCCCGAACCCTGAGGACAGTGGACGGCAATCAGGGTCCGATCCGGGTACTCCCGGATGCCTGCACGGACGACATGCGCGACTCTGGAGTGAGTCGGATCCGAACACGTCGCGATCCGTCCGACAACGGGAGCACAGCAATGAATGGCATTCAGGGCAAGTTCTACGACCAAGGCCTGGTCCGGCCGCGGAACGGTGCCATGATCGCCGGAGTGTGCGCCGGGGTCGGCCGCCGATTCGGTCTCGGTCCCGGGATCACCCGGGTGCTCTTCATCATCAGCATGATCCTGATCCCGGGCAGCCAGATCTTGGTCTACCCGGTCCTCTGGGTCCTGATGCCCAAAGAAACGCCGAACCTGCAGCAGCCCACGTACGGCACACCCCCGATGGCCTAATTCTGGTTAGCCGCCGATCCGGTTGGCCGCCGATCAGGCTGGCCCACCGATCAGGCTGGCCCACCGATCTAGTTCGACGCCGATCCGGTTGGCCGCCGATCAGCTCCGCGGGGCAGCCACGCTGCCCCGCGGCATCGGTTCCGGCACGATCACCGCGCGGGGACGGCGTTCACCGGTTTCGATCGCTGTGACGGCGCGACTGACGACCGCCTCGACCAGTTCCTCGATCGGCCAGCGGTAGCTCGACAGCGGCGGGGTAAGCAGTCGAGAGACCGGCAAATCGTCATAGCCGACAACCGAAACATCCTCCGGGACAGAGAGTTTCATCTCCCGCGCGGCAGCGTAGACGCCGAACGCGATGGAGTCGGCCAGACACAGGAAAGCGGTCGGCCGCTGACCCTCGGCCAGTTCCTTGCGCACCACTGCGGCCGCGCCCTCCAGGTCGTGCGGACAGGTACGAACCTTGGCCGCCAGCCCGAGTTCCGGCGCCACCTGGTGCACGACTTGCACGGCCGGGCGGTCCGGGGTGGCGCGATCCGTCGGGGTGAGCACGGTGACCCGGGTATGACCGGCGGCGGCCAGCAGCCGTAGCCCATGGGTCACGCCTGTCACATTGTCGAACACCACCTCGGCGGCCGGGTCAGCCTCGGGCAGCCCGTCCCCCACCGCGATCAGCACGGTGCGCCGGCTCAACTCGCCCCACTGCGACGCGCACGGATCGACCGGCAGCACGATCAGGGCATCCACCCGCTGGTCGACCAGTCGCTTGGCGAGCATCGCCTCTCGTTCCGGGTCGTTCCCGGCATCAAGGGTGAAGGCGTTGCGACCGACCGCGATCAGGCCCCGCCCCAGGGCCGCCGCCACCTCCTGGTGCCAACCGTCGGCCAGCGATCCGCAGAGCACCCCGATGGTGTCGGTCCGGCCGGAGGCGAGCGCTCGGGCAATGGGGTCCGCTTCGTAGCCCAGCCGGTCAGCCGCCTCCCGAACCCGGGCCTGGGTCTGCGGGGTGACCTGCAGACCGCGCAGGGCATAACTGACGGCGGCGGGCGACAGCCCGGTGTCCTCGGCGATATCGCGCAGCGTCGGCCGATGACGCCCCTCCTTCATACCGCCAAAGCTATCTCGACCACATTCGACCTCTTGACATAACTGTGGTGAAACGCTTCACTGTGATCATTACTGAAGCGCTTCACCGCAGGTGAACGGCCTGCATCGAAAGCGCAGGTAATGATGGTGGGCAGGAGGTGGATCGTGCCAGCCAACGTCCTGCCAGCCAACGTCGCGCCAGCCAGCCCTGCTGGTCAGCGGGTCGACGTCCATCAGCATCTGTGGCCGCAACCCTTGATCGACGCGCTGCGCTCTCGCAGTACGCCGCCGATGTTGCGCGGATGGACACTGCAGCTGACCGGCGAGCCGCCGTACCAGGTCGATCCGGCCGATCACGACGTCCCGGTCCGAGCTCGATCCAATGGCCCGGACGCCGACGACCTCAACCTCGCCCTGCTTTCGCTGTCCAGTCCGCTCGGGCTGGAGGATCTACCCGAGGCCGAGGCCACCGCGCTGCTGGACGGCTGGCACTCGGGGGTGGCCACCTTGCCGCACGGATTCGGGGCCTGGGCCGCCGTCCGCCGCCAGGAACCGGACCTGACCGGCCTGACCGATCTACTGGCCGAGGGCTTCGTCGGCCTGCAGGTCCCCGCGACCTGGCTGGCCACCCCGCACCTGCTGGAGCGGCTGGCCCCGGTGCTGGCAGTCTGCGAACAGGCCGATCGGCCGGTCCTGGTCCACCCCGGCCCGGTCCAGACCGCTGTCGACCTTGCGGCTGCCGAGACTCCCGCGGGCCTGCCCGGATGGTGGCCGGCCGTGGTCGACTATCCGGCCCAACTGCAGGCCGCCTGGTGGTCCTGGCACGAGGCCGGCCGGTCGTTACTGACGGATCTGCGAATCGGGTTCGTCGCCGGTGCCGGGCTCGCGCCACTGCACCATGAACGGCTGCAGGCTCGCGGCGGCCGATTCGGGACGATCGACCCCGGGGTGTTCGTGGAGACCTCGAGTTACGGCCCGCAGGCGATCGACGGCCTGATCCGGGTCCTCGGCATCGATGCCGTGATCCGCGGCAGCGACCGCCCCTACGCGACGCCCGCCCGCTTCGGTTTCGGTGCCGCCGCCGAGCGCGCGATCGACGTCGCTAATCCCCGGCGCTTTCTGTTCGGAGGCACCCCATGACCGTTGTCCCGCAGGCCGGCGCTCCGAGCCAGACCAGCGCTCCCCGCCAGACCAGCGCTCCCCGCCAGACCAGCGCTACCAGCCTGGCGCACCTGCCCGATCGTGCCCTCGACCGGACCGAACTGCTGGCGCTGGCGACCGCGTTGGCCGCAGAGCCGCAGATCTGGGAACCCCATGTCCGGTTCAGCGACGAGAACCGGCACTACGTCAGCCTGCACCGGGACGCGAATGTGGACGTCTGGGTGCTGTGCTGGACGCCGAACAACGACACCGGCTGGCACGACCACGACACCTCGGCCGGCGCGGTGGTGGTGATCCGGGGCGAGCTGATCGAGCACAATCTCGCGGTCGGTGCCCCGAGCATCGAGGTATCCGTTCCGGCCGGGCAGGCCTACAGCTTCGGTCCCGACCACATCCACCGGATGACCGGCGCGGCCGAGGGCAGCGTGTCGATCCACGTCTACTCCCCGCCGCTCTGGCGGATGGGTCAGTACGCGATCAGCAGCACCGGCGTTCTGCGCCGCCATTCGGTGTCCTACGCCGACGAGCTGCGGCCCATCGACGCGCCGTTCCCACCGGGTGAGGGTCGGCTGCGCGACACCCTCCTGGACGCACCCCTCTGACCTGAGTGCTCAGTGCTGGGTACGTCGCGAAGCCAAGATGCGCCGCTTGGTCTCGTTGATCTTTTCCGGCATCGAAGCCGCGCCGGCCCCCGTCCTACGGTCTCGGCTACCTTGATCGACTGAGAATCGATGATCCCCGCCGTCGGCCCGGATTTTCCGTAACCTGCGCGGGTTGGCAGGCCAGCAACGGTTGCCCGCTTTGACCCCCAAGGGGGGTTGCTGGTTGCTGTGCCCCTCAAAAACCGGTGCTCGAGGTAAGAATCTGCCCTGATCACCGGTTCTTGAGGGGCACAGCAGCGATTCTCGACGTCTCCCTTTGAGTCCACACCGGTGGTGGCCGCCGTCCGGTCTTGGACTCTCGGGATAAACCAGCAGGGTCCTCAAGATTCCAAAACACGCGCTCAGGCGACGGGCAGCCGAACCCGCACCCGCGGGATCCGGACCGGCTCGGCGGCTCGGATCGCGGTGCCGGCCAGCTCGGCCAGGTCCGGCAGCAGGAGCTCGGCCTGGACCAGATCGGCGGTCAGGTCACGGTCCGCCATCGAAGACCCCAGGGTGGCGCAGGCGCGCATGACGGCACCCCAACCGGCGTCCGGCATCGGCAGCGCCAGCCGCCGGATCCGCATTCGCACCGCCCGGACGGCGGCCAGAAGTTCGCAAGCCAGCGCGGTGGCGTAGGCATCAGCGGTTTCCAGCAACTGGACGGCGGCCTGCGAGGCAAAGCTGGCGTGCTCCTCCATCCCGCGCGAGAGCGTGACCGAGCCCAGGGACGCCGGTGCAGCGGACGAGCGCAGGTCGGCCAGCGCGGAAGCGGCCAGGTACTCCAGCATCATCACCCCGGATGCTCCCGGGGTGCCGTCGCCGAGAAACGCCGGCAGCCCGGTGGCGGCCGGGTCGACCAGCATGGCCAGCCGGCCGAGCAGCAGCGGGACCGACTGCGCAACCGCGATCGCCGCGCTGTCACAGGCCAGCGAAACCGCCGGGATGTGGAACCCGCCGTGGTGGGCGACCACGGCTTCGGTCCGGTCGTCCCCGTACAGCGCCCCTGAGACGATCACCGGGTTCTCTGCCGCCACGTTGAGGTGCGCGGAGACCACCTGATCGAGCCGGTCCAGGGCATCCAGCAGCAGGCCGTTCACCTGCGGCAGGCAACGCATCGCGAACGGGTCCTGGATCCGGTCGGCAACGGGCAGGCCGATCCCGTCCGGATCGGAGAGCGCCAGAACGGTCCGGCAGACCCGGCGGGCACCGGCTCCGGGAGTGGCCCGCTCGACGACCGGCCCGAAGGCCTCGAAATTGGCCGAGACCGCGAGCCCCGTCAAGGTGGCGATCGCGAGCCCGGCCTTCGCCAGCATCTGCAATCGGGCGGTGGCGATCGCCGCGTCGGCCAGCGTCGCGGCGTTGGAACTGAAGAACGGCAACGCATCGTGGACGCCGAGCACCACCGGAGGCAGTGGGCGGGTCAGTGGCACCTCGCCGAGCAGCCCGAGGGCGGTCGTCGCGAGCGCGGTCAGATCCCCGGTGCCGATGCCGGAATGCTCGCGAATCGGCGGCAACGCATCGGCGTTGATCATCGCGGTCAGCGCGTCGATCGCGGTCATCGAGATCCCGCTGCCACCGGCGGCGAGCTGGTTGAGCCGGACCACCAGGGTGGCCCGGGTCCGCAGGCTGCTGCGCACCGGCCCGGCACTGGTGGCATGGCTGCGCAGTAGGGCCAGGGTGTGCTGGGCACCGGCGGCCAGGTCCGCGGCGTCCACCTCGATCGACCGGTTGGCGCCGACGCCGGTGGTCCGCCCGTAGACCTGCCGCTGGGTGACGGCGGCTGTCGCCGCCCGGAACGAGGCCTCGGCCCGACGGCGGGCGGCCACGCTGAGCCGGACCCGGACCGGGCGCTCGACGTGCTCAGCCAGCCGCCCGCAGGTCAGCGTTCGCCCGTCGATGGACAGCACCGGTGCTTGTTCGGCCGCCACACTCACCACCTGATCACGTTGCGGTCTCCGGTTCGAGAGCCACACCCATGGTTGAGGTCGGCACGCTGCCACGCAACGGCACGGTGTTTCCATTGGATGAAATTCTTGTCTTGAACAGGAGATACGGCCATGGAGTTGATAGAAAAGGTGCTCCACTGACGAAGAGAGGGCGCCGACAATGCCCGGCAAGCCCCCTGCGGTCTCCGCGACCCGCTCGGTCGAGCGAGCCCTGACACTGCTGGCCACCGTCTGTAGTGGGCAGGCGTCGACGCTGGCCGAATGCGCCCGGCTGACCGATCTGCCGGCCAGCACCGCGCTCCGACTGCTGCGCACCCTCGAGCGGGGCGAGTTCATCACCCGGGACGACGACGGCTACCGGGCCGGGGCCCGGATGGTCCAACTCGGTGCCCAGGCCCTCGGCCACGAGCAGCTGATCCCACTCTGCGCGCCGGTGCTGCAGAGCATCGTGGGAGCCACCGGCGAATCTGCCTACCTGAGCGTTCGTGGCCCGGGAGCCAGTGCGCTCTACGTGTCAATCGTCGAGGGAACGCACTCGATCCGGCATTCCAGCTGGGTCGGCCGGACCATACCGTTGGAGGGCAGTGCGGCCGGAGCGGTGTTGCTCGGCCGGGTACCAAATCGCGGCTACGTGACGCTTCGATCCGCCGTGGAGCAGGACGTTACCGCCATCGCCGCGCCGATTCGGCGTCCCGGTGGCGTCGCCGGGGCGCTCAGCATCGTTGGCCCCGACTACCGACTAAACCAAGCAACAGCCGAGCGCTACGGCCAGCTTCTCGCCCGAGAAGCAACCACCGTCGCACGATCCCTCGGTGTCGAAAAGACGACAGGAGCCTGAGAGCACGTGATGAGCTCATGATCAAATTCGAATCCGTGGTGAAGCGCTACCCGGATGGAACGGTCGCCGTCAATGGTCTGGACCTGATTGCCCCCTCCGGCCAGATCACCGTCTTCGTCGGGCCGTCCGGCTGCGGCAAGACCACCTCGCTTCGCATGATCAACCGGATGATCGAGCCCACGTCGGGCCGGATCTGGCTGGACGACCAGGACACCGGAACGGTGGACGCCGCCACGCTGCGGCGCGGCATCGGCTATGTGATTCAGCATGCCGGGTTGTTCCCGCACCGGACGATCGTGGACAACGTGGCAACCGTGCCGTTCCTGCTCGGCAAGAACAAGAAGCAGGCCCGGTCGCAAGCGATCGAGCTGATGGAACGGGTCGGCCTACCGGCCGCGTTCGCCAACCGGTATCCGACCCAGCTGTCCGGTGGCCAGCAGCAGCGGGTCGGGGTAGCCCGAGCGCTGGCTGCGGACCCGCCGGTGATGCTGATGGACGAGCCGTTCAGCGCCGTCGACCCGGTGGTCCGGCACGAACTGCAAGAGGAGTTCCTCCGGCTGCAGTCCGAACTCGGTAAGACGATCGTCTTCGTCACCCACGACATCGACGAGGCGGTCAAGCTCGGCGACCAGGTGGCCGTGCTCCGGGTCGGCGGCACCCTGGCCCAGCTGGCCACCCCCGCACAGTTGCTCACCGACCCGGTCGACGACTTCGTCGCCGGGTTCGTCGGCCGCGATCGGGGTTACCGGGCGCTCGGCTTCGAACAGTCCGGTGACCTGCCCACGCACGATGAGCAGACGGTGGCGCTGGGGGACGACGGCGCTGCGGTACAGCGGATCGCCGTCGACGGCTGGGCCCTGGCCATTGACGCCGAACGCAAACCGGCCGGCTGGGTGAACGCGCACGCCGTCCCGGCCGGTCGGACCGTCGTCCCGGAGTTGCTGCAGCGCGGCGGCACCGTGGCGCAGACCGGCGGCACCCTGCGGGCGGCCCTGGACGCCGCACTGTCTTCGCCGTCCGGGCGGGGTGTGCTGGTCGACGAGAACGGCGTCCTGATCGGCACGATCACCGCAGGAGAGGTGATCGAGCGGATCGAGAAGCAGCTCGCCACCCGACGGCAGGCAGGCTCCGGACCCTCAGCAGCGGCGCCGGCAACGGAGCCACCCGAATGATCGACTACCTGAAGGCGCACCCGGACGACGTCACCCAATGGTTCATCGCGCACGTCTGGCTCTCGGTGGTGCCGGTGCTGATCGGACTGCTGATCGCCCTGCCGATCGGCTGGGTAGCGAGCCGGTACCGGTGGACGTACCCGGCGATCACGAACATCGCCGGGCTGCTGTACACGATCCCGTCGCTGGCACTGTTCATCATCATGCCGTCGATCATCCAGACGAAGATCCTCTCGCCGATCAACGTGGTGGTGGCGCTCACCGTCTACACCGTGGCCCTGCTGGTCCGGGTGGTCGCGGACGGACTGAACTCGGTCCCCGAGGACGTCCGGGCCGCGGCGACGGCGATGGGCTTCAAAGGCATCGGCCGGTTCCTGAAAGTTGAGCTGCCGATCGCGGTCCCGGTGATCACTGCCGGCGTCCGGGTGGCCACGGTGTCGAACGTCAGCCTGGTCTCGGTAGGGGCGCTGATCGGCGTCGCCCAGCTCGGCTCGCTCTTCACCGAGGGCTTC
>JANNPJ010000804.1:0-5454 GCA_031400005.1 Kineosporiaceae bacterium | reverse complement strand
CGAGGCCGACCCGAACCGCGCGTCGTCTTCAACGAGAAGGCTGAGCAGCGCGCTCAGCTTTTGAGCCGAGATCAAGGACCTCAACGACACGACCACCACCCTGGCCTACGACGGATCCGGGCGCCTGATCACCGTCACCGAACCGGCCGGTCGCACCCTGACCTTTACCTACGACGTCGCTGACCCACGTCGCCTGGCTGCTCTGGCCACCGATGTCCGCCCCCGGCCTCAGCCACTGCCTATGACCAACTGCTGCGCCATCCCAGGCCACCCACCACCCCGTGAAGGGAGAACGGCCATGCCCATCCAACGGCACCGCGGGCTGAGTGAACCCGCCGCCGGACGTACCGAGGTACTAGTACCAATGGGCAGGTCCCCAGGCGCGACCGCCCGACTCGGTTCCACGTAGAAGAGGTCATCCGCATTCGGACGGGCTCTGACTGGAGGACCAAGCATGCGCATCAAGAAATCATTAGTGGCCGGAGGGTTGGCCTGCGCGGTGGCCACCGGTGTACTCCTGACGGTCTCAGACCAACCAGGCCTCATCGGCTCCCCTGACCAGGTGATCCTCGTGGGCAGTGACGACGACCGAGAAGAGGACTCGGACGACGACGAGAGTGCCGTGGACGATGCGGATTCCGGTGAGGATCTGGTCGCGAGCCTGCCGGGCGGACCGGCGTTCGAGTTGGAGATCGACCCGGAATTGGACGCCCGCTTCGGTCCGCGCCCCGTCAACGCCGTCCAGGCGGCGGTCATCGTCACCGATCGCTTCGGTGGCCAGGTCGTGGAGGCGGAGTTGGAGGAAGCGAACGGCCGCCCGATCTGGGAGATGGAATTGCAGGGCGCAGCCGTGCAGAAGGTGGACGTCGATGCCCTCGACGGCACGATTTCGACCGGCGGTGACGACGGCTGACCGGCTGACGCGACCGACCCGGCCGACCCGCCCCGGGAGCCGTAGTCAGGCTTCCGGGGGCGGGTTGAGGTGTTCCCGGGCCCAGAGCGCGGCCGAGGTTCGGTCATGCACATCGATACGGCGAAACACGTTTCCCAGATGAACTTTAACCGTGCGCTCGGTGATTCCCAGCGCCCTGCCGATCTGCTTGTTGGCCAGGCCATTGGCGACCAGGCGAAGCACGTCGAGTTCGCGTGGACTGAGCGCGGCTTGCGGGGAGAGCGAGCCGTCGGTGAGAAGTGTTCGGGCCACCCGGGGGTCGATGGGTGACTGGTTGCGCGCTGCTGCCCGGATCCCTGCGAGGACCTGCTCCGGGGTGCTGTCCTTGAGCAGATAACCGATGGCCCCGGCGGCCAGAGCCTCACGTACTCGATGCCGATCGGCGAAGGAAGTCAGGACGAGGATCTGGGTCGCCGGACGGGCGGCGAGGATCGCCCGGGTAGCGGCAATGCCGTCCAGCACGGGCATGGACAGATCCATCAACACCACGTCCGGCATCGTGCGGGTCGCTTGATCCAGGGCCTGCCGACCGTCTGCGGCCTGCCCGACCACGGCGATGTCCTCGGCGACCTCCAGCAGAGCCGCCAGGCCGGCTCGGACGAGGGCATGGTCGTCCACCAGGAGCACGCGGACCACTCCGGCGTCCGGTTCCGGTGACTCGCTCATGGGCGGGGGACCTCCAGTCGCCACTCGGTGCCGACGCCCGGCGCCGAACGCACGCTCAGTCCGGCTCCGGCGGCCGCTGTGTGATCGGCCATGAGTCGCAGACCGAAATGGCCTTCGAGCGGGACAGCCAGCACGGTGGTGGGGTCGAACCCGACACCGTCATCCGCGATCGTCAGGATGGCCAGGAGCGCTCCGGTCGTCGGAAGGGTCAACGACACCCTGACCGCTTCCGCATCGGCGTGCCGATGGACGTTGCGCAGGCATTCCTGGGCGATCCGGAAGACGAGTGCCTCCACGTGCGGGGGTAGGTCCATGACCTCTGGTGCCTCCAGCCTCACGTCGAGGTCGCGGGCCAGCATCGGGGCCACCAGATCTTGCAGGGCTGCGGCTAGGCCGGCGGTCCGCAGGGAAGCGGGATAGATGTCCACCAGCAGGGTCCGTAGTCCGCCAATGCTGGAGCGCACGGTCGTGGCGGCAAGATCCAGTTGCCGGGCAGTGCTCTCGTCACCGACCGTCCGGGCTCGATCGGCGGCGCCTGCGACGAGGAAAGCGCTGGCGGCCAGCTCTTGGACGGCGCCGTCGTGCAACGTTCCGGCGATCCGCCGGCGCTCCTGGTCCGAGGCAGAGACCGCCCTGGCGAGAAGGACTTCGCGCTGCGCCTGCGCTTTGCGAATGCGGGTCACGAGCGCCCACGTGAGTGGTGCCTGCGCGATCAGGAGCAGCATCAGGCTGGCCAGCATGATGCCCCCGAAGGCTCGCCACAGTTGCGAAGTCCGACTGGTCACGGTGTCGTACGGCGCGTACGTCTCGAAGAGGAGTGCCTCTCCGCCGGGGGTCCAGACCGGCCGGTAAACCTCCAACATCTTGGCGTGGCTACTGCCCTCGAAACGATTCTCGGGTCGGCTGAGATCGCTCACCCGGGCCTTCGTCGACGGGTCGGCCAAGACATCGAGCAAGTCCTCGCTCAGCGGAAAAATCGTGCCGATGAGCTGCGCCTCGTCCGCATAGAGGATGCGGCCGTCCCGACTCCAGACCTTCACCCGAACCAGCGTGGAGGTCAGCAGCCGGGTACGGACGACTGGGTCGAGGCGGGCCACCGCGGCCCGCGAAAGGCTCGGGTCCGGGGAGAGGAGGGTGTCCTCCAGGGCGGGTTCCAGCACCGACTCCGCGAGGATGTCGGTGACGTGCAGGGCGTCGTTGATTGCCTCCCGCTCCGCGACGCGTCGTGACGTGATCACCCCGGCCGCGGCGACACCGACGAAAACCAGGACGGCAGCGACGGCGACCAGCCCGACCAGCCGCCACCAGCGCAGCGGCTCGTCGGGGGCCGCAGCGCTTGTTCCAGATCTGGCCGGTTCGACGACGACGTGATAGCCACTCTGCCCACCCGTTCGAGGCATGGTCCGTTACCTCGCGCTGTCGGCGGTGGCTCGTCGGAGAGCGGTGTAAGCGGTCGCGATCTCTGCACCGAGCCGGGCATTATTCTTCACCAGGGCGATGTTGGTCCGCAGGCTTTCGCCGTTGGTGAGTTCGACGATCCGGCCCAGCAGGTACGGGGTGGCCTCCTTGCCCGCGATACCGGCGGTCTCCATCTCGGCGAGGGCCTGGTCGATGATCCCGGCGATCTGGTCCGCCGGAATTTCGTCGCCCTCGGGGACGGGATTGGCGATGCTGACGCCGCCGGCGATGTTCAGATCCCACCGAGCGTGCATGACAGCGGCGATCTCGGCTGCCGAATCGACGCGCATCGGGGCGGAAAACCCACTGCTGCGCGAGAAGAAGGCAGGGAACTCGTCGGTGCCGTAACTGAGCACCGGCACGCCAAGGGTTTCCAGCGTCTCCAGGGTGAGCCCGATGTCGAGAATGCTCTTCACCCCGGCGCTGATCACCGCGACGTTGGTGACGGCCAGTTCGGTGAGGTCAGCGCTGACGTCGAAGGTCGCCGGTGCCCCACGGTGGACCCCACCGATGCCGCCGGTCACGAACACGCTGATCCCGGCCAGCGCCGCGAGCCGCATGGTGGCGGCGACGGTGGTCGCGCCGTGCCCGCCACGAGCCATCACATAGGCCAGGTCACGCACGCTGGCCTTGGTGACGTCCGGGCTGGTCGCGAGCAGTTCCAGGTTCGTCCGGGTCAAGCCGATGCAGGGCTGGCCATGCAGGACGGCGATCGTCGCCGGGACGGCACCGCCGGCCCGGACGATGTCCTCCACCTGAGTGGCCATCTCGATGTTCTGCGGATACGGCATGCCATGGCTGATGATGGTGGATTCGAGGGCGACAACGGGACGACCCTCGTGCAGCGCCGCGCGGACCTCTTCGGTCAGGGTCAGGGTGGGGTGCGGGACGGTCATGGCTGGCTCCGGGTGGGATCGTTGAGAGCGTCTTCGATGAGACGCGGGGTCAGGTCCGGCCGCACCGTCGCGGCGCTGGCAACCGTCAGGGCTGCGGCGGCGTGGCCGTAGCGGGCGGCAGCAACCGGGTCGCTGCCGGTCAGCAGCGCGTGCCCGAAAGCAGCGAGCATGGCGTCACCGGCGCCGGTGACGTCGTGGACGTCGGCTGGCGGTGCGGTGAGGAACGTATGACCGGCTTCGGCGGTGCTCAGCAGACTGCCGCGCCCGCCCAGCCGTACCCAGGCGTGCCGCACACCCCGTTGGTGCAGTTCGGTGGCGGCCGCGAGGATCTTCTGCTCGGTGTCGACCGGTCGGCCGGTGATCGCCTCCAACTCCTCCAGGTTCGGAGTGATGGCGAAGATCGGCCGTTCGCTGGTGAGCAGCGGAGCCAGCAGGGCGGCCTTGGGCGCACTCACCGGATCGATCATGGTGGGGACGTCGGCGGCGTACGCAATGTCGAGTGCGTATGCCAGCACCTGGGCAGACAGATTGCCGTCCAGTACCAGCAGGCTCGCGTTGGCGATGAGATCCCGCCCGTACTGCAGATCCTCGGGTGCCAGGCCGTCGGTGGCCGCCATGTCGGCGATGGCCACGACCAGGTCACCATCGGAGTCGAGCACCGCGGTGTAAGTACCGGTCGGATGCGTACTGCGGTGCACATGGTCCACCCGCACGCCGGCCGCTTGGGTGTCGCTCAGCAGCCGGTCGCCCGCAGCATCGCGCCCGACCGCAGCGATGAGGTGGGTCGGGGTGCCCAGCCGGGCCAGGTTTTCGGCGATGTTGCGTCCGACCCCGCCCGAGGTGGTGCTCGACTGGCCAGGATTGCTCGTGCGGTGCTGAACGGGGGCAAGGCTGCGGACCTTGATGTCGACGTTCGCGCCACCGATCACCACCACCGCGTTGTCCTGGCGCAGGATGTACCCCCGGCCCAGGATGGCGCCCTTCTTGCCCAGGTTCGACAGGTGCATGTTCACCGCGGTCCGGGTGCTGCCGAGTGCCTCGGCGATCGCCTGCGGCCCGGCGAGCGGATCCCGGCGCAAGAGCGCGATGATCTCGCGCTCGCGTGGGGTCAGCATCATGCTGACCAAGATAAAGAGTCTTTACTCAGATAAGCAAGTTCTGGCGACGCGGATGGCGGCCGCAGGGATCAGGCCCGGGCCAGAGTGACGATCATCCCCAGCCCGCCCACTGGTGCTGCAGGTGAGAAGTCCGGGGCTGCTGGATTTCCTCGTCTCCGATCACGGGCCTGGCAGCGGTTCTCCAATCTACGGGCGGGGTCCATTGTCTGGTGGATCAGGCAAGTGGACCTCGGAAGTCCGGTGAGTCGGGCTGGTTCGCTGCCGTGGGAGTCGCGAGTCCGGTCCAGCATGCCGACCTAGTCGTCGTGTAGTTCTGTCTCGATCGGGACACCAGTTTCGTGTCACGCGCCGACATAGACGAAGG
>JANNPJ010000795.1:0-3317 GCA_031400005.1 Kineosporiaceae bacterium | reverse complement strand
GCCTTGCGCAGCCCGATCTCGTTGCGGGCCATTCCACAGTGCTCCCACATGATCTCGCCGAGTTCCTTGTGGAAAGAGTCGACCGTGCGATTGCCGTTGATCGACAGCAGTTTGTCGATCCGCGTCGTCACCGCTGATTCCACCGAGGCGACCGCCTCGCCCTTCGGATCGATCGGCAGGAACGGTCCGCGCGCGAGATAGTCGTTGATGGTGGACGGGAGCACGAAGTAGCCGTCGGCCAGGCCCTGCATCAGGGCGCTGGCGCCGAGTCGGTTGGCGCCGTGATCGGAGAAGTTGGCTTCACCGATCGCGAACAAGCCGGGAATCGTCGTCTGCAGATCGTAATCCACCCACAGGCCGCCCATGGTGTAGTGCACGGCCGGATAGATCCGCATCGGTGAGGTGTACGGGTTCTCGCCGGTGATCCGGGCGTACATGTCGAAGAGGTTGCCGTACTTCTCCCGGACGCTGTCCTCGCCCATCCGCGCTATCGCAGCCGCGAAGTCCAGGTACACGCCCTGCTTGCCGGGTCCGACGCCACGGCCCTCGTCGCAGACGTTCTTCGCCGCCCGAGAAGCGATATCGCGGGGAACCAGGTTGCCGAAGGCGGGATAGATCCGCTCCAGGTAGTAGTCCCGCTCGTCCTCGGGGATCTGCTCGGGCGAGCGCTCGTCACCAATCGCCTTCGGCACCCAGATCCGGCCGTCGTTGCGCAGCGACTCGCTCATCAGCGTGAGCTTCGACTGGTGATCGCCGGAGCGCGGGATGCAGGTCGGGTGGATCTGGGTGTAACAGGGGTTGCCGAAGTAGGCCCCCCGGCGGTGCGCCCGCCAGATCGCCGAGGCATTCGAGTTCATCGCGTTGGTGGACAGATAGAAGACGTTGCCGTATCCGCCGGTGGCCAGGACGACGGCGTCCGCCAGGTAGGTCTTGATCTCGCCGGTGACCAGGTCCCGAGCGACAATCCCGCGCGCCTTGCCCTCCACCATCACCAGGTCGAGCATCTCGGTGCGGGCGTGCATCTCCACGTTTCCGGCGTCAATTTGCCGCGACAGCGCCTGATAGGCACCGATCAGCAACTGCTGGCCGGTCTGGCCCCGCGCGTAGAAGGTCCGCTGGACCTGGACACCGCCGAAAGACCGGGTATCCAGCAGGCCGCCGTACTCCCGGGCGAAGGGCACGCCCTGCGCCACGCACTGGTCAATGATCTGCAGGCTGATCTGAGAAAGCCGGTAGATGTTCGACTCTCGGCCACGGAAGTCGCCACCCTTGACCGTGTCGTAAAACAGCCGGTACACCGAATCGCCGTCGTTACGGTAGTTCTTTGCCGCATTGATGCCGCCCTGCGCGGCGATCGAGTGGGCACGTCGCGGCGAGTCCTGGAAGCAGAACTGGATCACCTTGTAACCCTGCTCGGCCAGCGTGGCGCCGGCCGACCCGCCGGCCAGGCCGGTGCCGACAACGATCACCGTGTGCTTACGTCGATTCGCCGGGTTGACCAGCTTGGCGGCGAACTGGCGCCGCTCCCAACGGGTTTCAACCGCGCCATCGGGAGCCTTGGAGTCCAGCAATGGGACGCCGATGGTGTAGGGCAGGTCCGACATCTCGCTCACTCCAACACACCGAAGACGACACCGAACGGAACGAGCAGGAACCCCAGCGTGATCGCGACGGCGGCAGCCACTGCCACCGTGCGATAAGCCGCCGTGGTCGCGGCGTTCACCCCGAGGGTGTTGGCCGCACTCCAGAGGCCGTGCGCGATGTGCAGGCAGAGCGCACCCATCGCGACGACGTACGCCAGAGTGATGTACCAGACGCTGAAGTCGGCGACCACGCGGCCGTACGGGCCGGCGTCGTCCGGGGCGGGGTTGGCCACCCCCATCGTCAGGTCGAGGACGTGGTAAATGATGAAGAGCAGGAGGATGACGCCGCCCCAGCGCATCGTGCTGGTCGCGTATCCGCCCCGGCGCCGGGCGTGGTAGCCGACCGGGCGGGCCCTGTGGTCCTGCCGCGATAGCGACGCCGCTGCCCAGATGTGCGCGATCAGGGCGACCGACAGCACGAACCGCTGGATCCAGAGGAACCAGGACTCGTGCACTACTGGCTCACCGATGGTCCGCAGCCAGTGCGCGTAGGAGTCGAACTCCGCCTCGCCGAAGAAGATCTTCAGGTTGCCCGCTATGTGCACGACGACGAAGCCCAGCATCAACAGGCCGGTTACGGCCATCACAATCTTCTTACCGATCGTGGATCGGTAGAGCGTACTGACCGACGTCACGCGTGCGCGTGGTTCGGATCTGGTCGTCAAGGCTGCCACGTTTGCAAGGTAAGCCAGACAGGACCGGTAGGTCCAAGAGATGTAACGTTGGTTGACCATAGGCTCTAGCTATCACTAGCGTAGTATGATAACCATGCAGTTACAGCAGCTCGTGTACTTCCTCACAGTTGCTCAGACGCGACACTTCACTCAGGCCGCGCAGCAGCTGGAGATCGCCCAGCCGTCGCTCTCGCAACAGATCCGGGCGTTGGAAAAGTCACTCGGGGCGGAGCTGTTCGACCGGATCCGGGGCAACATCACCCTGACCCCGGCCGGAGAGGCACTACTTCCGATTGCCGAACGGATCACTGCGGATGTGGAGTCCGCCCGGCAGGAGGTTCGCGAGCTGGTTGAGCTGCGCCACGGCCGAGTGCGACTCGGGGCGCCACCCAGCCTGCTCACCGGCCTGCTGCCCGGCGTTGCTCGGCTTTACCGGCAGCGATACCCGGGGATTCGGCTGGTGATCGACGAGAGCGGATCCCGCGATCTGGTGGCCAAGGCTGCGACCGGCGCCCTCGACCTCGCCTTGCTGGTGCTGCCACTGCACGCGGACGACCCGTCGCTGGTGACCACGCCGCTGCTGCGCGAGGACCTGGTCGTGGTGTCCTCGATGAGCGAACCGGCGCCGACCGATGGCCGGCCGATTGCCATCTCCGAGCTCCGCGGTCGGCCAATGGTGATGTTCCGACCCGGCTATGACCTCCGCGAGGCCACGGTGACCGCTTGTCGGCGTGCGGGTTTCGCACCGATCTTTGCGGTTGAGGGGGGTGAGATGGACGCCGTTCTGAGCATGGTGGAAGCCGGCGTCGGGCTCGCCGTCCTGCCCAGCACGG
Source organism: Kineosporiaceae bacterium (assembly GCA_031400005.1). Classification (GTDB taxonomy): domain Bacteria; phylum Actinomycetota; class Actinomycetes; order Actinomycetales; family Kineosporiaceae; genus JANNPJ01. The sequence continues at coordinate 167 of JANNPJ010000795.1, read as the reverse complement.
TGGTGGCGGGCCGGACGACCCATCGGGTGACGCCGATCGCCTCCCCCGGCCTCTCCCGCATGATCGGCCTCGCCCATCGCAGCGGCGTCCAACCACCACGCGCCGCCCGGGAACTGCGGCAGGCGCTGATGGAGTACCTGTCGGCAGCCGAAACGAACGGAAGCCTC
>JANNPJ010000761.1:0-4625 GCA_031400005.1 Kineosporiaceae bacterium | reverse complement strand
CCCCCTCCCGCACGCACAAACCTTTGGGGTTCAGCTGACCCAGCTGTGGGGCCTGGGTGCTGTCGCACGGGGGCCACACTGCTGGGGTCAGGGCGCGCGGAAGCCACGCTCAGGACGGGCTGAACCACTCCCCGGCACGGCAGTGCCGGTCGCGGCGGTCGGCCGGCCCGAACGTGCGAGGTGACTCTCCGCACAGGCAGGTGAGTAACCGCACATCGGACAAGCTGCAGGCACACAAGCCGCAGAGCGCAATTAGAGCCAGCCTTTCTCCGCCGAATCGTCACTGTGTGTCTTGTGACCTGCTCGTCTTCATCTATCCGGCACGCGAAAACCCGCAGCGGGAGCCCCGGACTCCTCGCCCACCTGCGAGCCGTTTGCGGGTCGACCAGGAATCCCTCGATCGCGGGTGGCATCAGCTCCCCGTTCGAGGGCGGTAGCCTCGCGCAGTCGATGTTGTTCACACCCTGAATGGGCGGCAGCCGGCAGACCTACTTAACTACCCTGAGTGACACCTGAGCCGTATTGCTTCGGCCCAGCATCCGGCTTGCCCTACGCGAAGGAGGTCCTAAAGGTGATCAATGCTCGCCCAACGCGGCGCCTCTCACGCAGCCTGACGCCTATCCTTCTCGCCGTCCTGACCACCATCTCGTTGGTCAGTTGTGCCAAGCAGCCAGCGTCGGCTCCAGCGAACACGGTCCCGTCCGAGGTCGTTTCACCGGCATGCCTGAAGGCGATGCGCAGCGAACTCGACGGCGCTCTGTACAAACCCACCGCCAAGGACGTCAGCCAGCTGCCGGAATGCCAATCCGAATCTGAGGAAGCGATCGGCTTGGCGGCTGAGCAACTGCTCCGCGAGGCGTTTGACAACGGATCGCCCTCCCCCAGCCCGGCACGCTGAGATAGCGTCGGTCGTCCGCATCCGCTCTCGGCGGATCGATCAGTCCGTGCGGTAGCGGAGGAGGACGATGCCCGAGCGGAACGATGTCGCCTCGACCAGGCGCAGCGGCCCGACCTCCAGTCCGTGAGCGAACAGCTGCCGGCCGCGACCGACAACGACGGGGTACACAAAGAGACGGTACTCATCAACCAGCCCTGCCGCCGCCAACGCGTGGACCAGGGAGATGGAGCCCGTCGTCACGATGTCCTTGCCCGGCGCCGACTTCAGGCTCCTGACCTCCTCGATGAGGGAGCCACTCAGAACGTGGCTGTGGGCCCAGTTCGGGGCCGCCAGGGTGCTGGAGACGACGTACTTCTCCACCGCGTTCAGGTAATCCGAGATCCCGGTCTCGTCGTCGGTCTGCCGTGGCCAGTAGCCGCGGAACGCCTCGAACGTCTCGCGGCCGACGAGCAGCGCATCGGCCTCGTCGCGCTGGCTCTGCTGCACGCGCATCAACTCGGCGACATCCGTGACGTCATCCGCGCCGGACGGTGCGAACCAGTCGTCCGCCGCCTCGATAACGCCGTCCACTGTGATGTTCTCAGTCACAATAAGTGAGCGCATTTCAGCACCGTAGCGAGACCCGGCGTCGCTCGCGACTGCGCCGTCCCTCCTGCCGCGGAACCGGATCGCGAGCGGCCCGCCTCAGCGGCGTAGCCCTGGGTGTTCAGTCCCGTATCACGGCGTGCCGTGCGGGTTGAGAACCTAGGGGCGGGGCGCCGGCTCGATCGTCGACGGCGTTCCACTGCCCATCGAGGCGTAACGGGTGGCCTGCCCCGCGCTGATCGACGTCGTCTGACCACAGAACGTGCAGGTCAGCGATTGCTTGCGGGAGACCCGGAAAAGCGGGATGAAGAAGAGGGTGAACTTGCGAGTCTGCTCCTGGACCCGATGCGCCGCCGGATTGCCGCAGTTCTGGCAGACGAGCATGACGATGGCCAGCTGCCTGATGTAGCCCTTGATGCCGAAGATCAACAACATGATCGTTAGCTTCCCTCAATTGGTGGACGGACAGCAAGGCTAGGCGCTGTCCGCCCATCCCGCCTGCTGGTCCCTCTCCTCAGCTTGGCGCCCCGGACACGTTCGCCATGATGGCGCGATGCGAATCTTGTTCACCTTCACCGGCGGCTCCGGGCATTTTCTTCCGACCCTGCCGATCGCCCGCGCTCTGGCGGCTCGCGGACACACGGTCGCCTTCAGCGCCCAGCAAGCGATGCTGGCCATGGTTGAGGCCACCGGCTTCGATGCGATCGACAGCGGGGGGCCTACGATCGCTGATCCTGCGATGCGAGGTCCGCTGCTGCCGGTGGACCGAGCCCACGAGGAACGAGTTCTGCGCGAAAGCTTCGCCGGGCGGGTAGCCTGGGACCGAAGCGGACGCTTGCTGGACATCGGCGCAGGCTGGCATCCGGATGTCATCGTCCGCGACGAAGTGGATTTCGGCGCCGCCGCTGCGGCAGAGCGACTGGGCATCCCACACGCCGCGATCGTCGTCCTCGCTGCCGGTGGGATGATCCGACCCGACCTGCTGGCCGAGCCGCTCGATGCGCTCCGCGCAGAGTACGGGCTACCAGCCGATCCCCGGCTGGAGATGCTGCACCGATACCTCACTCTGGTCCCCGTCCCACCGAGCTTCCGCACTCCGAGCGACCGGTTTCCGGCCACCGCGCACCACATCCGCCCCGCTGTGCTCGACTCGCCACCAGCGGCTACCCACTCAGAAGGGCTGGGACACGCCGTCCGGGATCGGCTCGCCCGAGGGTCCGATCGCCCGACGGTCTACTTCACCCTCGGTACGATCTTCGCTCAGGAGTCCGGCGATCTGTTCACCCGGGTCTTGACCGGTCTCAGCAGCCTGAACGCGGACATCATCGTCACCGTAGGCCGCGAGATCGACCCGGCGGAGCTGGGCCCGCAGCCGTCGAACGTGCACATCGAACGGTTCATCCCGCAGGAGCTCCTGCTGCCGCACTGCGACCTCGTCGTCTCCCACGCCGGCTCGGGCAGCGTGATCGGTGCCCTGGCCTTCGGCGTCCCCCTCGTGCTGCTGCCGATGGGTGCCGACCAGCCGCTCAACGCGGACCGATGCCACGCACTCAACGTTGCTCGCGTACTCGATCCCCTTGCTGCCCGCCCGCACCACCTCACCGAGGCGGCCAACGACGTCCTGCACACCCCCACCTACCGTGCGGCGGCGAGGCAAATCCAGCAAGAAACAACACACCTTCCGACGTCGGATCACGCTGCCGCGCTGATCGAACGCCTGAGCGCCAGGCCGTAGCCAACCGGCTGGCTCCCGGAGGAGTTCAGCCCGCTCGACCAGGCGATCACGCCTGTAGGAGACATCTCCATTCTGCCCGGCGCTCGACGATTCCGCCGCAGCCGTCGGCACTGATGACGTAGAAGCTCCAACGATTTTCACCCGAGCAAGTACGCTACGTAGTGCACGTAGTTTGCTGGGAAAGTGGCCAACGTTTCGGCCCGTCAGTCGTGCTGCAGAATTCGGCACCACGGGTGCGTTGATTGGCATGTGCCCATGGCACCGTAGCCGAGTCTTCGGCAGTCAAGAAGAGACCATGACCCCTCGCTTCCCGACCCGCAAACCTTTCCGCCCCTGCCCCCGCTCCGACGTGGTTAACCGCGGCCTCAGAAGGCGGAAGGGCGGTGGTGAAACCGATGCCTGAACTCCCGCCGCACGGCCTGCAGATCGCAGCCGAGATCGCCCAGATCGCGGCCTCGCCCGGCCGTATCGAGGAGCGAGCCGAGGCATTGCTGGAACCGCTACACCGGCTGGTGCCATTCGAGGGCGCCATGATCCGCCTGATCGATCCGGACCGTGATGCACGCGCACAGGTGGTCGGTCGGGGTTTCGACACGACGGTGAGTGGATACTTCACCGGCCCGGTGGTCGCCGACGAGATCGAGATGCTCGGGTTCACCCGGCAGCGCACCGCTCTGCGGATGTCGGACCTGCCGATCCCCATGGAACAGGTTTCGGGCTGGAGGGATTACCTGCGGCCTGCCGGATTCCGCGAAGGCCTGACGGTGGGCATGTTCAACCGCGGTCACTACCTGGGAATCCTGGGCCTGTACACCGATACCCTCGCCCATCCCACCGAGGCCGCCCGCGACCTGCTCAGCGCGCTGGCCCCGGTACTCGCGACCGCCATCGATCCACTGCGGTCAATCGATGCGGTGGCAAGGCTCGTCGCCGACGCGTACGCCGGAGTCGTGCTGACTCGAGGCGGCAACACCCTCCCGCTATCCGGCCTGCCGGGCCACCCGCGGCTGCGCCCCGGCTCGGACACCGTCGCGGCGGCAGCCGAACGGATATCTGCTGGACGCATCTACGGATCCTTCCTCTGGCCCGACCCGGCGGGCGAAACCGGCTGCCACACCATGATCACGACGCTGGCCTGCCCCTCCGATTCCCCGCACTCCCTGCTGGCGATCCTGCTGCTGTCCCCACCCGGCGAACTGCACGGCCTGACCCCCCGTGAACTTCAAATCCTCGGCCTGCTCATCGAAGGCTGGCCCAACCGCCGCATCGCCGCCGCACTGTTTGTCACCCCCCGCACCGTAGCCACCCACGTCGAGCACATCCTGACCAAACTCCACGCACCGACCCGGACCCTGGCCGCCGTCCGCGCCCAGCGACTCGGCCTCTACGTGCCAGGCCCACTCAGCG
>JANNPJ010000747.1:0-4353 GCA_031400005.1 Kineosporiaceae bacterium | reverse complement strand
ACGGGACAACCTGGTCAGCGGTTTCTTCGCGCGCGATGCCGGACCAGCCGGGGGCGGTAGGGCGACCATGCTGCCGTGCTCGTACAGGCGAGCGATCAGAATCAACCGTTGGGCTTCGGACCAGCAGATCGCCTTCGTCTGGTCATGGATGTCCTGCACCAGGCCGAACCCCGAGGCGTTCTCCGCCGCGACCGAAGCCAACAACCACGCCTCGTCCTCACCCGCCCGCGAACCCCCCACCCCCGCACCGGTGCCGCCGTCCAGGTCGTCGTCATCGGGAGCAACCCGACCCGACCACCGGGTCACCACCAGCCGGACCGGGTCCGGGGTGATCACCGGATGCACCGGCCACACCGCCTCCCGACACCACTCCGGAGTGAACAACGGCACCCCCTCCACCGTCCGCACCGGCGGCGGGGGCATCACCGGACCAGAGCCAGCCGCCGGACCAGCGGCCGGACCAGCGGCCGGACCAGAGTCGGGAGCCGGTCGCGGGTGGGGCGGCAACCCCCAGGCCGGCGACGTCGTGGCAGGGGCCGCGCCAGTCCGGTCGGGGGTGCTCGTGCCGGTCGCGGCGCGGTCGACGGGAAGAGCGTCGGTGGCCGGTGGCAGGGTGGGATCCGAAGACAGGCCGGGATCCGAAGACAGGCCGGGGCCCGGTGGCGGCTGGTCGCCGTCCCCACTCGGGCTCCTCAGGTCTTCGAACATATGTACAGAATAGCCGATGAAATTGCCACCATCAATGGCTTGGAAAGATCAGCATCAAATCGAAAACCGTTGTCCCACAGCTATTAGCGACAGATTCATGATCATAAGAAGGACAGGGCGCAGGAATTGCTGTCACCAGCGCTACCCGCGGCTCTGACACCGCTAACACACCCGAGGATCACTGCGGGAGGGAAAGCTAGGAACCGGCTTGTGGATCTCCTAGCGGGCGCAACCGCATCACCCAGGCATCGACGTCCTCGGGTTGGTAGTACCGACGGCGGACGGCGATTCGCTCGAATCCGCGCTTGGTGTATAGGGAGATCGCCGATTCGTTGTCGGCGCGCACCTCGAGCATCAGCGCGCTGGCCGAGCGCAATCGGGCCTGCGCGATCAAGGCATCGATCAGGACGCCGCCCACGCCCCGCCCTTGGACCTGCGTCGCCACGGCGATGGTCTGCACGTCCGCCTCGACGTCTGGGCTGGGGGCGAGCAGACCGGCGTATCCGATCATCCGGTCCGGATCGGCCGTCAGCGCGGCGACCACGTACCAGCGGGTCTGTGGATGCGCCAGCTCGGACCAGAAGGTCTCCGCCGGCCAGGCGCTGCGGCCGAACAGTTCGCGCTCCAGCGGCAGCACCGCCTCGACGTCCCACCACCGCATCGGCCGCAGCCGAACCCCCCGCGATTCGGGCGTCACCCGATCACCCGGATCCGGAACGGTCACGGGGTGACTCGCTTACGGACCCCCGGCATGCTGGCATCAGGTCGACGCAGGTACAGCGGTTCGGCCGGCACCAGGTAGGGCTCGCCCTGCACGGCGAGCCGGGCCACCTCGGCGGCCGGCGGGTCCAGTGGGAGGATGGCGGGTCCGAGCAGTTCCGGGTACAGCTGCCCGCCGCGGCCGACCACCGGGAGGTCGGCACGGGGGACGTCGGCGGGCAGGGCAACATGCGGACCGTCGACCCGCACTGGAAGCAGCCCGTCGCAGGTGTACCGGGCCCAGTAGACCTCACGGCGGCGGGCATCGGTGGCGACCAGGAATTCCGCAGCGTCCAGTCCGGCGGCGACCGCGCCGGCGGCGACCGCGTCCAGGCTGCACACCCCGAGGACGTCGATCTCCAGAGCCAAGCCGAAAGCCCGGGCGCTGACCAGGCCCACCCGCAGACCGGTGAAGGGACCGGGCCCTACGCCCACCGCCACCGCAGTGAGATCCGAGGCGGTCGCCTGGATTTCCGTCAGAGCCTGGCTGACCAGCGGCGTCAGCAGTTCGACGTGCCGGGGCGACGGCTCACCGGAGCGGGAGACGAGGACCGAGGTGCCGTCGTGCAGGGCGACCGAGACGGCGGCCGAGGCGGTGTCGAGCGCGAGCAGCAGCACGAGGTTGGCCCGCTCAGCCGAAGACCGGGAGAGTGACGTCCGCCCAGCGCGACCCGAAGCCGCGAAGCCCCACGGTTCGCGGCTCATCGCCGTCCGTCTCCGCGTCGTCCGGTCCGGCCGCACCACGCCGACGAACCAGGCGCACCTCGAGCCGGTCGGCGGCCAGCCCTTCGACTAGCCCTTCGCCCCACTCGACCACGGTCACCGAATCGCTCAGCGAGGCATCCAGATCCAGGTCGTCCACCTCGGCCAGGGTGTCCAGCCGGTAGGCGTCGACATGCACCAGAGCCGGGCCGTCGACCAGCGAGGGATGCACCCGGGCGATCACGAACGTCGGGCTGGTGATGTCGCCGCGGACCTTCAAGTGCGTTCCGATCCCCTGGACCAGGGTGGTCTTGCCCGCGCCGAGGTCACCAGTGAGGACCACCAGGTCGCCGGCTTTGAGGACGCTGGCCAGCAACCCGCCGAAGTCCCGCATGGCCGAGGCCGAGGGCACCACCGAGGTCACCGAGACCGCCGGATCGTCCACCGCGGACGGAACGGCACGATGTGCCCCGCTCATGAACTCCCTTTCTCTGTGCTGCGATCCGTGGTCCGGTCGGTATTGCGGTGCATCCAGCGACGCGACCGACGCTGACGCACGGGGGTCACCGTACGGCGTCCCCAGGTACGGCGGCGAGTCGGCCGGACGCTGGCCCGCAGGATCGTCTCGGCGTCCGTCAGTAGATCGTCGAGGTGCCCGTTGACCAGGTCGGGGTGCTCCAGCGGGAGGAGATGCCCGGCATGCTGCACCACGACGTGCTCGGCTTCCGGCAGTAACCGGATGATGTCCTCGCTCTGCTCGCCGGGAGTGATCAGGTCCGAGTCGCCGACCATCACCAGCACCTCCCGGCCGTGCAGCGCGGACAGCGCCTCCCGCTTGTCATGCTTGCTGAAGGTGGGCAGGAAGTCCGAGATCACTTCCATCCGGGTCTGCGCGATCATCCGCGCGGCGAACGAGATCAACTGTGGCGGCACCGGCGAGGCGAACGAATAGCGGCGCACCAGCAGACCTTCCAGGTCGCTGCCGAGCTGGCGGCCCCGAGCGACCAGGTTCGGCTGCCGAGCCAGCATCCGGGCGGCGGTCGGCGCCAGCCGCATGCCGAGCCGACCGATCCCGGACAGACCGAGATCGAACCCGCCCATCCCGCCGGCACTGGTGGAGATCAACGCGACCGCGAGCACCCGCTCGGAGAACAACTCGGGGCGATGCGCGGCCAGCGACATCACCGTCATCCCGCCCATCGAGTGGCCGAGCAGCACCAGCGGCCCGTCCGGGACAACGGCGTCGATCACCGCGGCCAGATCCTCGCCGACCTGATCGATCGTCGACGACCCGAGCGGGCCGGTACCGGACCGACCGTGGCCGCGCTGATCCCAGAACACCAACCGGTACCGGCCCCGCAGGGCCTGCCGCTGGTAGTGCCAGGAGTCCAGATTCAGTGCGTAGCCATGGCTGCAGACGACGGTGAACGCCGGGGCGCCTTCGTCCGGCTCGTCCACCTCGACATGTAACGGCACATCTCCACTGAGGACGACGCGAGCCTCGCCCCGCAACGAACCAAACGGAGGCCCACCCCGGCCGTCCCCGACCTCGTCCGTCACCTCGGCCGGCCGGATCACCCGGGCCACCGCGATCCGCTCGGCGGCCAGGCCGAGCACGGCCCCCATCCCGGCCGCGGCCAACCCGACACCGAGCGCGAGCACACCGTCGTCCGGCCGCCGCCAGGAGGCGAATCCCCCGGCCGGTTGCGGCGCGGTCAGCGGGGTGGGCACCGCCGGAGTCTTCTTCGCCGCTGCGGCCGGGCTGCCGGCGCGGCCGATCCGACCTGGACGTTTGGCGCGGCGCTCAGCCATGGTCGGTCCCTGTGCCTGTTGTTCCTGCGGTGCCTGTTGTTCCTGCGGTTCCGGTATAGATCCTCGGCACTCGGGGTCCGAGCCGGGCGACGATCTCGTAGCTGATCGTGCCGGCTGCCTCCGCCCAGTCCTGCGCGCTCGGCTGCCCGGGAGCACCACCAAACAGCAGCGCGATGTCACCGGGTTGCACGTCCGCCAGCGTGACGTCGTCCGTTTCCAGCTTGACGTCGTCCGGCTGGTTCGCCAGGTCGATCACGATCTGGTCCATGCAAACCCGGCCCGCGACGCGATGCCGCTGGCCGGCCAGCTGGACCGGCCCGTTGTTACCGGCGTGCCGGGGCAGCCCGTCGGCGTACCCGACCGGCAGCAGGA
>JANNPJ010000733.1:0-1873 GCA_031400005.1 Kineosporiaceae bacterium | reverse complement strand
TCGTTTCGTGCCGTCGGCACTCCTCGCCCAGGCCGCCCGGAAGTGGAACCCGCCACCGACCCTGCAGCGCTCCTCGGTACGCGCGGCATCTTGGCTACCGATCCCGGTATTCACCAAATACCGGTTAACTCGGCTCTCGTAAGGATCCAAGCCACCGCCCCGACTTCCAGGGCTATCCATCAAGAGTCTCCGTCGCAGGCATTGTCCGAGTCCTCACCCAAACCAGGCCAGGCACCTCCCGGAGGTTCAATCTGCAGACGGATAGCGACGAGCTCGACAACGTCCGGGCCTACGGCCTGGGCGTCGATGACAGCCGCATACACCGTGCGGCAGGCCACGATGGCCTGCCGGTAGTCCGGGCGGCCGTCAATGAAAGGTGGAAGACCGGCCCAGCTGGCAGCGACCTGTTCGACGATGTCCAGCAGGTCTGCCACCTCGAAGTCGCGGCGGGACGGTAGTCGTTCGGTGCGATCCGCTGGCAGTTGAGCGTCGAGGTCTTCGAAAAACCAGGTGCTGAGGCGAACCCTCACGAAGCGCGGGCGCGGGCGGCGTCTACGTCTGCCATCCGTCGCAGCGACCGAGGTCGGGATTCGACGGTGAGGCGCTGGAGAGTGGAGCGGACCGGCTCGGGGAAGTGCTCGATGTCCTCAGGGTGACGCACCCATGCGTGCCTGCGGTAGTGCTCGCGTAGGTGCTCCGGTAGGTGCTCTAGCTGCTCAGGCGTGAGCAACCCGGCATTTCCCTGTTCCGCTGGCTCGGTCATGGTTGTCCCCTTTCCCTGCCAATCAGACTATGCCAGAGCCTGGTTCTTATCCGCAGGCTCCGCCTGGCGCCTGAGGCGCCGGAGGACACACACAGGGGCGACCCAATGACATTGCAGGTCAAGCTTGCGGCCATTCCCGTCATACAGGTAGTCAGCGGACTGCGATCTGCTGGTGCTGAGCGAGACCGGACCGTCCTCCAGCAGGACCGGCTGCCCGCTCTCCACTGCACCACCGATGAAGTAGCCGAGGGTGCGGGCGTAGAAACCGTTACGCAGCGCGGTGAACGGCATGCCCTGGGCGGCCAGGTGCGCCTCGGTCGCCGCGTGCGTGGGCTGAGCTGCGAACAGCGAGTCGTTCGAGCAGGCCTGGCCCTCCTCGGTTCGCGCGGCGACCAACGCGATCTCAGCCTGTCGGAAGCGATGATTGACGCCGTTGTCGCCGCCATCCTCACCACCGCTCCCCCGGCCCTCGACACCCGACTGCGCAGTATCGCGATCCTGTTCGCCACCATGGTGGCCGACCTACCCGCACTGACCGACGCCGAGCGCACGCTGATGACCGAATGGCTCACCGCTCGATCGCACACCTGCAGAAGCCCTGACCGGGAGATGTCATGCTCGACGGATGAAGCCGTTCCTGCTGCTGGCCACCCGGGCCGACGATGCGATCGCCGACGGCGAGTACCAGGCGTTCCTGCGGTTCGGCGGGCTCTGCGCGGCTGACCTGGTCCGAGTCAGGCTCGAGTCGGCACCACTGGCGGACCTGGTCCCCGGCCTGGACCTGACCGAGTACTCCGGGGTCATCATCGGCGGCAGCCCATTCACCTCGACCGACCCGGCCGAGGAGAAATCACCGGCCCAGGTCCGGGTGGAGCAGGACATGCGCGACGTGATCACGGACGTCCTCAAGCTCGACGTGCCCCTCCTCGGCGCCTGCTACGGGATCAGCACCCTGGGCCTGCATCTGGGTGGGGTGGTGGACCGGACGTTCGCCGAACCGGTGAGCGCGGTCGAGATCAGCCTGACCGCCGAGGGCCGGACGGACCCGCTGCTGGCCGGGGTCCCGGATCGGTTCCTGGCCTACGTCGGGCACAAGGAAGCACTGCGGTC
>JANNPJ010000726.1:0-4697 GCA_031400005.1 Kineosporiaceae bacterium | reverse complement strand
GTCTCCAGCTTGAGACCAACGGTCTCGGAGATCACCTGGCCACCCGTGAGGATGGCGATGTCCTGCAGCATGGCCTTGCGGCGGTCACCGAAGCCGGGAGCCTTCACGGCAACCGACTTGAAGGTGCCACGGATCTTGTTGACGACCAGCGTCGTGAGCGCTTCGCCGTCGACGTCTTCGGCCAGGATGACCAGCGGCTTGCCGGACTGGATGACCTTCTCCAGCAGCGGCAGCAGGTCCTTCACCGAGGAGATCTTGGACTCGACGATCAGGACGTAAGCGTCCTCGATCACCGCTTCCATCCGCTCCGGGTCGGTGACGAAGTAGCCGGAGATGTACCCCTTGTCGAAGCGCATGCCCTCGGTGAGCTCAAGCTCGAGCCCGAAGGTGTTGCTCTCCTCTACGGTGATGACACCTTCCTTGCCGACCTTGTCCATCGCCTCGGCGATGAGCTCGCCGATCGCCGGGTCGGCCGCGGAGATGGACGCCGTAGCGGCGATCTGCTCCTTGGTCTCGACCTCCTGCGCGAGCGCGAGAAGCTCCTCGCTCACGGCGGTGACGGCCTTCTCGATGCCACGCTTGAGGCCAAGCGGGTTCGCCCCGGCTGCGACGTTACGCAGGCCCTCGCGGACCAGCGCCTGCGCGAGCACGGTGGCGGTGGTGGTGCCGTCGCCAGCGACGTCGTCCGTCTTCTTGGCGACCTCCTTGACGAGTTCGGCACCGATCTTCTCGTAGGGGTCCTCGAGCTCGATCTCCTTGGCGATGGACACACCGTCGTTGGTGATCGTGGGGGCTCCCCACTTCTTCTCCAGGACGACGTTGCGACCCTTCGGGCCGAGGGTGACCTTCACGGCGTCGGCAAGGATGTTCATCCCTCGCTCGAGGCCGCGACGGGCTTCCTCGTCGAACGCGATGATTTTGGCCATCGTGTGGTGTTCCCTCCACGTACGGGTGGGCGGTGGATCGGCGGTGCCCGCGACGGTCGGAGCGACCCTCGGCGGTCCTGTCCCGCCGAACGTCGTCCTCACCAGTCCGATCCGTGCAAGTTTAGAGTAAAGCTGTCACTCTCAGGGTGAGAGTGCCAGTTCAATGATTAGCACTCGAGACCCGAGAGTGCAAACCACGGACGGCGCGCAGCCGTCGTCCGCAGCCAGTGACCCGATCACGGGAACGGCCCGCAACAAGGCCTTCAGGTCGTCGTCAGCCAGGGTTTCGATGCGGTCTCGTACTCGGCTCACCCGAGCCCGAGTCAGCCGAGCCAGGGGCCAGGGTCAGGCGAGCGGCAGCGTCGTTCACGTCCTGCGCCGTGATCTTTCCTCCCCGCGAGAACACCTCGACCATTCCGTCCACCAGCCCGGAGACGAGCGGCTCCGGATAGAGGTCATTTGCACCATATTTGCTGTTCTCAGCAACTGCGGGCCGCGACGGGTTCGCTGTCGCACCGAATTGTCGGTGGCCGGCGAGAGGATGCGGCTATGTGTTATCGGTTCGCTCGGGCGCGGCGCTTATGACGAACGGGGGCACCGCCCGCCCGTCAGGGTGGGGGACTTCCTCCGGCCAGGCGCCGCCGCGCCGCTTCTCGCTCACGCGCGTACTGCTGGTTCCCTCGAGTGGCCGGGCCGGAAGCTGGTCGTTGTGGCACACCGACGACGACGGCAAGCCGACCGGTGAACCCACCGTGACCGGCGACCTGGCCGGCACTGTCCGCCGACTGGAAGCCGACCGGCCACGCTGGGTCTGGGCGTCCACGTCCGCCGTCTATCCGCTGCTGCTGCGCGCCGGGGTCCGAGTGGCTCGCTGTCATGACGTGGAGACCACCGAAACCCTGCTCTGCGGCCACGAGGAACGACCCGCACCGGGATTGACCGGCGGATCGGCCGCCGGTTTCCTCGCCGGGTCGGCGGGGACCCAGGCCTCGCTCTTCGACACCGATCTCGATCCCCACCCCGATCCCGACGGCTGGCCGGACGACGAACCAGCCCTTCCCACCGGCGACCAGCCCGACGGGTCCGACGGGTCCGACGGGTCCGACCGGCACGACGGGAGAGACAAGCACGACGGGAAAGACAGGCACGACGAACTGGACCGATTACGCCGCGCGCACGCCGACCAACTGGACCGAATCAGGAGCGCCAGATTGGTCAGCCCCGGCTTCGGGCTGCTGGTGGCAGCCGAGTCGGCGGCCACGTTGGCGGCTGCCGAGATGGGCCACATCGGGCTGCCGTGGCGGGCAGACATCCACGACCGGGTGCTGACCGACCTGCTCGGCGAGCGACCGCGGCACGGCGGCCGACCACCGCGCCTGCAAGAACTGGCGGTGACCATCGCGGCGGCGCTTGGCGGTCAGGGCGCAGCCGGGCGGGCAACCGGGCAGCGGGTCGGTGGTGCCCCTGCACTGAATGTGGATTCTCCGCTGGAGATCCTTCGGGCGTTCCGCCGTCAGGGGGTACTGCTGGAGACCACCCGGGCAGGAGAACTGAAGACCGTCGATCACCCGGCGATTGAGCCGCTGCTGAGGTACAAAGAGCTGTCCCGGTTGCATGCGGCGCACGGCTGGGCCTGGCGGGACCAGTGGGTCCGGGCGGGTCGGTTCCGGCCGGAGTACGTGGTCGGCGGCGTGGTCTCCGGCCGCTGGGCGACCCGGGGCGGTGGCGCCCTGCAGATCCCCCGGGCGATGCGCGCCTCGGTCATCGCCGATCCGGGCTGGGCCCTGGTGGTGGCGGACGCCGGCCAGCTCGAACCACGGATTCTCGCCGCCCTGTCCGGTGATCCCGGAATGGTCGCCGCCACCCGGGACGGGGATCTGTACGCGGCGCTGGCCGTGCAGGCGCTGGGCCGGCCCGAAGCCAGGGACGAGGCCAAGATCGCGCTCCTGGCAGCAATGTACGGCGCCCGGGCCAACACTCCGGCGATGGCGGCCCTGCGGCGGCGGTTCCCACAGGCTCTCGACCTGCTCGAGGCCGCCGCTCGGATCGGTGAGGACGGCGGGATCGTCCGCTCGGTGCTCGGCCGGACCTGCCCGCCGCCGGATCCGGGCTGGCAGCAGGGTTCGGACGCGGTGCTGATGGCACGCGCGCGAGCCCGGGGCCGGTTCGCCCGCAACTTCGTCATCCAGGCGTCTGCTGCGGATTGGGCGAACGCACTGGTGGCCGGGCTCCGACAGCGCCTGGCAGCGCTCGCCGAGAGCGCTCAACCAGCGGACGAGCTGCCCAAAAGACCAGACCTGGTCCTCTTTCAGCACGATGAGGTGGTGGTGCATGCCCCGGAACCGTTGGCCCAGGCGGTGATTTCGGCGATCACGGCGAGCGGCGAGGAGGCAACCCGGCTAGTCCTCGGCGACTGCGGAGTGCGGATTCCGCTGACCGGCGTCCCGGTCGCTTCCTACGCCGACAAGCACTGAGGACCACGCTGTCCTCAGTGCCTGCCCGAACGTTGCCCTATAAACCACTGTTTTGTCGAGTGTTGTCTTGGCGAGCGCTGTCGACCAGATACTCAGGCGCTCTGCGGATAGTGCTCTGCCTCAGCCTCCGCCGGGTGATCGCGACCCTCGTCGCACGACCGCTTGCTTTTGATTCGACCGGCAGCGCTGACCACCGCCAGTCGACTGCGGTGGACTGCTTTCTCGGCCGGCGAAGCAATCGACCCACGTGCCGCCGTTCGTCCGCTTCCGGACTGCAGTCCAGCGCGTGCGCCGCCAGGATGGACAGGTTCGCAACCGCGCTGATCACCGCGAAAGACGTTTCCCTCCTGGATTAGCGGCGGGAGCGGGTGGCCCGGCGCCGGTCGTTGAGCCGGCGCGCCTTGGCTTTGGTGCCACAGTCGGCCATCACGCACCACCGCCGGGTATGGCCGCGGCTGCGATCGAGGAAAAGCCAGCCGCAACCGCCCTCTTCGAGCGGACAGGCGCGAAGCAGGTTGAGATCGACGACGGTCAGCAACTCGATCACGGCCACCGCGATCCGGTCCATGATGAGCAGTCCAGGCTCGGTACCGACCAGCTGCTCGAATGCAGGCGGGCCCTGGAGCGCTGGGCGCAGGTGAGTACGGGCGGCCGCGGTGGCCCGAGCGGTCGATAGTTGCCTCAGTTGCGGCTCGACGGAAGCATCGTCGACCGCGCCGTCAAGCAGCCAGAGCAGCACGTCGTAGAGCGCCTCCCGGGCCGCTACCACTGCGACCAGGCAGCGCTCCGCCAGCTCTGGTGAAGATCGCCAAATCCCTTCCTCCACAACGACTTCCGACGGATTCAGCAACCCCGATCGGCGAGCCCAGGTCAGCAACTGGGAAGGCGACGAGAAGTGATCGAGGACAGCATTCGCCTGCCCTCCGGACGGCGAGCACTGGGTGGACGGCGTGGACGGCAGTCGCGGCTCGACCGTGTTCACCAAGTCGAGTGCCGGATGACCCGCGACCAGGCGGAGGTCTGCAATACCTGTGTACGTCGCCACGTCAAACAGCGTACGCCTATGGCTACCCCCTTATTGGACTCGAGATGGTAGCCACGCTGAGGCCATGCGAACGACGCCGGAACCAGCGCGCGAAAGCAGCCGACCGATGCTCCAGTCGCAGAACCCGGGCCAGGCCATCGGGGCACCCGTCCACGGCGCACCTCCTGGCCCGCGGCCTTCTGGCTGCTCCACCTGGCCGGGCGAGCGGTTCCCCCTGCTGTCGCCGCGTTCGCCCTGTTGTCTTTCGCAGCA
>JANNPJ010000078.1:0-5246 GCA_031400005.1 Kineosporiaceae bacterium | reverse complement strand
CAGGGCTTGGAAATCAAGAACAGCCGCAACCATGCGTACGTCTGCAGGTCCTGCCAGTACGATGTCTTTCGGCGACTGTCCATGCATGACAATCAGGGCACCGCCCTGCTGATGCGAGACCCGGGAACCATTGGTAACAAGGTTCTGAACAGCGACTTCTTCAACAACCACGATGACGACGCCACCGCCGCGAACGCGGACGGCCTTGACGTCTCAGCGACCCCCGGCGCGGCGAATCTCATCCGGGGCTGCCGGGCGTGGAACAACGCCGATGACGGGATCGATGTCGGCGACTCGGCCGCGCCGGTGACCATCGACCGCAGCTGGGCTTACGGAAATGGGGTAAATCGCTGGCGGATCGCGGTTTACAAGGCTGACGGCAACGGGTTCGCGCTCGGCGGCTCACCTACCGATCAGGGCGTCGATCATGTTGTTACCAACAGCGCGGCCTGGGACAACACCGGCTACGGCTTCACCGAAGCCGGCAACTCCGGCGCTCTCGTGATCACTGGTAACACCGCCTACCGCAACCGAACCGCTGGGTTCGCGTTCTTCAGCTCCTCCTCGGTGCTGCGACGCAATCTGGCCCTGGGACATTCCCGTCAGGCCATTTTCGGCGACGAGGTGTCCAGCAACGCCAATTCGTGGGACGGGTCGGGCTGGAGTGACGCGGCTCTACGCGGCGCTGACCCCACCACCGCTACCGGGCAACGCCGTCGGGACGGCTCGCTGCCCGCGACCACCTTTCTCACCACCGACCGCGAACCCGGCATCGGATCCCCGATGTCCTGAAGGAACGCACTGCGTCGTCAGGGGTCGAGATGAGGGGAGTTAGGCTCTGAGGCCGAGCCGGCTTGCGGTCGCCGGAATACCACCCTGCTTGACTACGGCCTCAAGCCCGACGTCAGCGGTCGGTGCGGGCGTACTTGGCAGTGCACAACGGGACGAACACGGCGAGGATGACACCGATCCAGATCAGCGACGCGATCACCGGACGTTCCAGCGGCCAGGCGCCGTTCGACGGGGCGCCGGGATTGCCGAACAGGTCCCGGACCGCGGCACTGACCGCGCTGATCGGGTTCCAATCGGCGACGAACCGGAGCCACGTGGGCATCCCAGAGGTCGGCACGAAGACGTTCGACACCATGCCGAGCGGCAACACCAGGATCGACGCCTGCCCGGCAGCCTCTTCTGTGCCCAGCAATTGGCCGAGGTACATGCCAACCCAGGTCATGGCGAACTGGAAGAGCACCAGAAGCACCATCGCGGCCAGAGCACGGATCAGCCCGTCCCGAATCCGCCAGCCGACCGCCAGACCGCAGAGCATCATGACGGCGAAACCTGCCACGGCGTACAGGCTGGTGGCGATGGCCTGGCCGGCCGGGATCGCTGATCGACTGATCGGCAGCGAACGGAACCTGTCGACGATGCCTCGATCGGTGTCCCGGGCGATCGACACCATCGACGGGAGGATGTTGAACGCCATCGTGACCAGCAGACCCGGGATCAGGAACTCCCGGTAGTCGGCGGATCCGGTGGCCGAACCCGGTAGCTGGATCGCCGCTCCGAAGATGTACCCGAAGATCAGAACCAGCACCGCCGGAGCAGCCAACAACAGGACAAGGGACGCCGGATCACGGCGCACGGTGATCACCAGTCGTTCGGCCGCAGCGAGTGCGTCCGTGACCGGCCGGATGCCACTCATGAGCTCGCTCCTCTCGTTCATGCCACATGCTTCATGGACGGGCCTGCGGTCAGGCCGAGGAAGACTTCATCCAGCGTGGGACGGCGGATCCCGACGTCCACCACCGGCACGCGGGCGCTGTCCAGATGACGGACGAGTTCGGGCAGCGTGAGCGCGCCTGCCGGGACGGCGGCGGAAACTCGCCGGGCATCGACGTCCGTGGTCGGTTCGGCACTCGCCCACCGACCGAGCGCCGAGACCGCTGCGGGCAGGTCGGCCTGGTCCTCGACGACGACGTCCACCCGAGTACCGATCTGGTTCTTCAGCTGCTCGGGACTGCCCTCGGCGACGCTTCGCCCGGCGTCAATGATCACTACGTCGTCGGCCAGCGCGTCGGCCTCGTCCAGGTACTGCGTGGTGAGCAGTACCGTGCTGCCCTGGTCCGCGAGTTCTCTGGCGGTGACCCAGATTTCGGTTCGGCTGCGGATGTCCAGCCCAGTGGTGGGCTCGTCCAGGAACAGCACGGGTGGATCGATGACCAGGCTGGCGATCAGGTCCAGCCGCCGCCGCATCCCGCCGGACCAGGTCTTGACCGGCCGCCCCGCCGCCTCGGCCAGGTCGAACCGCTCCAGCAGTTCATTTGCCCGCTGCCGGGCCCCCCGTCGTCCGAGGTGATGCATCAGCCCGAGGATGAACAAGTTGTCCCGCCCGGTGAGATTGTCGTCCACGGCGGCATGCTGACCAGCGAGACCGATCCGGCGCCGCACCTGGAGCGCCTGGGTACGGACGTCGAAGCCACACACCGTGGCCTGACCCGCGTCGAGTCGGCAGAGGGTGGCGAGAATCCTGATTGCCGTGGTTTTTCCGGCTCCGTTCGGGCCCAAGAGGGCACAGATCTTCCCCGCCGGGACCTGCAGATCGAGCCCTCGCAGCGCCTGGACTTGGCCGAACGATCGGGTCAGTCCCCTCGTCTCGATCACACTCATACTTTCCTCCACTCGGTCGGATCACCCAGTCGCTCATCTGCGATCAATGTTCGCAGTTGAACTGTAGCAAACTGCGATCAACGTTCGCACTACTTCTTGAAGTGGTTGTCCAGCGACCTGTGAGTGTCAGGATGGGTAGATGCCCGAACCTGAGCCGCCCGAACCAGCGCTGCCGATCTGGCAGCGTCCCGAACGCGCTTCCCGGGGACCGGTGCCGGAGCACAGTCGGACCGCGATCGCCGCCGCGGGCCTGGCCCTGGCCGATGCCGAGGGCTTGGCGGCCACCACCATGCGCCGGGTCGCGACGGCGATCGGGACGGCTCCGGCGTCCCTCTACCGCTATGTGGCCAACCGCGACGAACTGCTGAACCTGATGGCAGATGCAGCGGTCTCGGAAATGTCCCTCACAGATCTGCCCTCCGGGGCCGGCTGGCAGGTCGACATCCTGACCCTGGCCGAGCGCGTGCGCGCGCTGTACCGGCGACACCCCTGGCTGATCGACCTCGCGGCGCGTGGGCCGGGAAAGTCCGGGATCGGCCCGTCCACGGTCGACTACATCGAGGGCGGGGTTGCGGCACTCTCCGAGTTGACCGTTCCGGCCCGGACCAAACTAGAGGCAGTGGCGATGCTCACCGGCGTGGTCGGCCTCTTCGTCAGGGACGAACTGGCAGGCGGAGGCAACGTGTCGGAACAGGCGCAGGCGGCGAACGCGGCCTACCTGGGCTCGATCGTGGCTGCCGGGAACCACCCGCATCTGGCCGCGGTGATGATGCAGGCCGCATCGGACCCGACGGCCGGAGGGTCGCCGGATCCTGGCGACGTTTTCAAACGGGTCGTTCTCGGCGTGATGTCGGGGCTACTTGCCCCGACCGCTCTGCCGTGAGCCGGCTTGCACCTTGCGCGACGTGAGGTCCCAGATCCCAGGACCGAACTTCTCAAGTTTCCGATGCCTGTGCCGACGAGGGGCTTCATGACGGACCTGGCGACGAGCGAATTCATCGTCCCCGGCAGGCGGCCAGAATGGTGGCGACTGGTCATGCTCGGCGCGGTAGGCCTGCTTGGAATCACCGCGGCAGCCACCGTGGCTCATGCCCTCGAAGGCCGCGCATCCAATCAAAGCACTTTCCAATTGACCCCAGTCAGCCCATCAAGCCTGGTTTCCGTGTTGGCACGACCACAGACCAGCGTCGACCTCATCTCCGCCCAAATACCACGCGGCATGGTGCGATCCGAATCGACGCATTATGTCGGCACAACCGCCTTGGGTCGACACTATGCCGCTGTCGGGATGCTGAAGGAATCGGTTTGCCTGGTAACGCTTTCTGCGATATCGGTTCCGGAATCCGCCTGCGTTGGCCTCGACGCTTTCTCGGCGGGATTGCTGTTCACGACCGCGCCAAGCAGCGCGGGCTCGATCGCTTTCATGGCAGACGATCACGTCCTTGGCGCACCCTGGGTCCGGATCTCGCCGAATCTCACCTACCAGCCGAAACCATAGCCAAGCCAACAGCCGGGCGCACGACTCCCCACCCACCGACGACCCGGCCACCCAGAGGGCGTGCCGGGCCGTCGACCGCCTGGGCAGCCCAGACAGTGGCAAATACCGTCGGTCTAGGCGGGATCAGGGCTGACGATCGTGGTGCTCGACAGCACCGGGCTGGGGTCCGGGAAGCAGGCAGTCGGGGCTTCGATGGGCGTGCCGAGGAAGTTGGCGCGGGCAGTGAGGGTGAGGCCTGGGTCGGTGAGACTCGTTCCCCCCACCCGGACATCGACAGCACCTTCCGCGCCGGCCACGAGGTTGAGCGTCAGAGCCGGCAATTGGTAGGCCGCACCGCCGGCGATCGCCGCCGGTGACGAGATCACGACGGAGTTCGCGTTCTGGGTCAGGACGGGTTCGCCGCCGAGACCGGAACCGCCAGAGAGGGACGCCGATTCCAGCGTGCTGTTCGCCGGAATCGGGATAGTCAGTGAGACATTCCTGATGTCCATCAGGGGCAAGCCGCTGACTACGGAGGGAACCGTATTCGGCTGCGACACGACTGTGACGGTGAAGGACTCTCCGGGCGCCACCGTTTCCGGCGCGTTGCTCTCCATGGAGGCGTCGAACGTGGTTGCCACCGGGCCGATGAAAGTGCTGGCCTGGCAGGAGTAGAGGAGATCGACGGGGGCTGCCGCTGCGGCGCCAGCGGTCAGGAGGGTGGCACTTGCGGCCACGAACGTTGCTGCGGCCACTCTCGTGAAGGGATGGGTGGTGAAGAACCTCATCTGGATGTCCTCTCTCAACGCTGAGAAGGTGAAGCGGGGGCTCTAATGCCGGATATTACCGGCGAGTACAGAGTCTGGGTACGCGGGAGAAATGTCAACATCCAGAGGAATGTTAAATAAGTTCCCTAAGGGGCCAATGCGGGGCGATGACTGACACGCGACCGAGACGAGCATCCACGTCAATGGCGGAAGAGGTATTGACCTTTACTAGAAAAATGCCAGATATGTCATGTTTCGACACCCCTGCTTTCTCACCGCAGGTGGCAGTCATGGTCCGTGCATGCCCCGGCGCGCCCGGACGCCGATCCGCT
>JANNPJ010000694.1:0-2279 GCA_031400005.1 Kineosporiaceae bacterium | reverse complement strand
AGACCACCGGGATCTTATTGGTCTCGACGGCGTCGATCACCTTCCGGACCTGCTGGGGCGTGCCCTGCTGGTCGGCGTTGATCGGCCAGAGGTAGAGCTCCTTCATGCCGAAATCGCGGGCGAGATAGGAGAAGGCCCCCTCGCTCGACACCAGCCAGCGCTTGTCGGCGGGGATCGTATCGAGCTTGGCGCGGATCGGGGCGACTCAGTAGTCGCTGCCGTCCTTGACGGTCTCGGCTTCGACGGTCTTGGCGGAAGCCGGCAAGGCTACCGCCTTGCTCACCTTCGGCAGACAGGTGAGGTTCTTCTTGCCGTTCTTGTCGACCACGAACCAGGTGCCGTTGACGTTCTGGCCCTTCCAGTCGCCGGCCTTCTGGTCACCGATGTAGCGGTAGACAGGCACGCCATCAATGGTCACCTGAAGTCCACCGTCAGCGCGCTCAATGGTGTCGACCTTGGCGGCCGAAAGGCCGGTCAACTCCAACGTGTCGCCGGCCAGCAGCGGAGGCCAGAGTTTCGCGCAGTCACCGACGCAGTTCGACTTGGACGGTGAGGCGTCGTCCTTATCGAAGCGGTACAGCACCCAGCCCTTGGCGTCGGTGACGACGTTGCCCATCTTCGGAACGGCTTTGGAAATCAGCTTGTTCGAAACCTTGCCAGCAGGTTTGGCGTCCTGATCGGAGGATTCGGCCTCTTGGCCGGAGGATTCGGTCCCCTTCTCCGCAGCCTCGGCCTCGTCGACAGCCTCTTGCTCGCCAGCAGCTGCTTCCTCCTTGTCGGCGTCCTCAGCGTCCTCAGCTTCGGTTGTATCGCCATCGTTCTCGGCGAGCTCCTCGGCCGGTTCGGCTTCCTTCACCGCGCCGGCAGCAGCCGGTGCAGCTCCGATGACGGCGGGATCGGCACTGCTCAGGCCATAGTCGTTGCTACCGCACCCAGCGAGCGCGAGTGTCACTGCGAGAGCGCTGGCAGCCGCGATGAAGATTCGCTTCTGGGGTACCACGGTTCCTCCTGACTTGGGAATCACTGTCCCGTTCCAGGTAGTAGTACGGCTGACCGCGGCTGCCGGATCAATGCAATTTAACTGAGAACCAATGACTTTGACCGCAATCTCAGGTGGCCCGGACGGTTACCAGAGTTTTCGCCTCACCGTTCTCGTTGATGTCCTGAACCAGGAAGGAGGTGATATCCCGGGCGTTCACCGAAGTGGCCGCCATCGCCTCAAGTTTCGGAGGTGTGGTGCTCGCGCTGTACCCCTGTTCGGGAACGAGCCAGGTCGACAGCACCTCCTTGTCACCATTACTCAGGACGGCGACGAGCTGGCACTCTCGGGGCCCGTCCACCGCCGTGACGGCGAAGAACACCTGGGTGCCCCACAGCTTGCTTTCGAGCCCGACCGCAGCGTGCACGCCGGTCTCGGCATCAGTGGCCGCGATCTGCTCGGTCGGAGGCAGACGTGTTTCCCCTGTGTCGGGGCCAATCGTGGTCCCCTGGTCGGCCCACGGACCACTCACGACTGCCCCTGCCCCGGCCACAGCACCGAGCATCGCGGCAGCAGCCGCGATCAACAGCACCGGCCGACGCCGAGCCGGATAGTCGGCCTCGGCCGGCCGACGAGATACCGGCGCCTGAGATTGGGTGCGACGTCGCGATTCTCCGCCTCGAACCAGCGGTACGATTCGGTTCTCTCCAGTCAAAGGATCGACTCTGGGAATGCTCCCGGTATACGGATCGACTCGAGGGATGCTCCCGGTGCGTGGATTCACCGTCGGGATGCTCCCGGTGCGTGGATCCACTGTCGGGATGCTCCCGGTGCGTGGATCGAGGTCCGGCACCTCGCCGGTTCGAGGGCCGTTCGTGGGGGAGAATTCTTCCGGGTATTGCGGAGTTGAAAGCTCGCTCAGCGGCGCATAAGCGAGCGGATGGCCCGGGGGCTGAGCCTGCTGCGTGGATCGAGCAGCCGGCTCCGACATCGGCGTGTATTGCTGACCGGAACCCCCAGGTGCGCTGAACGCGCTGGGGCCGTTGATGTCGAAAAGGTCACCGGGCTCGACATCGGCCATCATGTCGGCGACCGGCAGCATCCACTCGAGTTGCGCACCGCACTCGTCGCAATCAGCGAGGTGCTCCTCGAAGCGCGACATCTCGATGGGGTCGAGTAAGCCGAGGGCATACGGTCCAACCTGCGTGTGCTCGCTCACTCTGTCACCCCTCGCTGCTGGAGCGCGACGCGCAGTGCGCGGAGCGCGTAATAGACACGGGACTTCGCCGTACCGAGGGGC
>JANNPJ010000067.1:0-11459 GCA_031400005.1 Kineosporiaceae bacterium | reverse complement strand
TCGCTGCCGCGACGATCGCCGTGTCAGAGGAGTCGTTGAGATAGGTGAGAAGGTCGTCCATCAGCGGGTGCACCAGCTCGTGCTTGGGCGGCACATACTGCGCGACCATCGGGTTGTTCCCGCCAATCCACACCTGCTCCTGGCGTAGGCCGGGCAGGTACGGTACAAGTTGGGCCTGCAGTTGCTGCACGTCGTCCAGGGATACCCGCTGCGCCTGAGCCATGTCGCGGGTGGCCAGGCGCATAATGCGCGCATTGCGGGCAACCTCCTGCGCAGCAGTGGATCCGTGCCCAGTGAAGTCGGCCAGGGCGACGCTCTTGGCGGAGGCCCGAACACCTTCGATGACCGAAGAGGCCACTGCCTCGCTTCGCAGTGCCAGGGAGGCGAAGCTGTCCAGGTCGACGTCGCCGACACCCCGGACGGCTGCGCTCAAGGCGGAGGTGGCAGTCGCGACCACGTCGATTGCGTGCCCATCCAGCACGAGTGGGGCCCGCCCGAGTGGATCCGGAACATAGGCCCAGTACTCTCCCCGCTCACGATGAGCTCGCGGGACACCGTCGACTACCGTCGGCCGCCAAGGCAGCTGTTCGTAGTGGCCCAAACCCGCCACCCCCCGCGTTGAAGTAAAGGTTACGTCGTTATCCTTTACTTTCTCGTCGCCGGGGTCAACCTTATCCGCCCCTGATCTCGATCCTCGGCTGCCCTGTGGTTGCGTCATCGCAGGAGGTGGGCGGCTTCGACCCGCACCCTGGGCGCTGCGCAGATGGCACTGTTCACCGGCCTGATGACGCAATGACTCACCGATCTCGGCCAGGCTCCAGACGCCGCCGACATTGTCGCGGGTCTACGCACGCTCAACGGCATCGTCGATGCACCCGAGTAGCATCGAGTGATCCACCGGGCGCACCCGTCGGTGCCTGCTGAATGCGGTGAAACAGCACTGGGACAGCAGTATTTCAGGCCTTCGCCTTCGCGGGTTTGCGGGCCTTGGCGGACTTCTGGTTGTTCGCCTTCTGGATGGCCTCGACCAGTTCGCGCTTCTTCATCGACGTCCGGCCCCTGATGTCCAGCCGCTTGGCGACATCCAGCAAGTGTGTCTTCGAGGCCTCCGCGTCCACCCCGCCCTTGGTCGGCCGGCTCGTCGTCACCCCGCCTTTGGCTTGCTCGTCGGACGGGCCGCTCTTCTTTTTCTTCTCCCAGCGATCGCCGATCTTCTCGTGGGTGTTCTTCAGCGCGGCCAGCGCCACCCGGTGGGCTCGCTCGCCCTCGCCGTACTGCTTGGCCGCCGCGTCGTGCGCCTTGGTGAAGGTCCGCTGGGCCTTCGGCCCCGACCGCTTGATCGTCCCCGGCAGCTCGTCCTGCTTCGGTTTACCGGTCTTCGTGGTCTTCGGCATCAATCGCTCCTTTCAGGTTCAGCCCATCATCACGTTGGCGACGGCGTCCCGCACTTCAACCGGCGTCAGTTTGCAGGTGGCATCGCCGACCACCAGCTCCACGATCTGCCGTGCCGGGTCGTCGGTAGCAGTGAACATTCGCCAGGTCCAGAGCAGTTCCTCGGCCGCCACCCGGCGGGCACCGGCCAGCAAGGACTCGGGTGAGGCGGTCAGCAGCAGGTGCATCATCGGTGTCTGCGGCGGGTCGGGGAGCACGGTGACGCCGGGCAGACCGGACAGTTCCTGGGCAATCGCCCGGGCATGGGCCAGATAGCCGGGCATCAGCGGTAATCGCTGGTTCAGACTGCTCAGGGCGGACGCGGCAAAGGGCCACAGCGCAAACAGGGTGCCGCCGTGCCGGTGCCGCCATTCCGCCAGCTCGGCGATCACATCCGTCTCGCCGGCGACCGCGCACCCGCCGATCCCGCCCAGCCCTTTGTAGAACGAGACATAGACGGTGTCGAACAGCGTCGCGATCTGGGCCGGTGGGACGCCGTAGCCGGCCGCTGACTCCCACAGCCGGGCGCCGTCCAGATGCGCGGCCGCACCCCGCGAGCGGGCCCAGTCGATCTGGGTGACCAGGTCGGGCCAGCTCGGCTGTCGCCCACCCAGATCGCGTTGCGGCAGCTCGAGGACCAGCGCGGCGACCGGCTCTGCGACGGCCGTGACGTCGTCGAGGGTCAGCAGCCGGGTGGGCGCGCCGACCGGTCGGCCGGCCAAGCTGTGCAGGCGCTCGTACCCCCGGTCCTCGTGCTGGTCAAGATGGCAGGCCGGGTGGAAGACCACCGTCCGCCGTCCTCGGCGATCAGCGTGCACCCGGAGCACGGCCTGCTGGGCCATGGTTCCGCTCGGCAGGAACAGCGCTGCCGGTTTGCCCAGCAGCTCTGCGACGTGGCGCTCCAGCTGGGTGACGACGCCGCCGTCACCGTAGTAGTCCGGTTCGGTGTCGGCCGGAATGGATGCGAGTCGTTCCGCGACGGTGAACTGACCGTGCCCGCTGATCGACCGGGTACACAGCGCCCGCAATCGCAACATGTCATCCATGACCTGCATGGTCTACCCGTCAGCCAGGTCAGGGCCAGTTGATGCAGCAGCCTCGGTCAGGGCGCCCGGCGGCCCCGGATACCCAGGACCACCAGGCCAACCCCGACCAAGACGACGATCGGGCCGATCACTGCCCACAAGGTCACGCCGCTCATCGGACTGCCGCCGACGACGTCGAGCCCCTGAAGCGTCCAGAGCCCTCCGACCAGGATGAGAAGTACACCGACCGGCGCCCAAAGGTTCTTCATCGCCCTATTGTCGCCCCACTTACTCGTTCAGTAGACCGGCCCGTCGCAAGGCGTCGGCGAGCGCGGTGTCCGGCGCGGCCGAGCGTCGCTGCCCGCCCTGGCTTGCGCCTTGACCGCCTTGCCCACCTTGACCGCCCTGACCGCCTCGATTGGGCTGACCGGATTGACCACCCCGGCTGGGCTGGCCGCCCTGACCACCCCGGCTGGGCTGGCCGCTCTGGCCACCCCGGCTGGGCTGGCCGCCCTGAGCACCGCGCTCGCCAGGCCCACGCGGCGGACGACCGGGACCGCTGCGCTGACCCGACCGCTGCTCACCGGGCGACTGGTCGTCGCGGGGCTGCCGGGGACCGACCTCGTCGTCCAGTCGCAGGGTCAGCGAGATCCGCTGCCGCGGCGCGTCGACGTCCATCACCTTGACCTTGACGACGTCACCCGTCGTCACGACGTCCCGGGGGTCCTTGACGAACGTCTTCGACATCGCCGAGACGTGCACCAGCCCGTCCTGGTGCACGCCGATGTCGACGAAGGCGCCGAACGCGGCCACGTTCGTCACCACACCCTCCAGCACCATGCCTGGGCGCAGGTCGCCAACGGTCTCCACACCCTCGGCGAACACCGCGGCCTTGAACTTCGGCCGCGGGTCGCGGCCGGGCTTGTCCAGTTCGGCGAGGATGTCGGCCACGGTCGGCAGACCGAAGGTCTCGTCGACGAATTCGGTCGGTTTCAAGGTCTTGATCAGCGCGCTGTTGCCGATCAGGCCGGGAAGGTCCAGGCCGGTCTTCGTGAGGATGCGCCGGACCAGGGGATAGGCCTCGGGGTGCACCCCGGAGGAGTCCAGCGGGTCCTCACCTCGCACCCGAAGGAACCCGGCGCACTGCTCGAAGGCCTTCGGCCCCAGCATCGGGACCTTCTTCAGCGTCGCCCGGCTGGAGAACGGGCCATGGGCGTCGCGGTGGTTGACGATGTTCGTAGCAAGCGTCTCGCCGATGCCGGAGACCTGCCGAAGCAGCGGTGCGGACGCCGTGTTGACGTCCACGCCGACCGCGTTCACGCAGTCCTCCACCACGCCGTCGAGCGAGCGAGCCAGCGAGGATTCGGGGAGGTCGTGCTGGTACTGGCCGACGCCGATCGACTTCGGGTCGATCTTCACCAGCTCGGCCAGGGGATCCTGCAGCCGGCGAGCGATCGACACCGCGCCGCGGATGCTGACGTCCAGCTCCGGCAGCTCCTGCGAGGCGTAGGCAGAGGCCGAATACACCGAGGCTCCGGCCTCGGAAACGACCACCCGGGTCATCGCCAGCTCCGGGCACTTCGCGATCAGCTCGGTGGCGAGCTTGTCGGTCTCCCGCGAGGCGGTGCCGTTGCCGATCGCGATCAGTTCGACCTTGTGCGCTCGGG
Source organism: Kineosporiaceae bacterium (assembly GCA_031400005.1). Classification (GTDB taxonomy): domain Bacteria; phylum Actinomycetota; class Actinomycetes; order Actinomycetales; family Kineosporiaceae; genus JANNPJ01. The sequence continues at coordinate 7,336 of JANNPJ010000067.1, read as the reverse complement.
CCAGGCGCTCGAGCTCGGCGAGGGATTCCTTCCAGGCCCGGCGTGGTTCGTGCGGGTAGATCGTGGAGTGCGCGACTACCTTGCCGGTGTCGTCCACCACCGCGACTTTGACGCCGGTCCGGATGCCGGGATCGAGGCCCATCGTGGTCCGGCTGCCGGCCGGGGCGGCCAGCAGCAGGTCGCGCAGGTTCGAGGCGAAGACCCGGATCGCCTCCTCCTCGGCGGCCGCGCGCAACCGGCTGCGGACGTCGAGCGAGAGGTGCACCTGGATCCGGGTCCGGTACGCCCAGCGGGCGGTGTCCAGCAGCCAGCGATCGGCGGGTCGGCCGCGCTCGGCGATGTCGAACTTCTTCGCAATCGACCGTTCACCAAAGGTCGGTTCGTTCGGGGCGGCGGCCTCATCGGCGTCCGCCTCGAAGACGAGGTCGAGGATCTCTTCCTTCTCCCCGCGCAGCATCGCCAGCACGCGATGCGACGGCAGCCGGGTGTAGGCCTCGGCCAGGTCGAAGTAGTCGGAGTACTTGGCACCGGCCGTCTCCTTGCCCTCGCGGACCTGGGCGACGATCCGGCCCTTGGTCCACATCCGCTCCCGTAGCGAGCCGATCAGGTCGGCGTCCTCAGCGAACTTCTCGACCAGGATCGACCGGGCACCCTCCAGGGCGGCGGCCGCGTCCGCGACCCCGAGCTCGGCATTCAGGAACGATGCGGCCAGCTGCTGCGGGTCTTGGCTGGGGTCCGCCAGTAGCCCTTCGGCCAGCGGCTCCAGCCCTTGCTCGCGGGCGATCTGGGCCTTGGTCCGGCGCTTGGGCTTGTACGGAAGATAGATGTCTTCCAGTCGTGCCTTCGACTCGGCACCCAGGATCTGCGCCTCTAGTTCGGGGCTGAGTTTGCCCTGCGAGCGGACCGACTCCAGAATCGCCTCGCGTCGCTTCTCCAACTCACGCAGGTAGCCGAGCCGTTCCTGGAGCTCACGTAGCTGGATGTCGTCGAGGGTGCCGGTCACCTCCTTGCGGTACCGGGCCACGAACGGCACCGTCGCGCCGTCGTCCAACAGCCCCACCGCCGCCGCGACCTGCCACTGCTGTACTCCGAGCTCTTCGGCGATCCGTTGTTCCACCGGCTGGACCGACTGAGTCACGCTGCCCCTACCCTTTCGGCGATTCGAGGTCCCCGAGTGGCCTCGATCCGAGACAGGACTCTATTGGTTGGCACCGACAGAGTGGGCAAGGTCCGCGTCATCCGGGGGCGGATCTGGGGTGCGGGGTACCGCCGCCTCCCCGTAGAGCAGGCGCAGCATCAAGGCGAGCAGATCTTCGATCAGCTGTTCGGAGTCGATCGGAGCGGCTGGCTCGGTCGTGGACCCGGCCGGGTCAGTGCCCGGCGCGAAAGCCTGGCTGAGTAGCCCGGTGCGGACCTGGATCAGCCCGGCCGCGAGCAGCGCCGCCGACGGCGGTCCGGCGGGAGCCAACCCGGCGGCGCGTTCGGCCTCGATCCGCTGCACCGCCGCCTGCTGCTGGCGGGCCAGCGAGCGGGCCCGAAAGCGCAGGACCGGCTCGGGGACGTCGGTGCCTTGGTAGATCAGCCGCAGCAGCGGCCCGCGGGCGCTCCACAGCGCCACCGCGTTCTGCAGACTGCGGCGCAGGGCCGGCTCGGCTGCGCCGCCCTGGTACCAATCGGCGTTCTCGGCGAGCACGTTCTCTTCCAGCCCGTCGATCAGCGCCGTCAGGACGGCGTCCTTTGACGCGAAGTAGAAGTAGAACGCCGAGCGGGAGATCCCGGCGCCGAAGGCCAGTTCATCGATCCCGATCGCGGACAGCGGCTTGGTCGCGATCAGCTCTTCGAAGGTCCGCAGGATGTCCGACTCGCGGGCATCGCCCTTGCGCAGCCCGCGACGGCGGCCGCCGCTGGCGGATGTGCTGGTGGCGAACATCACCAAAGGGTACCGCCGGGAATGCGGATCGTTGACATGGTGCTGACGAAACTCGACAAGGTGTTGAATATCTGCCGAGTGGCAAGGGTGCCTCCTCGACCTTGAATGTCGTACCGGAGGAAGAACCCCGTCATGAAGAACCCACTCCCGGAGAGCGCGGAGCCGGCGCAGAAGAAGTCCGGTCTGCTCATCGTCGGATTGGCGGTCACCGTCGCCAACCTGTCGCTGCTGCAGACCCTGGTGGTCCCGGTGCTGTCGATGATCGCTGACCAGCTGGACGCCAGCCTTTCCGCCGTCAGTTGGGTGCTGACCGCGAACCTGCTGGCCGCCGCCGTCCTGACGCCCCTGCTGGGCCGACTGGGAGATGTCTACGGCAAGCGTCCGGTGATGATCGGGATTCTGGTCGCGGTGCTGATCGGCACCCTGATCGCGCTGTTCACCTCCTCGCTTCCGGTGCTGATCCTGGCCCGGGTACTGCAGGGTGCCTCGTACGGGTTGTTCCCGCTGTCGATGGCCGTGCTGCGGGAAGAGATCCCGGCCGAGAAGCTGACGATGGCGATGTCCGTCGTGAGCGCCACCCTCGGTGGCGGTGGCGTGATCGGCTTGCTGGCCACCGGCTTGCTGACGCGAGGCGGCGCCGACTATCACCGGCCGTTCTGGCTCGGTCTGGTGATCAGCGCTGTCTCCCTGGCCCTGCTGATGATCGCGCTGCCGAAGCGGGCCCCGATCACCCGTGGCGAAACGGTGGACTGGCTCGGCGCCGCGATCCTCGGCCTCGGCCTGGTGCTCCTGCTGCTGCCGATCTCGCAGGGAAATGCCTGGGGGTGGGGTTCGGCCCGGACGATCGGCTCGTTCATCGGCTCGGCAGTCGTGCTCACCGGCTGGATTCTGGTGGAACGCCGGATCAAGCAGCCGCTGGCCCGGCCGTCGCTGCTGGCCAAGCGAGCGGTGATCATGCCCAACCTGGCCGGGCTCTTCATCGGCTTCGGCCTGTTCACCTCCTTCCTGGCGATCACCGGTTTCGCCCAGTCGCCGAAGGAGATCACCGGCTACGGATTCAGCGCGAGCGTGCTCTCGGCCAGCTCGCTCTACCTGCTGCCCGGCGGTGTGATCGGCATCCTGCTTGCCCCGTTCATCGGCCAGTTCGTGCATCGGGCCGGCGGGTATCGGGCGTTGCTCATCGGTTCGGTCCTCGGCCTGATCGGGTTCGCCGGGATGGTGGTGTTCCACACCGAGGCCTGGGAGTTCATCATCTTCGCCACGCTCACCCAGGTGACCGTCGCGATCGGCTTCGCGGCGCTGCCGGCGTTACTCGTCCAGGCCGTCGAGCCGGCCGACACCGGGGTGGCGAACAGTGTGAATTCGATCGCCCGCTCGGTCGGCAGCGCGGTCGCCAGCGCCCTCGTCGTCACCTTGCTGAGCAGCAACCTCGACGCCGTCACCACGCTGCCGACAGAGACCGCCTACAACCTGATCCTTGGCCTGGGAGCGGCGGCCTTCGCGATCAACATCGTGATCAGCCTGCTCGGGATGTCCACCCGCCGGACGCCGAAGCGCCCGGACCCGGTCGAGAAGGAAGAGACGGCCGAGGTCTTCGCCGGCGAGTTCGCCCGGATCTGAGGGCTGTCACGACAGGTGCGGCCGTCCGAGCCGGATCGCCGTCCAGGAGACGGGCGGCAGTTGCAGGCTGAGCGAGGCATTCGCGACCGCCGCTGACGGCGTGGGGTGCGGCTTGACCCGATGTGGGGCCTGCTGGGTGTTGACGGCGTACGGGTCGGTGTCGCTGATCGTCCAGGTCTCCAGAACCTGCAGCTCGGCTGCGAAGGCGCGCAGGTCCACGGTCACCGTGGCCTCCTCGCTCTGGTGCCGATTGACGACGAAAACGGACAGGGCCCCGCTGACGGCGTCGTGGGTGGCCACCGCGTCCAGCAGGCTGACGTCGCCGAACTTCGCCGTCGGGTAGCTGGGGGCCCGCAGATGCACCTGCAGGACGTCGCCCTTGGCCAGCCGGGAGGTGAGCGCGAACGGATGGAAGGTGCTCTGCAGCCAGGCCGGGCCGGTGGGTTCAGCTCGGATCGGAGCGATCGCGTTGACCAGTTGTGCCTGGCAGGCAGCCCCCACCCGGTCGTTGTGCCGCAGGAGGGAGATCAGCAGGTTGCCGACGACCACCGCGTCGGCCACGGTGTAGGCGTCCTCGCTGATCCGGGGAGCAGCAGTCCAGTCCTCGGGGAGGCAGTCGGCGAGCCGGGACTGGTACCAGACGTTCCACTCGTCGAACGAGATCATGATCCGCTTGGGGCTGCGTAGCCGGGCTGCTGTCGCGTCGGCAGTGGCCACCACACCCTCGATCATGCGGTCCATATCGACGGCCGAGGCCAGGAAGCTGCCCAGGTCCCCGTCGGTCAGTTCGTAGTACGCGTGCGCTGAGATGTGGTCGACCTGGTCCATGGCCAGAGACAGCACCTCTGCCTCCCATTCGCCGAAGGTCGGCATACCGGCGTGTGAGCTGCCGCAGGCCACCAGCTCGAGCCCGGGGTCGAGCATCCGCATCGCCCGCGCGGTCTCCGCCGCCAGTCGGCCGTACTCCCGTGACGTTTTGTGACCGGTTTGCCAGGGGCCATCCATTTCGTTGCCGAGACACCACATGCGGATATCGAACGGCTCCTTGGCGCCATGTGAGCGGCGCAGATCTGACAACCGCGTCCCGCTCGGATGGTTCGCGTACTCAAGGAGGTCGAGCGCTTCCTGGACGCCGCGGGTACCCAGGTTCACGGCCAGCATCGTCTCCACTCCGGCCAGTTCGGCCCAGCGGGCGAACTCGCCGAGGCCCACCTGATTCGATTCGATGCTGCGCCAGGCGGGATCCAGGCGCACCGGGCGTTCCGAGACCGGCCCGACGCCGTCCTCCCAGCGATACCCGGAAACGAAATTTCCCCCGGGATAGCGGACGATAGTGACGCCCATTTCCCGAACCAGGTCGATCACGTCCTGACGGAACCCCTCCTCGGTCGCAGCCGGATGTTCCGGGTCCACGATTCCGCCGTAGACGCAGCGGCCCAGATGCTCCACGAAAGAGCCGAATGTGCGGCGGTTTACTGGAGCGACGACAAAATCGGGGTCAAGTGAGAAAGCGGCAGCGAACACGCAGAGTCCTTTCATGTGGGCAATTGACTGATCTTCTTACTTGATGCTGCCGACGGTCAGTCCACCCTGCCAATAGCGTTGCAGCAGAAGGAAAGCCGTTATCAACGGAATGATGGCGACGAGGGAGCCGACGATCACGAGGTTGAACAGCACGCTGGCGCCGCTGTTGATGGTCGCCGTCTCGTACCAGGTGTGCAGGCCGACGGTGAGCGGGAACAGCCGGTCGTTGCTGAGCATCACCAGGGGCAGGAAGAAATTGTTCCAGGTGGCGACGATGCTGAAGAGCAGAACGGTGACCAAGGCCGGCCGCATCACCGGCAGCGCGATACTGCGGAAGATCCGCAGTTCACCGGCCCCGTCGATCCGCGCCGCCTCCAGCATTTCCTCCGGGACCATGTCGTTCGCATAGACCCGGAACAGATAGACCCCGAAGGGGTTGAGCAACGTCGGCAGGATAACCGCCCAGATGCTGTCCACCAGGCCGACTCGGCTCAGCAGCAGATAGGTCGGCAGGACCAGTGCCGTCGCCGGAACCATGATCAAACCGAGGAGGACGTTGAAAAGCACGGTGCGGCCGGGGAAACGCAGTTTGGCGAAGGCATATCCGGCGAGCGCCGAGACGGCGGTGGCACCGAACCCGCCGACCACGGCGTACAGCAGGCTGTTCAGCATCCAGCGCAGATAGACGCCGTCGCTGAAGGTGAAGAGTTCATGCAGGTTGTCGAACAGGCCATTGTCGGCGAACCAGAGCGCCGGTGAGCTGAACAGCCCGTCGTTCGATTTCGTGGAGGCAACCACGATCCACCAGAACGGCAGCAGGAAATACCCGAACATCAGGGTCATGACGGCGTACGAGAGCACCGAGCCCGGTCCCCGGGGGCGACCCAGGTCCCGGTCCGGACGATCCCGGCGGGCACCGGCAGGGGCGGTGCTCGAACGGGAATCAGTGAGCGTGGTCATTGCAGCCCACTCCTTTTCCTGGCGATGAAGAGGAAGAGGTACGACCCGATAAACACCACGGCGCCCAGGGCGAACGAGACGGCGGCCGAATAGTTGTACTGCTGGTACGAGAACGCCTGATTGAAGGCGTAGATGTTGGGCGTATAGCTGTTGGTGATGGTGCCCGGGTTGAGCGGCTGAAGGAGCAGTGGTTCGACGAAGAATTGCAGGGTGCCGATGATGGTGAAGATGATGGTGAGGACCAGAGCCGATCCGATCATCGGAGTCTTGACCGAGATCGCCGTCCGCAGATGGCCCGCGCCGTCCACCCGGGCCGCCTCCAGGACCTCACGGTCCAGACCCTGGAGGGCGGCGTACAAGATGATCATGTTGTACCCGGCCCACTGCCAGGTGACGATGTTGCCCATCGAGATCAGCGCGAGCTGGTCGGTGATCAGATCGGCGTGCAGCGGGCCGAGATCGGGGCTGTACAGATAGCCCCACATCAACGCGCCGATGGCGACCGGGACGGCGTACGGAGCGAACATCGCCAGCCGGAAGAGCTTGGTGAACCGGGAGGTGAACGAGTCGACCATGAGCGCTGCGACCAGGGCGATCCCGATCATCACCGGCGTCTGGACCAGGCCGAAGATTAGGACCCGCGCGACGCCTCGACGAAATTCCGCATCCGCCCAGACGTCCTGATAGTTGCCCAGGCCGCTGAAGACCTCGCCACCGATCAGCGTCGATCGATAGAGACTGAGTTTGAAGGCATAGCCGAGGGGGAGGAGAAGGAAGGCGATGAGCAAGATGGTGAAGGGCGCGACGAACAACAACCCGGTTCCGGCCTGCCGGTGAATCCCCTTCTGCTGGTGAAAGGTGGGTTGTCGGTGGAAACTCACGGATTCACCTTGAAGCCCTGTTTCTGGGCGTAGGTGGACACCGTGGACTGAACATTATTCAGCGCGTCCACGAAAGAAGTCTTCTTCGAGACGGCCTGGCCGACCGAGGCGGTCATCTGCCCGAAAACATAGTCGTTGAACGGCGTCCAGTCGAACGTGCCAATGCCTTCTGAGGCGGGCACGAACACGTCGCCGTTGACTGCCTGGCCACCGAAAAAGTCCCACTTCTTCGACCGGAAGTAGTCCCACTCCAGGATCGGCTTGCTGGTCGGGAACAAAAAGGCCTTGTCGATTCCGAGCTTCCAGGTACTACAGCTGCGGATCTTGTTATGGGGGTTGGTTTCTCTGCCATTCGCGTAGATGGACCGGGGGTTGTTCGCCTCGTCGGTGGTAGTGGCTGATCTGGGCGCGGGCGCGGTGG
>JANNPJ010000668.1:0-18983 GCA_031400005.1 Kineosporiaceae bacterium | reverse complement strand
GTCATCGTGGTGAGGACATCGACCACGCGGAAACGTAGCCGGTCGAGGTTGGTTTCGGAACTGAGGACCTGCGCGGCGCGCAGAACCGCCATCAGATCGATCGATTCGGCGAAGGCATCCCCTGAATGGATCGAACCGGATAGTGAGCCGGGTATCGACCCCAGTGAGGGTGTCATGCAGTGCTGGCCAGGGCCGCTCGTTGTCTTGAGGCCGGGGAACTCCTGATCGAGTTCGCGAGTTTTAGCTGTGGCGCCCCAGCTCTGGTAGCGGATTCGGGCCTGGTTGAGCAGCAGCAAGCCGGTCTTTGTCAGGTCGTGAGCGAGATGGAAGCGGGCGGCTCGCTCGGTGATCATTGCTTCCTGCCAAGGGCGTTGGTGCCTTGCGACCTCGCTCATCGCCGCCTCGAACGCGTGCAGAGCAGTCTGGACGTCGTCTGTCGCCCACGCTCGTTCGGCATCCAGCCAGCGAACGAGGTGAGCAAAGTTGGCTGGTGCATCGGCCCCTCGCGCGGCCAGCCAGTTTCGCGAAACATCAAACTCCGAAAGGACTTCCGAACGATCGTCCGGCTGGGCTGTCTTGACCTGCTCGGCAAGGGCGATTCCGCGCAGTAGATGAGTCAGCGCCGAGGCGTATAGTCCAGGGGCAAAGGGTAAGGCGCGCAGTGCCTCCGCCGAATGGCTAGCGAGCTGTCGAGCATCCCCGAACAGCATGGCCGCAAATGCCTTGCGGTTGTGGAAACTGACGAGACCAACCGGGAACTCGCGCAGCCCGTCCAGGAACGACGCCTCGTCGAACGTGTCGTCGTTGAAATCACCTGGTCCGTTCGTCTCTCCGGCCAAGCAGTTCAGGAGTTGACGATAGCTACTGCTCAGCGTCGCACCGGCCTCGTTACCGATGCGGGCATTGAACCCCGCCGCGGCGGTGCACTCCGTTCGGCATTGGTCGAGGGTCGAAGCGCTGTCGAACAACGTATCCAAGGTTGACGCGTAAGTGATTGATACAAAAAGTAGTTCGCCATAGCGCAACAAACTCTCGCGGGCGATTCTGGATTGCAGGATGGCCTGTTCGATCGGCTCGAACCACGATGTGGTGAAAAGGGTGAGGCTGCAGCGCAGCTGCGAGGTCGCAGGTTCGTAACCACGTTCCTGGCTGACCCGCAGGATCCGCTGGCCGGCCTGGTATCCGACCGCGTAGTCTTGCGAGATCAGCACTCCCATCACGGATAGCCCGCCGAGGCTGGAAACCAGCCGAGCGCACGGACCATGCTCGACCCAGAAGCGGTGAGCCTGGAAGGTCAGCCAGGGCATGAGCGGATGCTTCATGGCGTAGGCCGCGGGACATATTCGCTCAAGCACGCTGACGGCGGCCAGGATTCGGGGGTCGCTGGGTTCGGGACGGGTGAGTTCATCCGGCTGAGGACCCTGCGCGACCCAGCTGTACAGCAGTTCAAGGGACGAACCCATCGCCGCGGGAACATCCTCCAGTGCAGGCGGCTCGAATCCGAGCCGGGTCAACAGGTCCGTGCCGAGCGCCACCGCCTCCGGTGCGCGATCTCGGTTGGTCAGGCCGGTGATCTGTACGGCGGCGGCGTCGGCGAGGTCGACCGGATCGGCAAGGCGCCGCTCGATCTGGTCGTAGAGTTCGTCGGCTTCCTCGAATCGGGCCAGGTTGGACAGGGCCGCATGCCGTTCGATCAGCAACCGGGTGATCAGATCGAATTCCGTTATAGTGGGCTCAGGTTCGTCACTGGTGAATGATAGTAGGGCGAGGGCGGCGGCCAGAAACCGTTCGGACCGGACCTGGTTGATCACCCGGGCGTGCGCGGCGGCTGCCCGGAACAACACCGCGACTCGGTACCGCTCCCCGGGCTGGCACGCGTCCGGAGCGCAGGCCAGGTATTGCTCGGCGGCGGCGGCTTCCAGTTGCGGGTGTACCGCCAACCGCCGGGCGATTTGCAGCTGCAGCAGCTGACGAGGGCGGACCGCCAGCCGGGCGGCGGCGGCCTGCTGCACCCGGTCATGGCGAAAGCGCACGGCCGGGGCCGCGTCATGGATCATGACCAGCAGACCGTCTTCCAGGGCCGCCGTCAGCGCCCCGGTGGTAGCCGTGCCGTCCAGGCCCGCGGCCAGGGCCAGCAGTTCCAGGTTTACGTCACCGCCGAGGCAGGCCAGGACATCCAGCAGGGATACTGTCCCGGCCGGAAGGGCCTCGATCCGAGCGGTCAGCAGATCGAGAACGTCGCCGTGGCCGACGAAGTGCTGGATGGTGTTGGTATCCCAGTGCCAGCCGGTGTCGCCGATGCTTAGGGCGCCGTCGAGGCGTAAGGCGTTGACCAGTTCCACCGTGTCGTAAGGGTTGCCCTTCGTCCGGGCATTGATCACCTCGCTCAGATCGCGTGCCCGCTCCGGCGGTAGCCGCAGCATCTGCGCAAGCATGGTACTCAGGTGCGGCGGCGGCAGGTTCGTCAGTCGCAGGCTCGTCGGGGTGATGCCGAGGCGGTCCCACCGGGCCAGCGTGGCGTTGAGCGGGTGCGCCGCGTCCACCTCACCGTCGCGGTAGGCACCGACCAGCAGCAGTCCGGACAGATCGTCGTCCATCAGGATGGCGTCCAGGAACGCGATCGGGAACGCCCCGGCCCATTGCAGATCATCAACCACCATCACCAGTGGTCGCTGCGGTGAGGCCACCGCCCGCAGCAAGCCCAGGCCGGCCTGGAAGATCTGGGCGCCGACCACGTGGCGATCACCGGTGAGGTCGGCAGGAGTGATACCAAGCAGCACCGCGAACTCTGGCATAAAGGCGGCTAATACGTCGGCGTCCGCCCCGAGCGTGGCGCGGATCCGGTTGCGTAACGGCACCAACTGGTCCTCGGGTTCGGCAAGCAGCAACCGGGCCAGCGCCCGCATCACCTGCGCGACCGCGTCGGTGGACTCGTCCTGGCGGTGCTGGTCGAACTTGCCCTGCACGAACCATCCGTTGCGGGCGGTGACCATCGAGCGTACTTCGCCGACCAGGGAACTCTTGCCCACCCCCGGCGCCCCGGTAACCAGCAGCCCCCGCTCCTGACCGGCCACCGCCTGGTCCAGAGCAGCACTCAACGCACCGATCTCGCTGTCGCGCCCGACCAATTGTGACGGCGCGCAGATCCGGATCGGAAAGTCCCGCTCGCCCAGCGCGAACTGGACCTGACCGCACTCCACGACGGAGTCCTCAGTGCGGGCCTGCAACCGGGCATCCTGAAATCGGGCATGCAACCGAGCTAGGTCATGGGCCAGGCCCTGGGCGCTCTGGTACCGCCGATCTGGCTCCTTCTCCAACAGCCGCAGAATGATGTCCGACAGCAGCGCCGGCACCGTCGGGTTCAACACGCTCGGAGCCACCGGCACCCGAGCCAGATGATCATGGATCAGGCTGAGCGCATCACCGTTGCCGAACGGTGGTCGGCCCACGGCGACCTCGTACAGAGTGGCACCCACCGCATACAGGTCAGCGCGCTGATCCACGCTGCGCCCAGTGCGCCCGGTCTGCTCCGGTGCCAGATACGCGAGTGTTCCAACGATTCTGCTCTCGTGCGTGAAGCCGGGCCGCTCCACCGCGAACGTCGTGGCCAGATCCCAATCGATCAGTACGGGACGCCGCTCCGGTCCGGCGAGGAGGATGTTCGCCGGGTTGATGTCCTTGTGCATCACTCCGGCCTGGTGCACTCCGGTCAGCACGCGAGCCAGAGCTAACGCGAAGACGACCGGGTCCAGCGCCTCATGCCCGGCCGTCGCCGGAGCGGCAAGCGTTGAGGCCAGTGTCGCGCCGCCGACGTCCTCCAGCGTGAGCCCGTCCAACTCGCCCGCCAGAGCCGGCCCGGGGGAGACCAGGTGTGCCACCCCGGGCACCCCGGCCAGGCAGCCGAGAATGCCGGATTCGTGCCGGACCCGGTCACGGGCCCCTAACCCGAGCGGTTCCTTCCAGATCACGTCCATCGCCCCGGCAACCACCCCGTAACCGAGCTCCGGTGACGCTTGGGTCGGCTCCGGGCAGGTGATTTGTCGACGGACCACTCGCGTGCGACCGCTTTCATACAGCAGCGTGTCTTTGCTGCCGTCGGTGACCGGATCACCAGCGGCCGCGCGCGGGTCCTCGAAAGTACTCATCGGTGCTTAGTCGGCGGCGTGAGCCCACCGCTGAAGTCGGAACCGCATCCTTCAGCCCGTCCTCTCCTGGGCCGCCCGTCTTCTGCTGGTATGAGAAGTCGCTGCGGTGCTGGACGTAGCGGCCGGGACGTCTTTGCTCAGGGCTGGTTGGCCGCTTGAGTCTGGAAGTGTCAGGCGGGCATGGCGTCGCGGACTTTGGCGGTGTCGACGAATTGTTCGAAGCGGACGATGCGCCCGGCGCGGACGATGAAGTGGTGGGCGACGCGGACGTTGATGTTCTTGCTGGTGGCTTTGTTGGTGGCGGTGTAGCGGGCCAGGACGACGACGTTCTCTCCGTCGACGACGTAGGTGTCGTCGTGGGCGATCCAGGTGTCCCAGTCCTGGCCGAGTTTTTCCATCACGGCGGTGGTGACGCCGGTGGGGGTGCGGTAGGTCCCGGCGAGGGGGAAGCCGGCCATTTCGGTCCATTCCACGTCGTCGGCGAGGGTGGCCCGGAGGGCTTCGAGGTCGCCGCGGGCGGAGGCGAGGTACTGGCGGCGGACCACGTCGGCGGGCGTGGTGGAGGTGTCGAAGCTGGTGTCGGTCATGGTGGCGGCCTTTCGGTGGAAGTGGCGGACCGGCGAAGACTCTTTAGCCCCAGGTCATTTCGCTTTTGACGACCTTGGCGCCGAGTTGGGCGGCGATCAGCATGCCGGCGTCGGGGTAGCGGTCGATCATGGCCTTGGTCAGGGCTTCGCCGCTGTCGGCCTGGCCTACCTCGGTCTCGAAGGCGGTGAGGTAGTCGCGGGTGTAGGCGATCGGGCCGGCGTCCAGGCTGGTGGTCGGCAGTCGGTGGCCGGGGACGGCGAAGGCCGGGTCCAGGGAGGTCATTTCGTCGAGCAGGGTGATCCAGGCGGCGCGGCTTTCGGGGGTGGCGGTGTCGGCGACCCAGACGTGCTCGTTCTGGAAGAGCAGGACGCCGGCGACGATGGCGCGGTGCTCGGCCTGCCAGAGGTAGTGCCGGTCGGGCAGGGTGGGGTGGCCGCCCTTGAGTTCGAAGACGTGGCCTTCGAAGGTGAGGTCACTGGTCAGGGGGCTCAGGGTGACCAGGCGGGTGGGGCGGTTGACGCCGACCGGCTCCCAGGCTTTGAGCTTGCCTTCGTACGCGGCGCCGATGTGCTCGATCACCACGGGGGTGGCGAGGAGTTGGGCGTCGGGAAAGGCGTCGGCGATGACTTCGGCGCCCCAGTAGAAGTCCGGGTCGGCGTGGCTGATGAAGACGGTGCTCAGGGTCTTGCCGGAGTCGAGGATCGCGGCGACCAGGCGGTGGCCGTCGGCGCGGGTGAACCCGGCATCGATCAGGAACGCCTGCTCGTCACCGGTGATCAAGGTGGCGGTCTTGTTCTTCGAGCCGACCGGGAAGTCCAGGTCGATCACGGTGAAATCGAGGGTGCCCATGGGGGTTCCTTTCGGGGAGGGATGGAACAGATCGTGCGGGCGGTGCAGCTGGAGGCAGTGCGAGGAATGCGGCCTGGACCCGGCGGTCAGATGGCGGCGGTGAGGGCGTCCAGGCGCCGCTCGATCTCCTCGATATCGGCATGGCCGACGGCCAGAACCGTGGAGTGGTCGCCGTCGATGGCCAGCAGGGTGGGGAAGCTGTGGGCGCCCAGGTCGGCGGCGCGGGCGAAATCGCCCTGCGCGGCGCGGGCCGTGTCGGGCGCGGTGAACGCGGCAGCCACGGTGTCGGAGTCCAGGCCGGCCGCAGCGGCGAGCGTGCGATAGGTCGCCACCTCGGACAAGCTCAAGCCGTCCTGGTAGAACGCCTGCTGCATGGCGGCGGCAAGGTGCACGATCTGCTCGGGTGCGATCTGCCGGAACGCTGCCACCCCTCGGGCGGCGGCCTCGGAGTCCATCACGAACGAGCCGTCGGCGATCTGCCGTGCGTATCCCGGTCCGAATTCGACGCCGGTCAGCTCACTGATCTTGGCATTGGCGCCCTGAACGTACCCGAACTCCCGGATCGGCACCCGGCGTAAACCGGTGAACAGACCCCCGGAAACCACCTCGACGTCCAGGTCGGGGTGACGGCGGAGGAGTTCGGTCAGGGTCGGGGCGAATCCGTAGCACCAGCCGCAGTAGGCGTCGAACGCGTAGACGAGTTTCATGGAGCGGGTACCTCTCGATTGCCAGACCCGCTGTCTGCGGGCATTCGCCTGAGGTAACAGCATCTGACGCGTCAGGTATTCCGTTGTGGGGCGATCGCTGTGATTCCTAGGTAGGGCTGGGTTCGATCGCGCTCTGCTGATCAGGAGCGGCGAGCGGGGATCACGACGTTCGCGATGGCCTGCTCACCCCAGTAGACGTCCTCACAGACCCAATCCTCCAGCTGATCGGCGAAGTTCCAGGCGACGTCGGACAGAGTCTGCAATTGCTCGGCAGTCTCGATCCGCCAGATCGCCGAGTGCCAGGTCGAGCCAGCGGCCTCGATCAGCACCCACAGCTCGTCATCGGCCTGCAGGAGCATGGAGATCGGTTCTCTGGGACCCCATCCGAGGTCGATTCTGGTCAGGTCCGCCGGCCGGATCAGGCTGGTGACCACGGGCTCGACCACCCGCTCCCGGACGTCGTCCAGATCCCACGGATCGAAACGGTCGTCGCTGCCGGGACCGCTGCTCTCGGGCATGGCAGGACGCTGACAGATGCTCTCGCCGTCCACAACTCCCTTGGGGTCCCGGGGTGCGATCAGTGGCCGTCACTGGGAGTGAACGGCGCCGTGCGGCACACCAATGACACAGGTCACCACTATGAGGGTATCGACGGCGATGCGCCGCTTGGTCTCGTTGATCTTTTCCGGCATCGAAGCCGCGCCGGACGAACACCTCAAGACCCTGCTGGTTAATCCCGAGAGCCCAAGACCGGACGGCGGCCAGCACCGCTCTGGACTCCAAGGGGGATGTCGGGAATCGCTGCTGTGCCCCTCAAAAACCGGTTCTCAGGGCAGATCCGAGCCTGTATCACCGGTTTTCCAGGGGCACAGCACCCCGCAACGGCGATGACGGGAGCTTCGACAGCCGGCCAGCCAACCGCGCAGGTTACGGACTGCCGAATTGGCCATCAGGGTCCCTCAAGATTCCAAAACAAGTTCGAAAGGAAAGGACGCCGGCCCATCGCATCTCCGAAGAAAGATGGCGCCGCCTGCGGCTGCAGGTAACGCCGTCCCTCCTATCGGCATGACCGGACGAAAATCAAACCAGAACGGGCCATTCGGCCCAACCGATAAGTCTGCTGACGATCTCGGCTCAGGCTTGGTCGGCCTCGTGGACGACGATCGCGATCTGCACTCGATTGGTGACCTCGAGCTTGGAAAATAGCCGGGATACATGTGCTTTGACGGTTGCTTCGCTCATGAACAGTGCCCCGGCGACCTCCGCATTGGAGGCGCCTGAGCCCACCGCGACGGCCACCTCACGCTCGCGATCGGTGAGCGCGGCAAGCCGGCGGGTGGCGAAGCGGCGGCGCTCGGCCGTCTCGGCGTCACCGACGTGCGAAAGCAGCGTGCGGGTCACCGACGGCGAGAGCATCGCGTCGCCCGAGGCGACCAGGCGGACCGCGGCAATGATCTCGGCCGGCGGGGTGTCCTTCAGCAGGAATCCGCCGGCTCCGGCCCGCAGCGCGCTCATCACCTGCTCATCCGCCTGAAATGTGGTCAGCACGATCACCTGTGGCGGTGCCTGAAGCTGTCGCAGCGCGGCGGTCGCGGCAATACCGTCCATCTCGGGCATCCGGATGTCCATCAGCACGACGTCCGGACGATACTCGTGGACTGCGGCAACGGCCCGGATGCCGTCGTCCGTCTCTCCCACGACCTCCAGATCCTCGGCCGAGGACAGGATCATCCGCAGTCCGGCGCGGACCAGGGCGTCGTCATCAATCAGCAGGACTCTGATCCTCACCACGGCAACCCGGCGTTCCTCACGACATCACCAAATCCCTTTCTCACCACTGCAGTTCGGCCTCTACCACGAAATCACCAGATCCGTCCGGGCCGTGCACCAAGGTGCCACCGGCCAGGGTCACTCGTTCCTGCAGCCCGAGCAGCCCGGCGCCGGAACCTGGCAGCGCCGGGTCGGTGCCGGCGTGAACCGGTAATCGGTTGCGCACGCTGACGTGCAGACCGCTGTCGGCCGCGCCGCTGACAGATACTCGCCCCGCCGTGCCGCGGGCGTGCTTGCCGATGTTGGTGAGCGCTTCCTGTACGATCCGATAGGCGTCGCGTCCCAGTGCGCTGGGTGCGGAATCCGGCCGATCCACCCGCATTTCGAAGTCAATCTTGGCGCCCGTTCGTCGGGTTTCCTCGACCAGACGAGGGATGTCGGACAGCGTCGGCTGCGGAACGGCCGACGTGGTCTCCTGCCCTGGCCCATCGCGCAGCATGCCGATCACACTACGCAACTCCTCAAGCGCCTGGCGCGCTGTCGAGCGCAGGAGCGCGGCGGTCTCGCGCACTTGCTCCGGCGGCAGGTCGGGCCGCACCTCCAGTCCGCCCGCGTGCAGGGCAACCATCGAGATCCGGTGGGCAAGGACATCGTGCATCTCCCGGGCGATCCGGGTCCGCTCGGCCATTCGGGCCTGATCGGCGTACAACCGCTGATCGGCCTCCGCCCGCAATGCGCGTTCACGCAGGGTGAAGAGAAGCTGACGTCGGGCCCGGATGAACATGCCCCAGGCGGTGGCTGCGAGTGCGAGTGCGGTGGCCACCAGCACCACCGAGATCGCGTCGTTCCGGTCGCTGTAGACGGCGAAAACCAGGCCTGACGGAACCCACAGCGCGACAGCGATCAGCACCGGGCGAATGTTGCGGTGGACGGCGAGCGAGGTCAGCGCGAGCAGCCCGGCCGCGGTGGCGGACATCGAGAACGCCCCCAGCAGAATGCACGCCAGCGCGACGCCGAGTGGCCAGCTTCGCCGCCACCACAACGAGAGGCTGGCGATCAGGCCGCAACTGGCATCGATCACCAGCTGCCGATCCGACATGGGCGCCGCGCCGTCCTGCCATCCGGTGGCCAGGATGAGGGCCCCGAGCGCGACGGCGAGCAGGAATGCGACGACATCGGCGGCCCAGTCGCGTCCGGTTCTGGGACCGATCGCGTCCGGTTGGGCCGGGTCGACGGGCGCCAGCAGCGCCGGCACCAGCGGTACCGACAGCCGAGCCCAGGACTTGCCCGGCGGGAGCACAGACCGGTCCGGCGGGGGCACGGACCGGTCCGGTGGGGATACAGATCTGCCTGGCCAAGAGAGGGACCTGCGCGGCCGGGACATGATCAGAGCGTAACCGTCGGGGCGGGCAGTCAACACCCAACGAAAGTCGGCTCCGCCGGTGCCGAAAGGCGGTGCCGGGAGGGGCCGATGACCCTCCGTTCTGCGCGCAATCGTAGGCGCCGCGGCCGATGCCAGGAGGTAACCGACCGACCAGGCTGGTCCGCATGATCACAACCACCGCTCTCACTAAGAGTTACGGCAACACGCCGGTCGTGCGTGACGTGTCACTGCACTGCCCACCGGGCACCATCACCGGCTTCCTCGGGCCTAATGGCGCAGGGAAGTCGACCACGCTCAAGATGATCGTCGGCCTCGCCCGGCCCGATCAGGGGACGTCGACCATCGACGGGCGAGCATTCACCGAATTACCCAACCCCACCCGGATCGTCGGGACTTTGCTCGATCCGTCCGCGATGCATCCGGGGCGAACCGGTCGTGCCACCCTGACCATCGCTGCGCGAATGGCGGGAATGCCGACAGATCGGGTAGCGCACCTGCTGGGCCTGGTCGGGCTGAGCGATGCCGCCGATCGGCGGGTAGCGGGCTACTCGCTCGGGATGCGGCAGCGGCTCGGGATCGCTCAGACGCTCGTCGGTGAGCCGAAGGTGCTGATCCTGGACGAGCCGGCGAACGGGCTCGATCCCGAGGGCATCGCCTGGATGCGTGGGTTGCTGCGCGAGTTCGCCGACCGGGGCGGGACGGTGCTGCTGTCAAGCCACCTGCTCCATGAGGTGCAGGCCACCGTCGACCACCTCGTCGTCATTTCGCAGGGCGCGATCGTCGCGTCCGGTCCGCTCGCCCAGTTGCTGGCCAGCTCCAGCCTGCTGCTTCGGACGACCGATCCGCAAGCCCTCGGCGCTGCTCTGCAGGCCGCTGGCATCGACTATGTCCCCGGCCCGGATCGGACGGTCACTGTGGATGTGCTGGACGGGCGGGTAACCCCGGAAATGATCGCTCGAATCGCACTCGAACGGCGAATCGTCCTCACCGAACTGCGCCAGTCCGACTCCGGCGGCCTGGAACAGCTCTTCTTCTCACTCACCGCCGCGAAGTCGGCACACTCGCAGGAGGCAGCAGCATGAGCAGTTCCACGCTCGCCCGTCCGTTCGGCACCGACGACGTAGCTGTGGGGGCTGCCGACCTCGGCATCCCGTTCAGCCGCCTGCTGCGGGTCGAGTGGGGCAAGGCCACCGACACTCGCGCCGCCCGCTGGCTGCTGGCCATGGTGGCGGTCTCGACCGTTGGGCTGATGCTGGTGCCGATGCTTGCCCCGGCGAGCAACGACCAGACCTACACGGGCTATCTCGGTTACGCGGCAATCGGTCTGGGTGTCCTGTTGCCGATCGTCTCGATCCTCACCCTGACCAGCGAATGGAGCCAGCGCACCGTCCTCACCACGTTCACCCAGGAGTCACGACGAACCCGGGTCATCACGGCGAAGGTCGCGGTTTCGCTGCTGCTGGCTGCCGGTGCAGTCGGGTTCGGCGCGCTGGTTACGGCCCTCGCGCTCGGTGTGGTCGCCGCCTCCGGCCGGGAACTCGACGCGAACCTGAGTGGCGGCGTCATTCTCGGTTTTCTCTTGTTCGTGCTCCTCAATGTCCTTACCGGAGTGGCATTTGGCGCCCTGCTGCACAACTCGGCGGCCGCCATTGTCTTGTACTTCGCGCTGCCCATCACCTTCGCCCTGCTCGGTCGGGTGCTGAAGTCATCGGCCGAATGGATCGACTCCTCGATCACCTTCAACTGGATACTCACTGCGCAATGGTCGGGCCACACTCCGCAGATCCTGGTCTCGGTGGTCGTCTGGGTCGCGCTTCCGCTGGTAGCGGGCCTGATCCGGACGGTGCGTCGCGAGATCAACTAGCGGACGACCTCGGCTCTGCAAGGCAGGGCGCTAACCTGCGAGGTGGAACGTCGACCCGGAGGTACATCCGCAGTGACCCAGCCCACGATGCCCATTGACCAGCTCACCCTGGCGTGTTGCGATGGCTCCCGCTTGATCGATCCGGCACCAGCCGACATCGAGCGCGCCCTGCGTCGGTTGTCTGGCGACAATTGGTTCGCGATCGTGGAACGCTCCAGCAGTTGGTGGGTGCAAGTGGCCTGCCCCGAGGAGAACGACACCGAAGCCAGCGGGTATGTGCTCGAACGTCGGGAGGGATCCGCAGATCATCACTACGGCGCGGACGTCGTCGATCTGAACCAGGTGATCACGGCCGTCCTGCAGTTCGCGCAGGGCGACGAGTCCTGGACCCACCGGTTTTCCTGGCGCATAGTCGACCTCTGAGCGCGGGCATTGCCCGGTCCATGTCGCATGGTCAGGTCCTCCTCGGTCGTCCACTTTCTCACGCCTCCACCTGTGGCCGACGGGAAAAGAGTCCCTCACGAAGGGGCGGTAGGGGCAAACCTCCTATCGCCCCTTCGTCCGGCTGGCTGCTCAGCGCAAACGGGGGAGCGCGTCACGGGCCGCCAAACTCACCGTGCGCAGATCGCGGGTGAATCGCTCTCGATGCGCCTCGGGAAGGGAGTCCAGGAAGAGGCGCTGGACGTTCTCCACGTGCAGTCGGGCGGCCTGGACCACGGTCTCCTCGCCGTGCGGCGTCAGCCTGACCAGCCGTCCCCGACGATCGCCCGGATTTTCATCGCGGGCCACCAGATCCGCGGCCTCCATTCGGTCCACCAGTCGTGTCACCCCGCCCGTGGTGAGGACCCGCTCCTGGGCGATGGCTCGCATCGACATGCCAGAACCTCCGGCCCGACCCAAAATCAGCAGCACCTCGAACATCAGGTGGCTGATCCCGTGCTTCTCCTCGATCGCTCGACCCAGGATGTACTCCAGCCGGTTCGCCGCACCCTGCAGCCAGCCGAAAGCCAGCACCAACCCGTTGTTCGCCGCTTGCTCCGCCGTCGTGATCTGCGTGTCCTGTGTCACCGACCCACCTTCTCGCCTCAGCCGTGACGCAGCAGCGCCGCCCCCATCATCCCGCTCTGCCGATTCCGCCTCGACGCGAGTCCTCAGTGCGGCGATTGGTCGCCTGCAGTGGGCTGACTCACCGCTTCCTGGACATGCGACTCGGTCGGCTCGTTCCGCGCTGCCGCAGTCACATCGGTCAGGGATCCCACCCAACCGGTGATCCCGCCGTCGCCGTCCGGAGTCAGTTTCGTTGTTACCAGCACGGCTTTCGGGCCGGCACCGGAATCGCGAATCTCGACGCGGTGGGAGATCTCGGCCCGGGAAGCCACTTCCTTGCCGGACCCGGCGACCAGACGTGACGCCTGCTCAGGGTCCACAATCACTCGCCAATCCTGACCCAGGGCTGCGGCGGAGGGGATCCCCGTGATCTCGCTCCATCGCGGGTTCGTGTAGGTATACCGGTGGTGCTCGTCGGTCTGGAAGATTCCGACCGGGGCGGAGTCGGTAAGTAGACGCCAACGGTCGGAGGAGGCCTGGATCTCTTGGGTTTGAGCGGCGATTTCCTGCGCCTTCAGGAAGAGGTTTGCGAGCATGGTGACCGTTGCCCGGAGTTCGTCCCGCTCGATCGGGGCGAACATGAAGTCGGTGGCGCTGTCGCCGTACATTCCCGACGCCATGATCTCGGCCCTGGTGGAGGCGGTGTTCATCAGAATCGGGGTTACCTCCGAACGTGCTCGGGTTCGGATCAGGACAGCGGTCTCGAACCCGTTCATTCCCGGCATTTTAATGTCGAGCAGGATCACCGCGAAGTCCTGGGCCAGGAGACGCCGCAGAGCGGCCCGTCCCGAGTCGGCCTCAACGATGTCGTAGCCGAGCGGTGCCAGCAGGAGTTTCATCGCGAATCGCTTCGTGTCGTCGTCGTCCACCACCAGGATCGGGACAGGCGGCGGGTCGGATCCCGCGGTGTCGTCGGGAGGACGCGGTACCGGGACGGGCGGGCCAGTGGTGATCATGGCGTGACTGCTCTGGTCGGGAGCCAGGGGCGCAAGACGGTGAGAAGCTGAGCGGTGTCAACCGGTTTCGTGACGTATTCATCCGCTCCGGCGTCCAGGCAGCGCTGCCGCTCACCGGCCACCACCTTGCCGGTGACCGCAATGATCGGGAGCGCCGCGAACTGCTCGATCGCCCGGATCGCCCGAATGGCCTGATAGCCATCCATGACCGGCATCATGATGTCCATCAGGACGATGCCGATCCCCGGTTCACGGTGGAGGGCGGCGAGGGCATCGGCCCCGCTCTCCGCGATCGTGACCTTGGCGGAGCCGCTCTCCAGGAGCGCCGTCATGGCGAAGAGGTTGCGGAAGTCGTCGTCGACGACGAGTACCTCCATTCCGCGGAAAGCATCCTTGACTGGCACGTTCGGCCCGTCGGGATCAGAGCCGGCCCGGAGCGGTTCGATGATTCGCTGCTGGATCTCGGCCAGCGTGTCGGCCTGCCGTGGCGGTGGCAGTCTGTGGGCCGGGGGAGCGCCGTCCGGTGCCTTCCCCGCGGCGGCGCTGTCGGCGGGCAGGTAGACGGTGAAGGTGCTGCCGGTGCCCGGTGCGCTGGTGACGGTGATCTCCCCGCCGAGCAGACCGACGAGTTCGCGGCTGATCGACAGCCCAAGCCCGGTGCCGCCGTAGAGCCGGGAGGTGGCACCGTCACCTTGCACGAAGGCCTCGAAGATCTGCTCCTGCTTGTCCTCGGCGATCCCGATTCCGGTGTCGCTGACCGCGATAGCGACCACCGAAGAGGCCTGAACGAGCGATTCGGTCTCCAGGCTCCAGCCCTGGTCGGCGACCTCGATCAGCACCTGAATCGTGCCATCCTCGGTGAACTTGAACGCGTTGGCCAGCAGGTTCGCCAGGATCTGCCGCAGCCGCTGTGGGTCGGACGGAATGCTTTGAGGGCTTCCCGGCGCGAAGTCGACCGAGTAGGTGATGCCCTTGCGCTCGGCCATGTGCTCGAACTCCCGCAGCAGGGTGGTCCGTAGATCAACGAGCGAGACCGTGGTCATCTCGACGGCCACGGTGCCGGACTCGACCTTGGCCAGCTCGAGGATTCCGTTGAGGAGGTCCAGCAGATCCCGGCCGGACGCGCGGATCACTCGCGCGTACTCCACCTGGATTTCGGTCAGGTTATGGTCGGGGTTGGCTTCCAGTTGCTCAGCCAGGATCAGCAGGCTGTTCAGCGGGGTTCGCAATTCGTGCGACATGTTGGCGATGAACTCCGACTTGTACTTGGACGACACCGCCAACTGCCCGGCCTTCTCCTCGACCAGTCGCTTCGCTTCCTCCACTTCCTTGTTGGTCCGCTCAGCCTCGATGTTCTGTGCGGCCAACTGCCTGGCCTGACGGCCGAGGTCCTCGTTCGATTCGCGCAACTCTTCCTGCTGCAGGCGGAGTTCCTCGGCCTGCGACTGGGACTGTTTCAACAGGTTCTCGGTCAGGGTGTTGGCTTCGATGGTGTTCAGGACCAGGCCGATGCTTTCCGGGAGCTGATCCATGAATGCCTGGTGGGTGGGGCTGAACGCGGAGAAGGACGCGAGTTCCACCACGGCCCGGACCGAGCCTTCGAACAGCACCGGCAGAACGATGACGTTCAACGGAGGCGCGGCGCCCAGCCCCGAGTTGATCCGGACATAGTCGCTCGGCACCTCGGTAAGCAGGATCCGCTTCTTCTCCTTGGCGCACTGGCCGACCAGTCCTTGCCCCAGCCCGAAGGAGGTGAACATTTGCTTGCGTTCCTCGAATCCGTACCCGGCTTGTAGTTGCAGTACGGGCTCGCCGCCTTCGGCCGGATAGGTCATCGAGTAGAAGACGCCATGCTGGGCCGAGACCAGCGGCGCGAGTTCGGAGAGGATCATGCTGGAGACGGCGGCCAAATCGCGCTGCCCCTGCAGCATCCGGGTGAATCGCTCGCGGTTGGTCTTCAACCAGTCCTGCTCGATGTTTTGCCGCGTCGTCTCCCGCAAGTTGCGGATCATCTCGTTGAGCTTGTCCTTCAGGACAGCGACCTCGCCGCTGGCCTCGACTCGAACCTGACGGGTGAGGTCGCCCTCGGTGACGGCGGTGGCGACCTCGGCGATCGCGCGGACCTGGTTGGTGAGGTTCGCGGCCAACTGATTGACGTTGTCGGTCAGGTCCTTCCAGACGCCGCCGACCTCCTTCGATTGCGCCTGACCACCGAGCTTGCCCTCGACGCCCACCTCGCGAGCGACTCGGGTCACCTCACTGGCGAACGCGTTGAGTTGGTCGACCATGGCGTTGACGGTGTTCTTCAACTCCAGGAACTCGCCCTTGACGTCGATCGAGATCTTCTTGCTCAGATCCCCGTTCGCCACGGCCGTGGTCACCTCGGCGATGTTACGGACCTGGCCGGTGAGGGTGCCGGCCATCAGGTTGACGTTGTCGGTCAGGTCCTTCCAGACACCGCCGACCTCAATGGTGACGGCTGCTGCTTGGCCGAGCTTGCCGTCGGTACCGACCTCGCGGGCCACTCGGGTCACCTCGGAGATGAACCCGTTGAGCTGGTCGACCATCGCGTTGATGGTGTTCTTCAGTTCCAGCATCTCGCCCTGAACCTCGACGGACACCTTCTTGCTCAGGTCACCGCCGGCGACCGCACCGATAACCCGCTGCATCTCGATGGTGGGCCGGACCAGGTCGTCGATCAAGCTGTTGATCGACTCGATGCTCTCGGACCAGCCGTGGCTTGATCCGGCCAGTGCCACTCGCTGGGAGAGCTTGCCCTGTTTGCCCACCAGGCGGCTGACCCGGGCCAAATCACCCTCGAACGCCTGGTTGGCAATGATTACCTCGTTGAGCCCGTCGGCGACCTTTCCGGCCAGACCGGTCCAGTCCAGCGGCATCCGAGCCGTGAAGTCACCGCCCCTGACCTGAGCCAAAACGCCCAGCAAGACCTTGGCATCGACACTGTTAGCCAGAATCTGGTCTGCTCGTGCTCCGTCCGACATGACAACCTCCACCGAGAACCGCGATCCCGGCGAGTGTTCCCTCGCCATCCGGTCCGCTTTCAGCTGATCGACGCGGTTGCCGAAAACCTGTAGGCGGTCGCAGACCCGCGTGGGCAGCGGTCTCTGCTCAGAGCCACTGCTCAGCGGTGGGCGGTTGCATCGCGGGACAAGGCCAAGGTGAGGCGATGGGCCTCATCGAGGAGCAGTTTGCCCAACATTGGACGGCGATCGGCCCGAAACCGAGACTCGACGCCGGTGATCGTCAATGCCCAGGAGGGGTTACCGAGGCGATCGAACACCGCAGCGGCCATCCCCCAGCTGCCCTCCACCACCAGCCCCGGGTTGACCGCGTATCCCAGTTCCCGGGTCGCGGCGATCCGGGAGCGCAGCGCGGGCTCGGCATGGGACTCTCCCCAGTCGCCAGTCAGGTCGACCCGACCGAGGTAGGCGTTCAGTTCATGATCGTCGAGGAACGAAAGTACGGCCAGACCGGCGGAGACGACGCCGAGCGGGAATCGGGCACCTTCGTACAGAACGAACGAGCGGATCGGAAAACTGCCGTCGGTCCGCAGCAGGCAGACCGTCTCGTCGCCGCGCCGGGCCGAGAAGAAGGCGCTTTCTCCGGTTTCGGTGGCCAGGCGGTGGACGTGTGGCCTGGCCTGCTCGGTCACGTCGTAGCGCCCGGCTGCTGCGGTGCCCAGGAGGTAGAGCTCGGGGCCGAGGAACCACCGGCCGCTGCGCTGCTCGCGATCGGCGAAGCCGGCCTCGGCCAGGGACATCAGCAACCGGTGGGTGGTCGGGCGGGGCAGGCCCGCCGAGCGAGCCAGTTCGGACGTCGTGGACCCGTCCCGGGGGGATCGGGAGAGCCCACGCAGCAGGGCGGCGACTCGACCGACGACGTGCGGCGCCGCGCTGTCCATCCCGTCAGCATAGCGTTCACTGAATGGACGCATTGCTCGCAGCCGTTCACCCGGCGAGAGGTTCGAGAGCGATCGATGTCGGTGGCTTGACCGGCGCTTGGTCTCCATCTTGACTTCAATCGACGGTCACTCACCGGACGTAGGCAGAGGGAGTGGAAATGTCCAAGCTTGTCGGCACAGCTCACGAGGCGCTCAGCGCCGTGCTGCGGGACGGTCTGACGATCGCTGTCGGTGGCTTCGGCTTGAGCGGTAACCCGACCGACCTGATCGAGGCGGTCCGCGACAGCGGCGTCCGGGATCTGACCATCGTCTCGAACAACATGGGCGTCGACGGCAAAGGTCTCGGCCTGTTGCTGGAAAACAATCAGGTCCGCAAGGTGATCGCCTCGTATGTGGGGGAGAACAAACTCTTCGCTCGGCAGTATCTGGCCGGCGAGTTGGAGGTCGAGTTCGCCCCGCAAGGGACACTCGCCGAGCGGATGCGGGCCGGTGGTGCCGGGATTCCCGCCTTTTATACGAAAACCGGGGTGGGCACCCCGGTGGCCGAGGGCAAGCCGCTGGCCGAGTTCGACGGCGTGACGTACGTGTTGGAGCGGGGCATCGTCGCCGATCTGGCGCTGGTGCATGCGCACACCGCCGACCGTGCGGGTAACCTCCGCTACCGGTTCGCGGCGCGGAATTTCAACCCACTGGTCGCCACCTGTGGCCGGGTGAGCGTGGTGGAGACCGAGGTGCTGCTCGACGGCTATCTCGACCCGGACCTGGTGATCACGCCCGGGGTCTTTGTCACTCATCTGGTGCAGGCCCGCGATCGGGTCAAGGACATCGAGCAGCGGACGGTACGCCCGCGCGTCACCGCCGGAACCTGAGGAGCAGACCGTGGCCTGGAGTCGGAACGAATGCGCGGCGCTGGCCGCTCAGGAACTGAAGGACGGCGACTACGTCAACCTCGGCATCGGCATTCCAACGCTGGTCGCCAACCACATCCCCGACGGCGTCAGGGTGACGCTGCAGAGTGAGAACGGCATTCTCGGGATGGGCCAGTTTCCGTTCGACGGTGACGAGGACGCCGATCTGATCAATGCCGGAAAGCAAACCGTGACGGTGAATCCGGGTGCGAGTTTCTTTGATTCGGCAACCTCTTTCGCGATGATTCGCGGCGGGCACATCGACATCGCGGTGCTCGGTGCCCTCCAGGTTGCGGCCAACGGCGACCTGGCGAACTGGACCGTGCCCGGGGCGCTGGTCAAGGGCATGGGCGGGGCGATGGATCTGGTCGCCGGCACCAAACGGATCGTGGTCATCACCGATCATCTGGCCAGGGACGGGTCGGCGAAAATCGTCGAGCGGTGCACCCTGCCGTTGACCGGTGCCGGGGTCGTCGACCGGATCATTACCGACCTTGCCATCTTTGACGTCACCGAGGCCGGTCTCGCGCTCGTCGCCATTGCTCCTGACGTCACTCTGGCGGAGATCCGGAAGAAGACCGGCGCGGACTTCGACCTGAGCCGAGTTTCTGCGTAACTCTCCTGGGTTGCCGGATGCGTCTGGGGACCTCGGCTGCCAAGTGATGGCCGTGCTTCGGTAGTAGCCGTCTTCGTAGAACAGCCGCCGGGCTCAGGCGGCGGTCTTACCAGCTTCGTACATCAACTCATCGGCGTTCTCGCGAGACATCAGAAAGTCCGCTATGA
>JANNPJ010000662.1:0-13319 GCA_031400005.1 Kineosporiaceae bacterium | reverse complement strand
GCGGCAGCGAAGTGGCCGCGCGAGGACTGGCGGAGAACTACGCCGGCCTGCCGATCGGCTTTTAGCCCACGGCTGAGCCTGCAATCGCGCCTGATCGACCCTGTTGGTCAATTCAAAGGCGCCGCAATCCTCCGGTGATCATGCACAAAGTGACATGTCGCTCCCGGCGCTGGTGTCAGTTCGTGCAAGGTCACGGTAGGAATCGTGCTCCGCATTCGCCAGCAGGGTCAAGGAGGTGGGGAAACGCTGCGGGTCCTGAGTTGTTGCAGGTGCGGTCTCGCGGCCAGCCGCGAGTGGGTGCGGGTTTCGGCCCAGTCACCGACCCTGCGCGGCGATGCTCAAGCCATACTCCCGTCCGCCACCAAAATGGGCTCCCTGATCTTGTTTTCGACTGATCACGACGGGGTGAACTCAGCCCACGTCGGCGCGCTCTCCGAGCAACCATGCATGATCGCGGGCAAGAGTGCGAGACCCTTTGCTGCCGCCGGGGAATTGGCCAGCAGGGCCACGGCAGGGCAGTCGCACAGGTTTACCTCAGGAGATGTTCAGGATGGTGAGACTGAATGAACGGGTAGCCAACTCCTGATGAAGGACTTCCCGTGAACCAGTTGATGCTCATCGCCGTCGATTGCGTCGCCATCGCAATCCTGACTTTCGGCATCTATTTTCCCCGTCACCACCGTCGCGACCTGGTCGTCGCCTTCCTCGGGGTCAACATCGGCGTCCTGGCCGTCTCGATGACCCTCGGCTCCTCGACCGTCGGGGCGGGACTGGGGCTTGGCCTGTTCGGCGTCCTTTCCATCATCCGGCTCCGCTCGGACGAGATCGCCCAGCACGAGGTCGCCTACTACTTCGCCGCCCTGGCCCTCGGCCTGATCGCCGGGCTCAGTACGGAGTTGGACGCGAGCGCGGCCAGCCTGATGGTACTGATCACCGCCGCCTTGATCATCGGTGACCACCCGCGGCTGTTCAGCCGGTACCGGCAGCAGACGATGCACCTGGACGTCGCGCACACCGACGAGAACGCCCTGCGCTCGCACCTGGAAGCTGTGCTCTCAGCGCGGATCGTGAACCTGACGATCAAGCACGTCGACCTGGTCAACGACACCACGCTGATCGAGGTCAGGTACCGGATCGACAGGCAGCGGGTCGAACCGGACGGGGTTGAGAAGGGCCGGGTTGAGAAGGGCCGGGTTGAGAAGGGCCGGGTTGAGAAGGGCCGGGTTGAGAAGGACCGGGTTGAGAAGGACCGGGTCGACCAGCGGATCGGCCTGCAATCCACTCCGAACGACGCGATCCCGGTCTCTCCGCCGGTGAACGCGATGTTCGAGCGGACTACCGCCGGATGACGGCCGTTACCGCGCCAAGGGCGGCCGCCGAGCAGGTCACCGTCAATAGTCGTGGGGTGATCGAGCGGTTGCGTCCGATCGCCTTGGATGAACTCGTTCAGCGGGCACCGCTGCTGTCCCGGCTGGACCGCAAGTACATCTTGCCGACCGCTGACCTGCCGTCCGTGCTGGCCGGACTGACCGACGACGTGCACGTGCTCCAGATCGACGGGCGCCGAGAATTCACCTACCGATCTCTCTATTTCGATACCCCGGAGCTGGACAGTTATCTGGCGACCGCGCATCGTCGGCGTCGCCGCTTCAAGCTCAGGATCCGCAGTTATCTTGATTCGGACCAGCACTTCCTCGAGGTCAAGATCCGCGGTCAGCGGGGGACCACGGTCAAGCAGCGGATTCCCTACGTCGCCGGCGGCGCCCAGGACGACGGGACTCTCAACGCCGACGCGAGGGGATACGCGGATGCAGTGCTCACCGCGGCCGGTATCGACTCCGAGCGGTTCCGCTTCGATCCGGTACTGATCACCGGTTACCGGCGAACCACGCTCTTCCTGCCGTCGACCGGCAGTCGGGTGACCATTGACCGCGGGCTCAACTGGAGCCTGCCCGGCGATACCACCGCCCGCACGCTGGATCGCGCCATCGTCGAGACCAAGTCGGCGCGGGGAGTTTCGGACGTCGATCGGCTGCTCTGGTCACTCAAGTACCGACCGTGTTCGCTGTCGAAATACGCCACCGGGCTGGCCGCGCTGCGCCCCGAACTGCCGGCCAACCATTGGACGCCGGTGTTACGGGCTCATTTTCATACTCTGACGGATTTTCCCACCGCGACGAAAGCAGGACCATCATGAAGATCCGCATGCATGCGGTTGCCGCTGTCGCCTCGATGGCGCTCGCAGCTGCCGCCCTGGCCGGCTGCTCCACCGATTCCGCCAACGGTGCCACCGGGTCCGGCGGCGCTGCCGTGTCGGCGACCCAGGCCTCAACGGTCAGTGCGGCCCAGACCGCCGCGCAAGTGCTGGCCGCCAACCAGGCCGACCATGCCGAGGACGCCGATGCGACCTATCAGGAGTCCGAGGTCGTCGACATCAAGCTCACTGGCACCTCGGCGACCGCGAGTGGTGACGGTGTCACGATCAAGAACGCTACCGTGACGATCACTGCGGGCGGTACCTATCGACTGAGCGGCACACTGGCCGGTCAGATCGTCATCAACGCCCCGGACGCCACCGTGAAACTCATTCTCAACGGCGCCCAGATCACCAGTTCGTCGACGGCCGCGATCGCCGCGACCGCCGCCGACAAATTCGTCGTCATTCTCGCCGAGGGTAGCCAGAACACGTTGGGCGACAGCAATTCCTACGCTGAGGATGCCGAGGTGAACGCCGCCCTCTACAGCTCCGCCGATCTGACGATCACCGGAACCGGAGCACTGACCGTGAACGGCAACGGCAACGATGCGATCGCCGGGCAGGACGGTCTGGTGATCGAATCCGGCGACGTCACGGCCACTGCGGTCGACGACGGGATCCGGGGCAAGGACTACCTGGTGATCAAAGGTGGCACGATCACTGTCACCGCCGGTGGTGACGGGCTGAAGGCCGACAACGAGGATGACGCCGACTCCGGCTACATCGCGGTCACCGGCGGAACGGTGAAGGTCACCGCCAAGGGGGACGGCGCAGACGCCGTCACCGATCTGGTGGTCACCGGCGGCACTCTCGCGGTCACCAGTGGCGGTGGTAGCTCGGTCACACCAACCGACGAAACCTCCACCAAGGGTCTCAAGTCAGGCGTGATCAGCGTGCTCGAAGGTGGCACGGTCACCGTCGATGCCTCCGATGACGCCATTCACAGCGATGGCGCGGTCCACGTCAACGGCGCCGAGCTGAGCCTGGCCAGTACGGACGACGCGGTGCACGCCGAAGGTGCACTGGTGGTCGACAAGGGGACGGTGACAATCACCCGAGCGTCCGAGGGTCTGGAGGGTGCGCACATCACGGTGAACGGCGGCGACGTCACTGTCGTCTCCAGCGATGACGGGGTCAATGCCTCCGGTGCCACGGCCGAGGACGCGGACACCGGCGGAATGCCGGCCCGCGGTGGTGGTGGTGAGTCGGTCGGTGACTTCTCGGTGGTGGTGACCGGAGGCACGCTGGTGATCAACTCCGAGGGTGACGGCCTGGATTCCAATGGCACGGCCTCGATCACCGGTGGCACCGTCGTGGTCAACGGGCCTCAGCAGGGCGGCAACGGAGCCCTCGACGTCAATGGGACGTTCGAGATCAGCGGTGGCGTGCTGTTGGCCGCCGGTAGTTCCGGCATGGCCGTTGCGCCAGGCACGGATTCGGCTCAGGGCTGGCTCTCGGCCACCCTGGACTCGACCGTCGCGGCGGGCACGACGCTTCAGGTGGTCGATTCAGACACAAAGGTGGTGGCCAGCTTCGTCACCTCGAAGTCGATGGAGAATCTGGTCTTCTCCTCGTCCGCGATCAAGGCCGGGGAGAAGTACACGATCTATTCGGGCGGGGTGGCTTCCGGAACCAGCATCGGTGGCCTGGCCGCCACCGGCACCCTAGGCTCCGCCAGCGCCGCTACCACCGTCACCGCCGGCGAAGCCCCGGCCGGTGGCCGCGGCTTCGGCGGCCGCTGACTCGACGGGCGGGGAGCTGACCGGCTCAGGTGACGCCGCGGGGGATGCGCCAGAAGCAGAGGCCGGCCAGGGAAAGGGCGAGGGCCAGGAAGATCGCGGTTTCGATCCACTGGAAGGTCCAGTACCGGCTGGCGGGGTGGTAGGTGAGGTCGAAGTGCAGGTTCTTCGCGGCCAAGCACGTGAAGTCCTTGGGTGGGCTGCCGGTGAAGCACGCCTTGTTCTCGTCCTTGGTGTAGGCGCTGCCATCGGCTTTAAGGATGGGAAGACGAATCGGCGAGATGACCCAAGCGCCGGGTTTGGTGTAGCCGAAGAGGCTCATCGGGGTGGTGCCGCCACCATCGCCGTCCTCGCTCATGAAGCCGAATCCCTTTGCGCGGTCAATGGTTTCGGCGGTGAGCGCCTCCGACGCGGTAATCGGTGACATCAGATGGGGGCGGATCATCGAGGGCATGACAATTTGCACGGCGGCGAAGATGGCCAGGGTGAGGGCCATTGCCGGCAGGGTGCGACGGATCAGGAGCCCGACGGTGGTGCCGAGAACGAAGGCGAAGACGGCGTAGCCGAGCGGGGCGATGTCGCGGGAGTCGAACGTCATGGCCGCGAATCGGCTGCCGAGGACTTTGTCGAACGGCTGGGCAGCCCAGCTCAGCAGCAGGCTGAGCAGTCCGGTGACGGCCAGGCTGAACAGGGCGATCATGGTGAGCTTGACCGCGAGCCAGCGGGTGCGGGTCACGCTCTGGTTCCAAATCAGCCGGTGGGTGCCGGTCTCCACTTCCCGAGCGATCAGCGGTGCACCCCAGAAGATGCCGATGATCGCTGGTACCCCAAGCAGAAGCGCGCCGATCAAGGTGATTGAAGCCTCGTACTTGTCTTCGAACAGGTCTAGGGCAGTGGCGCACGCGTCGCCCTGGCAGCCGGCGATCTGGGAGTCGTAGAAGTCGTGGATTCCCCGGCCCTGGATGATCAAATAGATCGAGAGCGGGATCAGCACGGCGAGGGTGATCAGAGTCTGTGGGCGGAATTGCCGCCAGGTCAGCCAAATCATCGAGAAATCTCCAAGAGTGGTTTCTGCTAGGTCTGTTTCGGCCAACCGGGCAGCCAGGGACGGGGAATTGTCACGTGACGCCGCGGGGGATGCGCCAGAAGCAGAAGCCGGCCAGGGCAAGGGCGAGGGCCAGGAAGATCGCAGACTCGATCCACTGGAAGGCCCAGTACCGGCTGGCGGGATGGTAGGTGATGTCGAAATGCAGGTTCTTCGTGGCCAGGCAGGCCAAGTCCTTGTCGAAATCCCCGGTCATACACGCCCTCATCTCGGTTTGAGTGAAGGCGCTGCCGTCGGCTTGAACGAGTTCGAGGAAGGACGACGACAGGATCCACGCCCCGGGCATGTTGTAGCCGGAGATGCCCACCGGTGCGGTGTCGCTGTCTTTGTGCTCACCGCTGGAACCGAGGCCATCCACTTGCTGCTTCTGCAGGAGGTCGCTGCTGAACGCCACGGAAGCGGTCACCGGTGACATCAGATGCGGGCGGATCGCGGTCGGCATCACGATCTGCACGGCAATGAAGATCGCTAACGTAAGAGCCATTGCCGGCAGGGTGCGGCGAATCAGGAGCCCGATGGTGGTGCCGAGAACGAAAGCGAAAACGGCGTACCCGAGCGGGGCGATGTCGCGGGAGTCAAAGGTCATCGGCGAGAAACGGCTACCAAACAACGTGTCGATCGGCTGCGCCGCCCAGCTCAGCAGCAAGCTGAGCAGCCCGGTCACAGCGAGGCTGAAAAGCGCGATGAACCCGAGCTTTACCGCCAGCCAACGGGCCCGGGTCACGCTCTGGTTCCAGACCAGCCGGTGGGTACCGGTCTCCACCTCGCGAGCAATCAACGGCGCCCCCCAGAAAACTCCGATGAGGGCGGGAATCCCGATCAGGGCGGCACCGATCAGCATGAGCTTGTCAAAATACTTGTCTTCGAACACATTCTGCGCATTGGCGCAGGCATCACCCGCGCACCCGACGATCTGGGTGTCGTAGAAGTCGTGAATTCCCCGGCCGAGGAAGAACAGGTAGGTCGCCAGCGCAGCGAGTGCGACAGTGGTGACCAGAAACTGTGTGCGGAACTGCCGCCAGGTCAGCCAGATCATCGCTGAACCTCCAAAGCCTTTGTAGCAAAACTAGTTTCGGACATCTCGGTGGCACGAGTGAGATAGGCCATGGTCATCTGCTCGAGCGAGATGGGTTCGGCGCCAAGGATCGACGGCGGGATCGGCTCGGCGGAGCGGACGATCAGGGTGCTGCGCAGGGCGGTGTGCTCGGCCTGGATCACCTCAATCGTCTCCGGGAGGGCGGCCACCTCGGCGCGGGAGCCGGACAGCTGGTAGTGGACAGCGAGCAGGTCCTGCACCTCGCCGGTGAGCTGCACCCGGGAGGCGACCAGCACCACCAGGTAGTCGCAGACCTGCTCCAGGTCGCTCAGCACATGCGAGGAGAGCACCACACTGACATCGAGTTCGGCGACGAACTCCAACAGGTTGCGCAGGAAGGCGCGCCGGGCCAGCGGGTCCAGGGAGGCCACCGGCTCATCGAAGATCAGCAGCTCGGGGCGCTTGGCGGCACCGATGGTCAGGGCGAGCTGGGCGCGCTGGCCGCCGGAGAGAGACCCGGCCCGCTGGGCGGGGTCCAGACCGAGCTGCTTGATTCGCCGCTGCGCGAGTTCCTGGTCCCAGCCGGGGTTCATCCGGGCGCCCAACCGCAGGTGGTCGGCGACCGATAGGCCGGAATAGACCGGGGTGTCCTGGGCGACGAAACCCACCTTGGCTAGTTGGCCCGCATTCGCGGCGGGGCGCTCGCCGAGCACCTTGATCGAGCCGGTGGTGGGTCGGATCAGCCCGCAGGCCAGCCCGAGGAGGGTGGATTTGCCGGCGCCGTTGGGCCCCACCAGGCCGATGATCCGGCCCGGCGGGAGGGTCAAGGTGCAGTCACTCAGGGCCTGCTTGCGGCCGTACCGCTTACCGAGGCCTTCGGTTTCCAGTACTGGGATCACGTTCCCTCACCTCAGATGATTGGCATTCGCTTCGAATGGAATGTGGATAGGGCAGTTCTAGAGGGCAGGCGGTCACAACCCGGTCAGCGATGTTGTGACCGCGTTGTGACGGCTGCGGGATAACCTCGAATCGAGAACCTGATCCGCTGAGGGGACGCGCAATGAGGGTGTTGGTGGTTGAGGATCACGCCGAACTCGCCGATACGGTGGCCAGGGTGCTGCGCCGGGAGGGAATGGCGGTGGACGTCGCCTACGACGGCGACGATGCGCTGGAGCGCGGTGCGGTGGTCGACTACGACGTCGTCGTCCTGGATCGGGATCTTCCCGGCGTTCATGGCGACGACGTCTGCCGGTCGCTGGTGGCGCGGGCGTCCTCCGCCCGGGTGTTGATGCTGACCGCCTCCAGCACGATCGCCGATCGGGTCGACGGCTTCAGCCTGGGTGCCGACGACTACCTGCCGAAGCCATTCGCCTTCGCCGAACTGGTCGCAAGGATTCGTGCGCTCGGACGGCGCTCCCAGCCCGCCACGCCACCGGTCCTGGTGCACGGCGATCTCCGGCTCGATCCCTCGCTGCGGATCGTCACCCGCGCCGGAGTGCGGTTGGCGCTGAGCCCCAAGGAGTTTGCCGTGCTCGAATACCTGCTCGCCGGCCGGAATCGGCTGGTGTCGGCCGAGGAACTGCTGGAACGGGTCTGGGACGAGGCGATCGACCCGTTCACCACCACGGTGAAGGCCACGATCAACCGGCTGCGGATGAAGCTCGGTGACCCGCCACTGATCGAGACCATTGCTCGCGGCGGGTACCGGATCTGATGTCTTTCCTGGGCTCGCTGAGAGCCCGGGCCGGGTTCGCTACCGACGTCCCCCTGCGCCTGCGGTTACGACTCACCCTGTTCTACGGTGTGCTGTCGGTGGTGTCCGGGGTGGTGCTGCTGCTGATTACCTATCTGTTGATCGAGGGCTCCCAGGACGTGCCAATGCAGCGGCTGCCCGATGGTTCGTGGCCGGTCGACCCACGCCTGACGAAGCCGCTTCGCCCGGACGGTACGCCGGTCTTCATGGACGACGGGCAATCTGGAGCGGACAGTCTCCCCGTTCTGGCCGGGATCGCGTTGGTGATCATGGCGCTGGTGTCGATCGTGCTGGGGTGGCTGATCGCCGGCCGAGTGCTGCGCCCGGTCCGGACGATGACCACCACCCTTCGCCAGATCTCCGCGCGCAACCTGCATGAGCGGCTGGCGGTCACGGGCAGTCGCAACGAGATCAAGGACCTCGCGGACACCATCGACGGGCTGCTGGCCCGGTTGGAAGTGGCGCTGGAGGGGCACAAGCGGTTCGTCGCGAACGCCGCGCATGAGTTACGCACCCCGCTCACCGTGGAACATGCCCTGCTGGAGGAACCGCTGATCGACCCGGACGCCACGGTGGAATCATTCCGGGTGAACTTCCAGCGCCTGCTGGCGATCAGCCAGCAGCGCGGGCGGTTGCTGGAATCGCTGATCACGCTGTCCGAGAGCGAGCACGGCCGAGACCGGTATCGGCCGGTCGATCTGGGCGCGCTTACCGAGCGGGTGCTGCGGGACCGGGGCCCGGAGATCGAGCGACTCGGCCGGCAGATCGATGCGGTGATCTCACCAGTCATGATCCTTGGCGACCCGGTGCTGATCGAGCGGGTGGTCGCCAACCTGCTGGACAACGCCGTGCACCACAACAAGCCGGGCGGCTGGGTGGAGATCGGGACCCGGTCCGAGCCCGGACAGGCGGTGTTCTTCATCGCGAACAGCGGTGCGATCATCACACCGGAGCAGGCTGAGCGCCTGGTCGAACCGTTCCAGCGGCTGCACCGGGTCGCCGACGACGGCCATCACGGGCTGGGGTTGTCAATCGTCAATGCGATCGCCTCGGCGCACGATGCCGCCCTGACGGTGCAGCCGCGACTGTCCGGCGGGCTCTTCGTCGAAGTGGCCTTTCCCGCTCTGTTGCCCGAGTCCGACAGGGCCCCGGAACCGGCCGAGCCGCAACGAGTTTCGGTCTAACCATCGTGCCGTGATCATGCGCGGTTGCCCGCTCTCATCACGGGCGCTTGGGCGAGGATGTGAGCAGCCCGGCCTGGTGAGCGAGCAGTCCGGCCTGGGTGCGGTTGGTGCACTCCAGTTTGGTCAGCAGCCGGGAGACGTAACCCTTGACGGTGGCCTCGGTGAGGTACAGCCGGGCGCCGATCTGCGCGTTGGACAGCCCCTGGCCGATCCCGACCAGAACCTCGATTTCCCGTTCGGTGAGTTCGCTCAGCCGGGCGCGGCCGTCGTCCCGGGACCGCTGCTGTTCGCCGGCAGTCACCAGCAGCCGTCGGGTCGCGGCGGGGGAGAGCACGGTGTGCCCGTCGGCGGCGACCCGGACCAGATCAATCAGGTCTTCCGGCGGGGTGGACTTCAGCAGGAAGCCGGCGGCTCCGGCGTTCAGCGCGCGAAAGACGTACTGGTCGGCGTCGAAGGTCGTGAGCGCCACGATCACCGGGGGACTGCGGAACGCGGCGATCCGCTCGATCGCGGTCAAGCCGTCCACACCGGGCATCCGCAGATCCATCAGGACGACGTCAGGTCGATGTCTCAGGACGGAGTCGACCGCAGCCGCCCCGTCGTACGCCTGGTCGACGACCTCGATATCGGCAACCGAGCCGAGGATCGTCGTCAGGTGCGCGCAAACCATCGGCTCGTCGTCGACCACCAGCACGCGGGTCAGTTCACGGCTCACGGGGATACCCTCGCAGCGGTCGCCAGGTCGGCGGGCAGGGTCACCTCGACCGCGAATCCGCCGAGGTGCTCCCGATCGCGGGCTGGCCCGGCCTCCAGGGAGCCGTTGACCAGTTCGATCCGCTGTCGCAGGCCGGTCAGCCCGGTGCCGGAGCCCGCAGTGGTCAGCGCTGAATCGACCGACCGCGTGGGCGCGGTGTTCCGGACGCTGAGCCGGACCCCGATCGGCAGGTAACGGACGCTCACGTGTGCGCTCGCCCCGGGAGCGTGCTTGCGCACGTTGGTCAGGGCCTCCTGGACGACGCGGTGCGCGGTGCGGGCGATGATCGGCGCGATCACGGCCGGGCTGCCCTCCTCCAGGAGTTCCACCCGAACCCCTACCGACCGCGACTCGTCCACCAATTCGGCCAGGGTGGGAACCCGGGCCAGGTTCGCGACCGTGCTCGGCTGCGAGACCTGCGGTGCACCGGGCATGTTGGACGGATGGGGGATGTCGGACCCGCTCTCGACGCCGGGCTGTCCGGGCGAGGGCTCGTCGATGACGCCGACGGCGGTTCCGTGCAACAGCCCGACCAGATCCCGCAGTTCCTCCAGCGCCCGGCACCCGGTTTTTCGCAGTTCCTCGGCCGCCGCCCGGACGTCGTCGTCGTGACTGCTGATCCGCAGGGCCCCGGCCTGCAGCACCATCAAACTGACTCGATGTGTGACGACGTCGTGCATCTCCGCCGCCACCCGCGAGCGCTCCTCGGCGAGAACCCGCTCGGCAAGCAGGTATTGCTCCCGTTCGGCGCGTTCGGCCCGGTCGAGGAGGGAGCTCAACAGGCGTTGCCGGGCAGCGACGTACATCCCCAGCAGGGCAGGGCCACCGATGAACAAGACGCTCTGGATCGGCCACCGGGCATCCGCCGGGGCATCCCAGAAATGCCAACCGAGAACCGTCAGGGCCAGCGCGGCCACCCAGGCGAGGCGCCGATCCCGGCCGTAGACCATCGCGCTGTACACCGCGAACGGCGCTGCGGGCGGGATCCACGGCAGCCTGGTCGGCTCCAGATCGGGGGGCACGAGGCTGCCCGGCGACACCGTCTCCAGCAGCGTGATGCCCCCGGCAGCGAGCGTGGTGATCCAGAGCACGATCAGTGGCGCCCGTCGCCGCCACAGCAAGCATCCCGCGAGCGCGACCTGGCCCGCGGTCGTGGCACCACCGAGCGGTTCGAGGATCGGCGCCGGAACCCGCATCACCAGCACCGACATGAACACAGCGGCTGCCGTCACACCGACGTCCTGCACCACCGCGCGGCCCGGTCGCCTCCGCAACCAGCGCCACCGCAGCCTGCTGATCACCGTGTCCACGCCACCACGGTACGCGGGCGGTGCCGTCATCGATGCCGATCCACGGCTCCGATTGGCTGCCTGCTCGAAGTCCCTACGAAAGTAGGTTTCCCGGCGGCCAAAGTTGTTTCCGCCTCGTCCCTGAGCATCTTTCGTCCGGTCGGTACCCGGCGGTCGGCGCTGTCGGTCCTGGGCGGGGACCGGCTTCAGTGGAGCCCATGATTGAAATCCACGAACTCACCAAGCGATACGGCGACACAATCGCCGTCAACGAACTGTCCTTCACAGTCCGCCCCGGCCAGGTCACCGGATTTCTCGGGCCGAACGGCGCGGGTAAGTCCACCACGATGCGGATGATTGTCGGGCTGGACCGTCCGACCTCGGGGACCGCGACGATCGCCGGTCGCCCGTACGCGCGACACGCCGCTCCGTTGCGGCAAGCCGGCGCCTTGTTAGAGGCCAAGTCATTTCACAAGGGCCGTAGCGCTTTTCATCACCTGCTGGCGCTGGCCCAGACGCACGGAATTTCCTCGT
This sequence comes from Kineosporiaceae bacterium, assembly GCA_031400005.1. Classification (GTDB taxonomy): domain Bacteria; phylum Actinomycetota; class Actinomycetes; order Actinomycetales; family Kineosporiaceae; genus JANNPJ01. The sequence goes on along the minus strand of JANNPJ010000662.1, from coordinate 1,668 downwards.
CCCGGGTGGACGACGTCCTGGTGATGGCCGGTCTGGAATCCGTGGCGCACCGCAGGGCAGGCGGATTCTCGCTGGGGATGGCCCAACGACTGGGGATTGCGGCCGCGCTGATCGGCGACCCCGCAGTGATCATCCTGGACGAGCCGGTGAACGGGCTCGATCCCGACGGCGTGATCTGGATCCGCACCCTGCTGAAGTCATTGGCCGCAGAGGGGCGCACCGTGCTGATCTCCAGCCATCTGATGAGCGAGATGGCCGTCACCGCCGATCACCTCCTGATCATCGGGCGAGGGCGACTGCTCGCCGATACCCCGGTGAGCGACCTGATCGCTCGCGTCGCAGTGGACGAGGTTCTGGTCCGCTCGCCACAGGCCGCCGAGCTACGGGAGCTGCTCGTCGAGCGTGCCGCGGTGGTCGATCCGGTTCAGCCGGGCATGTTACGAGTGCGCGGGGCGAGTGCCGAGCTGATCGGCGACCTTGCCGCCGAGTGGGGTCTGGTCTTGCACGAACTCATCCCTCAGCGGGCCTCGCTGGAACAGGCGTATGTGCAACTCACCCGAACAGCGGTGGAGTTCACCGCCGATGCCGATGCCGCTGTGGCCGACAGGGCCGGCGCAGGGAGGTCACGATGACTGGCGTGACTTTTGGCCGAGTCGTCCGGTCGGAGTGGACCAAACTCCGTTCGTTGCGCTCGACCTGGATCATTCTCGCCGTCACGGTGATCCTCACCGTGGGTTTCAGCGCTGCCTTCGGGCGCGGTTACGGCGGCCAGATCCGTTCCGGTGAGGTGTCGCCGAGCCTCGACAAGGCCATCGATGTGAGCTTCATCGGGCTGGACCTGTCCGCCTTGATCATCGGCGTGTTCGGAATCCTGCAGATCAGCGGCGAGTACAGCAGCGAGCTGATCCGGGCGAGCCTGGCGGCGGTACCCCGGAGGTGGTCCCTGCTGCTGGCCAAGGCGTTGGTCCTGGCGACGCTGACGGTGGCGGTGATGGGTCCGACGGTGCTGGTTGCGTTCCTGGCCTGCCAGGAGATGATCGGCGCGGAGGGGGCGACACTCAGTGATGCCGGAGCGGCGCGGGCAGTCCTGGGTGCCAGCGTGTACCCGGCGGCGATGGGATTGATCGGGCTGGGCATCGGTGCGCTCCTCCGTCACACCGCCTCGTCGATCACGGCTTTCGTGGTTGTCCTGCTGATCCTGCCGGCGATGCTGTCACCGGCATTGCCTGCGGAGACGGAGAAAACCGTGCTTCCCTACGTACCCGTCGCGGCAGCCCAGGCGGTCTATACGCAACTGCCGGACGCCGGAGAATTCCTCCTGCTGTCGCCCTGGCCGGGCCTGTTCGTACTAACTGGATGGGTGATCGTGGTGCTGGTCGGCGGACTTGTCGTCCTCACCCGCCGCGACGCCTAACGTGCCGGCGCTGGCCTGGTCACGCTCTGACGGTGATCATGCACGAAGTGACACATCCCGGACGACGATGGTTCCACCGGCTGACGGCGTCTTGATCAGACCCGCGCGAGTGCTGTGGGGCCACTCAGGCACGCAGTCCTGGGCGCCCCTCTGGTGGGGCGGCCCGTTCCGGGCTGAAAATGGGGTTCCGGGTGCCCGTTGACGTCGTTGATCTTTGGTCGTAGGAGGCCGTCACGCAGTCGGGCGCTGGGAGC
>JANNPJ010000654.1:0-16117 GCA_031400005.1 Kineosporiaceae bacterium | reverse complement strand
TGGCCACGTACCGCTTCGTGCAGCCGATCACTGACGTCGTGATCAAGCAGCAGGAAGTCCCCGGCAGCCTGATGCAGTTGCCCGAGCAGCCCTCGGTCAATGCCGACCGGGTGTACTCCACCACCCGCACGCTGTGGATCGAGCCGCACTCGGGAGCGATCATCAAGGGCAGCGAGACTGTCAACCAGCGGCTGGTGTTCGAGGGCAAGCAGACCCCGGTGATCCAGGGCACGGTCACCTACACGGACGCCACCGTGAAGGCGAACGTCGAGAAGTACACCAGTGCCGCGCGGGGTCTGTGGATCGCCAAGTCGGCCGGCCCGCTGGTCGGCTGGATTCTCGGGGCGGTGCTGATCCTGGTCGGGATGGCGCTGATCCTGCTCGCGCCGAAGAAGGCGGCCACCTGGCAGGACGACGATGACGATGACGGCGAGAACGGCCAGGGCGCGCGGGCGGCTCGCAAGCAGAAGGCTTGACCGCCTAGCGGTCAAGCCCGGGTGGACACCCCATCCGCCCGGGCTTGACCGCTAGGCCGCCGGGCGCGGGTGGTCGGCCAGCACACAGACGAAGATCGCGGTGCCGGGGATCAACCGGCCACGCATCGGGCTCCAGGCCCCCCAGGGGCGCTCGAGGGTGTCCGGCCACTCCGGTTCCACCAGGTCGAGCACCGCGAAACCGGTGCTGACCAGCGACCGGATCCGATCGCCAACGGTGCGGTGGTGTTCGGCGTACGCCACCGAGCCGTCGGCTCCGGTCTCGACGTACGGCGTCCGGTCGAAGTAGGACCGGAAGACCTGCAGCCCGCCCGGCCCCGGATCATCCGGGAACGCCCAGCGGATCGGATGCGTGATGGAGAACACCCATCGGCCACCGGGCCGCAACACGCGGGCCACCTCCGCGAACAGTCGTTCCGGATCGCCGATGAACGGCACCGCACCGTAGGCGCTGAAGGCGACGTCAAACGACTGGTCGGCGAACGGTAACTGCCGCGCATCGCATTGGATCCGGGGTGGGGACGGCGACGGCGAGAGCCGGAGCATCGCCGCGGACAGATCGGTGGCGACTGCCCGGGCACCGGCGCGGAGGAGCCAGCCGGTGCAGTCGCCCGCGCCGGCGCCCAGTTCGATGATCGACCGGCCGGCAACGTCACCAAGCAGCCCGGCTTCGGCCTCTTCCAGTCCCTCCGGACCCCAGACCAGTCGGCCGGCCAGGTGATCGACGTGCTCCGCGCGGTACGTCGAGGCCTCGGCGTCCCACCAGGACCGGTTCCCGCGGACGCTCTCGCTCGCCCCGGCCGGCCGGTAGCCCGCCGAGCGCAGATCTGTGACCTGCTCCTCGGGCGGCGGGAGGTGCGCCGCCGGGTCAGGAAATACGCCCGTCATCTTTGACCCTCGATTGTCACGCAGGCTAGGGTATGGGTGGCGCATCTAGGGTTGTACCTAGAGTTGGCTCGATCGTGAGTTCAGCGCGGAGTGTGTTCGTCCTTGATCCGAATGGCAGGACGCCCTGCGGGGGGTATGTCACCGACTCGGGGCCGCCGGGCTGCGTGCTCAATTCCAGGACCGCCCGGTGTGCCCAGTCCATACCCCATCTATTCCAGTCCGCATCGGAGTCCCCTCTAAATGACCGCCAGCACGGCCGAGAAGGCGCGCACAACACCGCAGGTTGCGATCAACGACATTGGTAGCGAAGAGGACTTCCTCGCAGCCATTGACGAGACGATCAAGTATTTCAACGACGGCGATATCGTCTCCGGGACGATCGTCAAGGTCGACCGCGATGAAGTGCTGCTCGACATCGGCTACAAGACCGAGGGTGTCATCCCCTCTCGTGAGCTCTCGATCAAGCACGACGTCGACCCGAACGAGGTCGTAACCGTCGGCGACGAGATCGAGGCCCTGGTTCTCCAGAAGGAGGACAAGGAGGGGCGCCTGATCCTCTCGAAGAAGCGCGCGCAGTACGAGCGGGCGTGGGGCACGATCGAGAAGATCAAGGAAGAGGACGGCATCGTCACCGGAACGGTGATCGAGGTGGTCAAGGGTGGCTTGATCCTCGACATCGGTCTCCGTGGCTTCCTGCCCGCCTCGCTGGTGGAGATGCGTCGAGTGCGCGACCTGCAGCCGTACGTCGGCAAGCAGATCGAAGCCAAGATCATCGAGCTGGACAAGAACCGCAACAACGTGGTCCTGTCCCGCCGCGCCTGGCTCGAGCAGACCCAGTCGGAGGTGCGCCAGACCTTCCTGCAGACCCTGCAGAAGGGCCAGGTCCGCTCCGGTGTGGTGTCCTCGATCGTCAACTTCGGTGCCTTCGTCGACCTCGGCGGTGTCGACGGTCTGGTGCACGTCTCCGAACTGTCCTGGAAGCACATCGACCACCCGGGTGAGGTTGTCGAGGTCGGCCAGGAGGTCACCGTCGAGGTTCTCGACGTGGACATGGACCGCGAGCGCGTCTCGCTGTCGCTCAAGGCGACGCAGGAAGACCCGTGGCAGCAGTTCGCTCGGACGCACGCGATCGGTCAGGTCGTCCCGGGTAAGGTCACCAAGTTGGTGCCGTTCGGTGCATTCGTCCGGGTGGACGAGGGCATCGAGGGTCTGGTGCACATCTCCGAGCTGGCCGAGCGCCACGTGGAGATCCCGGAGCAGGTTGTCCAGGTCAACGACCCGATCTTCGTCAAGGTCATCGACATCGACCTGGAGCGTCGTCGGATCTCGCTGTCGCTGAAGCAGGCCAACGAGGCCGGCTCCGGTGCGGGCGCCGAGACCTTCGACCCGGCGCTGTACGGGATGGCGGCCGAGTACGACGAGGCCGGCAACTACAAGTACCCCGAGGGCTTCGACCCCGAGACGAACGACTGGCTCGAGGGCTTCGAGACGCAGCGGGAGGCGTGGGAAGCGCAGTACGCGGAGGCGCACCAGAAGTGGGAAGCGCACCGCAAGCAGATCGAGGAGGCCAAGGCCGCCGAGGCCGAGGCCATCGCTTCCGGTGGTAGCCCGGACGCGGCGTCGTCCTCCTCCTCGTCGTCGAGCTACTCCTCCGAGGAGGCAGCACCCGCCGAGGGAACGCTGGCCACCGACGAGGCGCTCGCGGCACTGCGGGAGAAGCTCACCGGCGGTAGCTGAGCATTTTCTCGACGAGCGGAGCTCGGCACTTCGGTGCCGGGCTCCGCTCGCTTTGCCCTGCCGCCGCGGACACGGTTTAGCATGAGGCGTCACGTGTACGAGCGACCACGTGGGGAGGTGTGGGATGAGTGTGGAGCCGGTACCAGAGTGGTTACGCCCCGACGGCGGGTTCGTGGCGGCTGACCTTGACCGGTTGCCCGGATTGCCCCCGCACACAGAGTTGATCGACGGGGGTTTGGTCTTTGTGAGTCCGCAGAAGAGTTTCCACGCGGAAACCTTGTTTCTCCTGCAGGCCGGTCTCAGGGTCACGGCGCCACCGACCGTGTACGTGACCCGTGAGATGTCGATCGTGCTCAGCAATCGTCAACGGCCTGAGCCAGACCTCGTGGTGATCGATGCTGAGGCGCGAGGGGACGGTAGCGAAACGTGGTATCCGGCCGACGTCGTCCAATTGGCAGTTGAGGTTGTCTCGCCCGACTCCGAGGAGCGTGACCGTGAGCGGAAACCTCAGCTGTACGGCAAAGCCGGGATCAGGCACTTCTGGCGGGTCGAAGACAATGCCGGCAAGCCTGTCGTCTATGTCTACGAATTGGACCCCGCTACCTCCCTCTACGCGTTGACCGGTATCCATCACGATCGGTTGAAGTTGAGCGTGCCCTTCACGATCGACGTGGACCTCAACAGCTAAGGGCCCCAGCCCAGCCCGGGCAAGTGACGTGCTGGCGGCGGCCTAGGATGCGCGGATGATGAGGATTGGGCTGACGGGTGGGATCGGGGCCGGGAAGTCGACGGTGGCTGAGCGGTTACGCGAGCTGGGGGCGACGGTGATCGACGCTGACCAGGTCGCCCGCGAGGTCGTGGAGCCGGGCACGCCCGGGCTGGCCGCCGTCGTCCAGGCGTTCGGGTCTGAAGTGCTGGCTGCGGACGGTCGCCTCGATCGGCCGGCACTGGGCAGGATCGTCTTTGCGGACGGCGAGAAACTGGCCCAGCTCAATGCGATCGTGCACCCGCTGATCGGTGAGCGGACCCAGGCGCTGATCGACAGCGTGCCGCCGGACGCGGTGCTGGTCCACGACATCCCGCTGCTGGTGGAGAACCAGCTCGGTCCCGGATTTCAGCTGGTGATCGTCGTCGATGCCCCCGAGCCGGAGCGGATCCGGCGCCTGGTCACGGACCGGGGGATGACCGAGGACGAGGCCGTCGCGCGGATCCGGGCTCAGGCCGGGGAAGCCGAGCGGCGCAAAGTGGCCGACGTCTGGATCGACAACTCGGGTCCGCGCGCCGACACCATCGCCCAGGTCGATGCCTGCTGGCGGGACCGGATCGAGTCGCTCCGGACCGCCTGATCGAGTCGCTCGACCGGCGGAAGGAATGAGATTGTCGGTGGGCACGCTTACGGTTGATACATGCGACCCATCACGGATCTCCAGCGCACCGTTGCTCCGTTCAGGGTGGTCTCCGACTACCAGCCGAGCGGAGATCAGCCGACCGCGATCGCCGACCTGGCTCAGCGGATCAAGAACAACGAGCAGCACGTCGTCCTGCTCGGTGCCACCGGCACCGGAAAGTCGGCCACCACGGCCTGGCTGATCGAGCAGGTGCAACGGCCCACGCTGGTGATGGCCCCGAACAAAACCCTGGCCGCCCAGCTGGCCAACGAGTTCCGTGAGCTGTTGCCGAACAATGCGGTCGAGTACTTCGTCTCCTACTACGACTACTACCAGCCCGAGGCGTACGTCCCGCAGACGGACACCTACATCGAGAAGGACTCCTCGATCAACGAGGAGGTCGAGCGGCTGCGGCACTCCGCGACGAACTCGCTGCTCACCCGGCGGGACGTCGTGGTGGTCGCGACCGTTTCATGCATTTATGGCCTCGGTACACCGCAGGAGTACGTCGACCGGATGGTGCGCCTGCGGGTCGGCAACGAGCTCGACCGAGATCAGTTGCTGCGCCAGTTCGTCGGCATCCAGTACACCCGCAACGACCTCGCCTTCACCCGGGGCACGTTCCGGGTGCGCGGTGACACCGTCGAGATCATCCCGGTCTACGAGGAGCTGGCGATCCGGATCGAGTTCTTCGGTGACGAGATCGACCGGATCTACACGCTGCACCCGCTGACCGGGGAGATCATCCGCGAGGAGAAGGAGATGTACGTCTTCCCGGCGACGCACTACGTCGCCGGTCCGGAACGGATGGAACGCGCGATCGAGCGGATCGAGGCCGAGCTGGCCGGCCGGCTTGCCGAAATGGAGCGGCAGGGCAAGCTGCTGGAGGCCCAGCGGCTGCGGATGCGCACCACCTACGACATCGAGATGATGCGGCAGGTCGGATCCTGTTCCGGGATCGAGAACTACTCCGCGCACATGGACGCGCGAGAAGCGGGCAGTGCGCCGAACTGCTTGATCGATTACTTCCCGGACGATTTCCTCCTGGTGCTGGACGAGTCGCACAGCACGGTGCCGCAGATCGGCGCGATGTATGAGGGCGACATGTCGCGTAAGCGGACCCTGGTCGAGCATGGCTTCCGGTTGCCCAGCGCGATGGATAACCGGCCGCTGAAGTGGGAGGAGTTCCAGGACCGGATCGGCCAGACGGTGTACCTTTCGGCCACGCCGGGGGCCTACGAGCTCTCCCGCAGCGAGGGTGTGGTGGAGCAGATCATCCGGCCCACCGGTCTGATCGACCCGAAGATCGTGGTGAAGCCGACGAAGGGTCAGATCGACGACCTGCTCGGCGAGATCCATGACCGGGCCGGTCGGGACGAGCGGGTGCTGGTCACCACCCTGACGAAGAAGATGTCCGAGGACCTGACCGATTACCTGCTGGAGCAGGGGGTGCGGGTGCGTTACCTGCACTCCGAGGTGGACACCCTGCGCCGGGTGGAGCTGCTGCGGGAACTGCGCAAGGGCGACTTCGATGTGCTGGTCGGGATCAACCTGCTCCGGGAAGGGCTGGACCTTCCCGAGGTGTCGCTGGTCAGCATCCTGGACGCGGACAAGGAGGGATTCCTGCGTTCAGCCACCGCGTTGATTCAGACCATTGGCCGCGCAGCCCGGAACGTCAGCGGTGAGGTCCACATGTACGCGGATCGAATCACCGCATCGATGGAACGAGCGATCGAGGAGACGAACCGCCGCCGGGAGAAGCAGGTCGCCTACAACACGCTGCACGGGGTGGACCCGGTGCCGTTGCGGAAGAAGATCCAGGACATCACGGACCTGCTGAACCGCGAGGACGCCGACACCGAGGAACTCATCGGTGGGGGCCGGCAGCGCAGCCGGGGCAAGGCCCCGGTGACCGGGATGGGCGGCGGTGCCGCTGGTCGGCATGCCTCCGCTCTGGTGAACCTGCCGGCTACCGACCTGGCTGACCTGATCAAGCAGCTCACCGACCAGATGCACGCGGCCGCGACCGAGCTTCAGTTCGAGCTGGCCGCCCGGCTGCGCGACGAGATCCATGAGCTCAAGAAGGAACTGCGGGGGATGAAGGCCGCCAACGGGTGAGGCCGCGGGTCGGGTAGCTCTTCAGTGGGGATGGCGGTCTGCCGATATCGAAGGGGAGACCGGCGAAGCTCGCTGCGCGTGAGCAGTTGGGGCCGATTCATCCCGACAGCACCCCCAGAAAGAGGTCCAGTATGCCCCGCCCCCGGTTAACGATCGGACGTCGGCTAGCCCTGTTGGGCAGCATCGGACTCGCCGTCGCGCTCTTGAGTAACGGAGCCTCGCTCGTGCTCGGTTCCAAGGCCAACGACCTCCAGGACGAGGAAGCCCACTACGGTCAGGCCCAGACACTGATCCGTGAACTGGACACCAGAGCCAGCGAACTCAAGGTCGATGGATACAAAGCCCTGCTGTCGGACAATCCGAAGGAGCTGCTGGCCGATGTTGCCGATGATGCGGGCAAGGTAGCCGTCCGGTTGGCGGCGATGGAGAAGCTCGATCTCCGGGCGGACGAACGAGCGGCCGTAGCCGACCTTCAGTCCAGTTTTGCCATCTACACAGACAAGATCGAAGCGATCGTGCAAGGCGCGATAAAGAACCGAGCGGCGGCGCGAGTCGGTTTCGGCGCGGTGCAAGACGCCAATGACGCGACCGACGAGGTGGTCGGCGCCACCATCGAGCAGTTGGATATCGGCGCAGCTAAGATCCAGAAAGAGGCGGACGACACGTCCGCGTTGCTCTCCCTCGTCACCTTTCTGATGCTCGGGTTCGGAGCGGTAGCGGTGATCGTCTCCACCGTCGTCCTCAGCCGTTCGATGAACCGACGGGTCCGGGCGGTTGTCGGTGCGCTGGATCAGGTGGCCAGGGGTGACCTTTCGCACCGGCTGAACGACCGCGGCAGCGACGAGATCGCCGAGATGGCCGGGGCGCTCAACGTCGCCCTGGAGAAGATCGTCGGAGTGTTCACCCGGATCACCGGAACCGCCGCAGAGCTGGCCGGTGCTTCCAGCGGTCTGCAGTCCATCGCCGCAAACGTCAGTCGATCGGCGAATGAGACGTCCGCGCAGGCTGCGGTGGTGGCCCAGACAGCGGATGAGATCTCACAGAACGTCCAGGCGGTGGCGGCCGGTGGTGAGGAGATGGGTACGTCGATCGGAGAGATCGCCCGAAATGCGAACGAGGCGGCCCGGGTGGCGACCGGTGCGGTGCAATCGGTGGTCGTCACCACGGGAACGATGAACAAATTGGGAGAATCGTCGCGCGAGATCGGCGACGTCGTCCGCTTGATCACGTCAATTGCTGAGCAGACGAATTTGTTGGCTTTGAACGCGACGATCGAGGCGGCGCGGGCCGGTGACGCCGGTAAGGGGTTCGCGGTGGTGGCAGATGAGGTCAAGCAACTGGCCCAGGAAACGGCGCGGGCGACCGAAGATATCTCTCAGCGGGTGGAAACCATCCAACAGGACGCCGATGAGGCGGCTCGGGCCATCCTCGAGATTGCCGAGGTGATCACCCAGATCAATGAGTTCCAGACCACGATCGCCAGTGCGGTGGAGGAGCAGACAGCGACGACGCAGGCGATCAATGCCGGTGTCTCGGATGCGGCGACCGGGTCGGGCCAGATCGCCCGCAGCATCTCCGGGGTGGCCGATGCTGCCGGCGAGACGACGTCCACGATCGGACAGGCGGAGGAGAGCGCCCGCACCTTGGCCGGAATGAGCAACGAACTCAGCCGGATGGTCGCCGATTTCCGCTTCTGACGGGTCAGATCAGGGCTTTGCAGCTAGATCCAGCTCAAACCAGAAGGTCCGACCCCAATGGAAGTCCTGCCGTCCCCAGGCCGCGCTCCGTTCCTCCAGCAACGTGACCGCGTCGTTCGGCTCGGACGGGGTGAACACCTGGGGAGCGTGTCCTAACGCCGATTCCGAGGGGTACATGCCGCTGACTTCGCCGCGCATCCGGGTCTGGTAAGCCCGCAGTCGGACATGTGCCTGCCGGCCGGGAAACGGGACGGTGGCGACGACGAGCGCACTGACGAGTTCGGCCGCGGTTTCGGCGAGCCGGCGCAACTGCCAGGCCCCGAGCAGGATCTGCACCCGGTGGTTGACCCCGGCGATTTCCCGCTCGTTAGCGACGACGAAGAAGGCTGATTCGCGCAGATGCTCGCCTGGTGGCCGGTTGGCGAGTTGGTCGATCGTGGCGAGGGTGGAACGGGATTGAGTGGGATGCCCACTGCTTGAGGCCATGGCTATGAGTCAATCGCCTTTTTGCGGATATCGTCACGGGGTGCAACATCATGATTTCTATGCGTAGGTTTGGAGTCATGGGCAGGGATCTCAGCGCTCGTCTCGTCCGGGTTATGCAGATCGGATGGACGAGTTATGTAAACGGACGGGGAGATGCCGATGAACGGATGGACCAAAGCGGACATTTCCCGGCTCCGGGACGTGATGGTCAGTCAAGGCCGGGGAATCGACGAGATTGCGGACGAGGTACGGGCGGTGTGCAACGTCAGCCGGCTGGCCTCCTACCGGCTCGCGCACGGACTCAGTCAGCCGCAGGCGGTGGCCCGCTGCCGCCGCTATGCCCAGGACAATAGTTTCGATCAGTCGACGCTGTCCCGGCTGGAGCAGTTTCCGGCGCTGGGCAGCCGAACCCCGCTCGCCGTCCAACTGATCGCACTGGCCACTGCCTACGGCACCCAGCCGTTGCGGTTGCTCACCCCGGACGCGCTGGAACTCCTGGACTCCCGCGAGCGAGAGGTGATCATCCGGCTGGCCGGCGGCGCTGTTTCCGAGCACGACTCGTCGGAGCAGGCCGAGCAGGCCGGGTTGTCGCTGACCGGCCCGCTGGTGCCCGGGCCCAGCGCGGCTGCGGTGGGAGCCGGTCCCGGTGGCGGGGTAGGGGCGGCAGCCAGGGCCAGGACGAGAACGGGGACCAGGACCGGCACCGGGACCAGAACCGAGACCGGGATCCGGTTGGCGGCCGGGGCCGGAATCGGAACCGAGCCGGGGATCGAGACGGGAATCGGGATCGACCTGGCGACCGGCATCGAGACGACGGGAAATCGCCGGGCCCCAGGGCAATTGGCGCTGGCAGCGCGCCGGGCCTTTCAGTTCGCGTCCATGGTGGAGGGCAGCAACGTCGGGCCGGAGACGCTCGCCGAATTCGAGTCGGAGGTCCGCCGGCTCGCCTTTGAGTATCCGCAGCGGCCGGTCGGCCCGCTGGTGTGCCAGCTGACCCAGCTGCAGGACATCGGGTTTCAGTTGCTGGAGGGCCGCCAGCGGCCGCCGCAGGCCACCGAGCTCTACCTGCTGACCGGAATGGCATCGGGGATGCTGGCGAAGGCGAGTCATGATCTCGGTGCTGCCGGATCGGCGATGACGCAGGCCCGGGCCGCGTACATCTGTGCGGACAACGCCGACCACAACGGGCTCCGGACGTGGGTGCGTGGTCTGCAGTCGCTGATCTGTTACTGGGCGGGCTGGTCGCAGGATGCGCTCCGGTACGCCCGGCTCGGCGCGGATTCGGCGCGGACCGTGCGCGGGGCCGGTGCGGTGTGGATCGTCTCCCAGGAGGCCCGCGCGTGCGGCATGGTCGGGAACGAGGCCGCGACACTCGATGCGCTGAACCGGGCCCGGTCGGCTCGGGACCGGGTGACCGGGGACGACCTGGACGAGATCGGCGGTCTCTTCGGGTTCTCCGCGCCGCGCCAGCTGTACTACGCGGCGGAAGCCTTGGCCTTCGTCCCGGAGCAGCAAGTGGCCGCTGAAAGAGTTGCGGCGGAGGCGATCGCTGCCTACGAGGCGCTTCCGGACGGGCAGCGCAGCTTCAGTGATGAGGCAGGTGCCCGCTGTGATCTGGCGTTGGCGCGGGTGCGCTCGGGGGAGGCTGCTGCGGCCTTTGAGGCGATCCGGCCGGTGCTGGAGTTGCCTGTGGTGCAACGGATCAATGGAGTGACGGCCAGCGCGCACCGGGTGTTTGCGGCAGCCGGCGGAACCCGCGCTGGGACCAGGGCGGGTGTCGGACGGGCCCTACGAGAAGCGATCGAGGGCTTCTGCCTCGCTTCGGCTGATGAGTGCTCGTCCTGAGCTTGGCCGGAGAGGATCGAACGTTCGGCCCATACCTATCGACATAGAGTGTCCGATCACTCACTCTGTGTCAGACTCTCGTCGTGGGAAGGAGAACGAACGACCAGGAGCATCGCCGTGGGCCCGGAAGGCTGCGCTGGCCGCGCCCGTGGATGATCATTCTCGCTGGTTGTCTGATTGTCGTCCTCGGCTCCGGAGCCTGGCTCGCGATCCGCGGTCGTGACGCTCGAGCCGCGATGGCTCAGCTCCAGGTCGACGGTGCGCAATTGCAGCGGCAGCTAGTCGGTTACGAATTGGGCCGAGCTGGTCCCACCTTGACCAGAGTCAGGCTGGATGCGGAGCAGGCCCATCGGCTGACCGGTGACCCGGTCTGGGGATTGGCCGGTTCGGTTCCGATCCTCGGTCGAGACCTGCGAGCGGTTCGTACCGTCAGCGCCGTCCTCGCCGATCTCACCACTGCCACCCGGCCTCTGGAAACTACTCTCCCGCAACTAGATCCAGGCTTGATTCCGGCGTCCGGTGGGACCATCGACACGGCCGCGCTGAGCCGGCTCGCCGAAGCCCTCCCGGCCGTCTCGACCGCCGTGTCGGCCGGTGCGACGCGGATCGGTGAGTTGGACGCGCGGCAGTTGCGCCCGGAAGTCGGCGCAGGCGTCACCACGCTGAACGAGGCCCTCAGCATCGCTCGTGGCCCGATGGCCGATGCCGTCCCGATGCTGCCGATCCTCCCGGCCATGCTCGGGTCGGAGGGAAAGCGGTCCTGGATGGTCCTCCTCCAACAGGACGCCGAGGCTCGCGGAACCGGTGGCCTGGTGGGAGCTTACGCCGTGGTGAAGACCGACCGCGGCACGATGAAGCTGGCTACCGCCCAGCCCAGGGGGGTGCTCGACCGGGGACCGGCGATCCCGGTGGAGCGGCTTCCGGCAGACCGGCTGCCGCCGAGTCTGCGGGCGCTGTACGGCAAAGACCTGCGGGAATGGGCCGGGTTCAACGCCAGCCCGCACTTTGCCTATACCGGAGAGTTGGTCTCGGCCGGCTGGAACGCGCGGCCCGGCACTCGCCCGCTGAACTACGTGGCCGGGGTGGATCAATACGTGGTCGCCGCCATGCTCTCCGCGACCGGCCCGGTGACTGTCCGGAAAACCATCATCGACGAGCGGAACGCCGTCGACTTCCTCAGCCGCGACGTCTACCGGAAGTGGCGGGATCCGCGGGACGTGGACAAGGTGACCACCGAACTGGTGAATGAGGTCTTCGCCAAGTTCACCCGCGGCCAGTTCGACTTTCCGCAGCTGATCACGGCGATGCGCAAACCGCTGCAGGAGCGCCGACTGCTGCTCTGGGCCGCGAACAAGGCGGAGCAGAGCCAGCTGGCCCGATTCCCGGTCTCCGGATCCTTGCCGTCCAGCGAGGGGCCGTTCGCGATGGCCGTGATCAACAACGGCGGCGGGAACAAGTTGGACGCTTACCTCAAGGTCCACACCGATTACCAGCCCGGTCGGTGCACCAACGGCACCCGGGTCGGGCAGATCGCCGTGACCTTGACGAATACGGCGCCCCGCACCGGTCTGCCGAACTACGTCAACGTTCGCAGCGACCTGCTCCAGGACGGCCTCAGCGGCCGCAAGACCCGCAACGGCAGCAATCGGATCCTCCTCGACATCTACGGCCCGGTGGGCAGCAATGCCGCTCTCACCTCGCTGGACGGGGAGACGCTGGCGCCGGTCGTCGGGCTGGACAACAACCACACGGTGTGGCGGGTGACGGTGCCCATCGACGCGGGTCAGCGCCGCACCGTCAACGTCGTGATGACCACTCCCGCCGTCAATGGCGACGTCGGAACCAGTCCGGTCGTGCTCACCCAACCAATGGTGCAGCCGGCAACCGTCAGTACGAAACCGCTCGCGGCCTGCGAGAACTCGTCCGCACCACGGGGATGACGAGCGTCTCCGGTAAGCACTCGCCGAACAAGGGGATCAGCATCATGTTCAACCTGCTCTTCAACAGAAAGACCGCGGTCGTGGCGCTGGTAGCGGCCGTCGTGTTCGGTGGCGGCGTGGCAGCCGCCTACCCGCCGGGAAACAAGCTGGCCGTCGCCGCCACCGCAGCTCCGTCCACCGACCCGGCGCACCCGAACACGACCGACGTGCTGGTCACCATCAGCAACAACAACCCGACCTGCTCCTATCGGGTCCGGGTGAACAACAGCTACGACACCGTGCTGCCCGCCGGGACGACCACCACGCACATCTTCATCGCACCCGGATCCGGCCGGCACTCGGTCAGGGCCCGCTCGATCGACTGTCCCAAGGGCAGCAAGGAGCATGCGAAGGCCAAGTTCGTCACCCTGGATGCCAAGGCGACAGGCAACGCCACCAGTCCGGTGGGAAAGAACTACAAGGTCGAGTTGACCGGGCTGGACCCGGACTCCACCGTGACGTCGACGGCCACCCGGCAGGGGACCCCGATGACGCAGCTGGTGGACAGCGACGATGTGGACCGGCGCGGCGAGGCGACAGTGAAGTTCAAACTGAAGACGGCGGGAACCTGGGTGATCACCACGTCGATCAGCCCGTCCGGAGCCGTCAACAACGTCACAGTGGTCGTCTCCTAGCGGTCCGTGACCGGTGAGCGTCTTGATCGACGAAGGTCTGGAGCGAGAGTTCCCGGCTTTCGTCGATCAAGGCGCTGTTCCGTTTTGGTGCTGGTCACCAGCCGCGCTCACGCCATTCCTGCAGGTGCGGGCGTTCGGCGCCGAGGGTGGAATCATTGCCGTGACCGGGGTAGATCCAGGTCGAATCGGGCAGGACGGCGAAGATCCGGGCCTCCAGGTCGTCCATCAGGGAAGAAAAATCCTCGGGATTTGTTGTCCGTCCAGGGCCTCCCGGGAACAGGCTGTCGCCGGTGAAGGCGTGCACGCTGCCGTCCGAGCTGGTCAGCACCAGGGCGACGGAACCGGGAGTGTGACCGCGCAGATGCACGACATCAAGACTCAGTTCGCCGACCACCAGCTGGTCACCGTTCGCCAATTCGACATCCACATCGACCGGCAGTTTGCCGGCGTCCTCTCGGCCGGCGGCAGTTCGAGCCGTGGCCTTCTGGACGAGGTCCGCCAGCGCCCGATGATGGTCCCAGTGCTGGTGGGTGGTGACGACGGTCTCCAGCCGGTCGGCGCCGCCCGGCCCGCTCTCGTCGAGCAGGGCAGCCAGCCGGGCGGTATCGTCGGCGGCGTCGATCAGCAACTGCTGACCGGTGCTCCGGCAGGTGATCAGGTAGCTGTTGTTGTCCTGCGCGGAGACGCTCGCTTTGCGGATGGTCACGTCGGGCAGCTCACGAACGTCGCTCGGCCCGCCCGGGCTTACCTCACCGGTATATGTCATGACGGAAGCTTGCCATTTGCGCGTTCACCAGGCCGGATGGCTGTGCGGTTCGAGGCCGCGGCGAGAACTGTCGGTGCGGGCACCTAGCATGGCTCCCGTGAACGAGCGGACTGAGAATTCCACGAATCAGAGGGTGATACGAACGGCGAGGAACGAGTCTTGAGCGACCGACTTATCGTGCGCGGCGCGCGCGAACACAACCTCAAAGATGTTTCGCTGGACCTTCCGCGTGATGCGCTGATCGTCTTCACCGGTCTCTCCGGATCGGGCAAGTCGTCCCTGGCTTTCGACACGATCTTTGCCGAGGGCCAGCGCCGGTACGTCGAGTCGCTGTCCGCCTACGCCCGGCAGTTCCTCGGCCAGATGGACAAACCGGACGTCGACTTCATCGAAGGGCTCTCACCTGCCGTCTCGATCGACCAGAAGTCGACGTCCCGCAATCCTCGCTCCACGGTCGGCACCATCACCGAGGTGTACGACTACCTGCGGCTGCTGTGGGCCCGGGCCGGTCGGGCGCACTGCCCGGTCTGCGGTGAACCGATCACCAAGCAGACCCCGCAGCAGATCGTCGACCGGTTACTCGAGCTACCCGAAGGCACTCGGTTCCAGGTTCTGGCCCCCGTGGTCCGCGCCCGCAAGGGCGAGTTCGTGGACCTGTTCCAGGACCTGCAGACCAAGGGGTTCTCCCGGGCACGGGTCGACGGCAAGGTGATCTCCCTCGCCGATGCACCCACCCTGGACAAGAAGTACAAGCACACGATCGAGGTGGTGGTCGATCGGCTGTCGGTCAAGACTTCGTCCAATCAGCGGCTCACGGACTCGGTGGAGACTGCGCTCGGGCTGGCCGCCGGCATCGTGATCGCCGACCTGGTCGACGAACCCGAAGGTGCGCCCGACCGGGAACGGCGCTTCAGCGAGAAGATGGCCTGCCCGAACGAGCACCCGATCCAGCTCGACGACATTGAGCCGCGGACGTTCTCCTTCAACAATCCGTTCGGCGCCTGCCCGGAATGCACCGGCATCGGGATCAAGCTCGTGGTCGACCGCGACCTGATCGTCCCGGACGAAGACCTCACCCTTGCCGAGGGTGCGATCACACCCTGGACGCAGGGTTCGGCTGAGTACTTCCTCCGCTTGATGCGAGCCCTCGGCGAGGATCTCGGTTTCTCCGTGGACGTGCCCTGGCGGGCGCTGCCACAGCGAGCGAAAGATGCTCTGCTGGAAGGCCAGGACTACCAGGTACACGTCAAGTTCAAGAACCGGTTCGGCCGGGAACGGTCGTACACCACCGGGTTCGAGGGTGCGATCCCGTTCATTCAACGCCGGCACTCCGAAACCGAGTCGGACTGGAGCCGGGAGCGATTCGAAGGCTTCATGCGCGAGGTGCCGTGCCCAACCTGCGGTGGCACCAGGCTCAAGCCGGAGGTGCTGGCCGTCACGGTCGGGGGTCGCTCGATCGCGGCGGTCTGCGGGCTGCCGCTGCGCGAGGCCGCGCAGTTCCTCGGCGACCTGGACCTGAGCTCGCGGGAACGGCAGATCGCCGACCAGGTGCTCAAGGAGATCCAGGCCCGGCTCGGTTTCCTCCTCGACGTCGGGCTCGACTACCTGTCGCTGGACCGTGCCTCGGGCACCCTGTCCGGTGGCGAGGCACAGCGGATCCGGCTCGCCACCCAGATCGGGTCCGGTCTGGTCGGCGTCCTGTACGTGTTGGATGAGCCGAGTATCGGCCTGCACCAGCGAGACAACCGGCGGTTGATCGAAACCCTGACGCGGCTGCGCAACCTGGGTAACACGCTGATCGTGGTGGAGCACGACGAGGACACCATCCGGGCTTCCGACTGGGCGGTCGATATCGGTCCGGGCGCCGGCGAGCACGGCGGTCAGGTGGTCCACTCCGGCACGGTGGCCGACCTCTACAGCCACCCGGACTCGCTCACCGGTGCTTATCTGTCCGGTCGACGCCGGATCGAGGTCCCGCTGGTGCGCCGGCCGCGTCGGCGCGCTTGTGCGGGAAATGGTCCGTGCCGACCGTTGCGAGCGTCCCATCAGCAAGCGCCTCCCAGATCGCGGCGCGGTCGTCGGCG
>JANNPJ010000643.1:0-5824 GCA_031400005.1 Kineosporiaceae bacterium | reverse complement strand
CTGCGCTCAGCGTCATCCACTTTGGTCGCCATCACGAGCTCCTCACTTTTGCGAATGCATCTGCAGGATCAAACCTTTGGCTGACTCGTGACCGACGGGCAACTGCGTCAGGACGACTCTCAGCATTCTCGGTTCCAGCGGGTATCTCCAGGGCACAAGGTCCCGGCCGCTTGGTCCCGCTGGTGTTGGCACTTGCGAAACGTGGAGATCTCAACCGTTGGTGCGGCAAGGAGGCCGACCAACCTTTCGTGGCTGGTGACGCGCACTGTGGAAACCCCGCCGGCGAGCAGGTCGACGCTGACCTCGACGGCACCGTCCAGGGCGGATAACTCGGACGTAACAGCGGATACACAATGCCCACAGGTCATCCCGGTCACCAGGTAGTCGACTGTGGCGTCCATGGGGTGAATCTCCTTTTTGACTGGGCTGTTTCTGGCTTCGCCGGCCATCGTCGCCTCAGGTGAATACTCGCCGGAGGCGGATCCGCCGTACTCTCGGGGTGCGCAGCTGGCGCACCCGGTGGCAGGGCTGACGTCTCGGATCTCGATCCTCCGCTGGCAGGCGGGCGGCTGAGCGCCCTCTCCAACCGATCGGCCTCGCTCCGCGAATGTCCCTGCGCTGTGGCGTTCAACCGTGGCCGCCTTTCATGTCAACGCATACCCCACCTGGGTATATCCATGGACTCAACCATACCCCCCACCCGTATCGTTAGCAATGGAGCCGCGGAACCGCGCCAGCCGTCGGCAGGCCTCGCTCAGCGAGCAGCACGACGCCGTCGTCGAGACCACGGATGGGAAGCACCTCCTGGTCGGTGAAACTCTGCACGGCGCCGAGATCGTGCAGCGCACGATGGAAATGCTGTACCCCGAGGAAGGAACGGTGGCCACGGGAATCGGCGCTGGCAGCGGAGCACGACAAGGCGTCACCGGCTCACACCGTCGAACTCCAGGTGCCGCCGTCATCGATGCTGCGGTAGATGCGCGCGCGTTCACCGTCCAGTACCGCAGCGTAGAGCGTCCGCCCGGTGGCATCAGATCGCGAGCCTGACGCCGCCTGCCGTGAACCGGCTGCCGCGAGCGGACGGATTCGCTGTGGCACTGGAGCGAGCCGTGACCGTGGGAGCCAGCAAGAACACGGCCACGGGGAAGGCTCCCGCGATGCGTGATGGCATCCCCTCGGATCTCGTCGCCTACGGCAACGGGAGGATCCCACCTGCGACCTGAGCCCGGCACGAGAAAGGAGCGATCTTACTCTGAAACCGCTCAGCGCTTCCCGAATTTGCCGACAGTGAACCTGTATACCGCGCGCACCTCGGGGACCTGAAGCAGCCATGAACCTACGGTGTAGGTGAGCAGGAACGTGGCAGCATTCACGGTGAGGCCAATGAGGTTTGCGGTGTAGTGCTGGTTAGGCGTTTCGAACTGAGTGCGCACGAGCGTTGTTGCCAACGTTGCCGTCGCCGCAGCAACGGCGAGACGCGCATAGGTCCCGGCAACATGGCGCAGATCGAGGCCATCAAGGCGCTGACGCAGAACCACCGCCGAGATCAGGGACCCTGCCGTGAGGCCCACAGCGAGGCCGAGAGCAACCCCTTCTACAACATGCCGAGGGGGCAGGACGAGCGAGGCTAGGACAGCGATGAACGCGGCGATCGTCACGACCGGGATCTGGATGAGGAACGGGGTTCGGGCGTCCTGAAATGCGTAGAAACCTCGCTGCAAGAGATGTTGCGCACTCAGCGGAACCACAGCCAAGGCCATCAACCGTAAGACCCCCGCCAGGGCATCGACTTCGCGCGTCGCGTTTCCCGGATAAAGGGCTTGCGAGACGTCCGTTGACAAGACCATAAGCACCGTGGCCGCAGGGATGGTTCCCACCCCGATGACGCGTAGTGCATGGGAGAGGTCGCGTCCCACCTGGCTACGGTCATTGGCGGCAGCTGCCCGACTCAACCGGGTGAACAGGACCGCAACCAGCGACACCGTCAGCAGCGAGTGAGGCAACATAATCATTGTGTAGGCATTGTCGTACACGGTTCGGCCCGCCTCACCCTGAGCGGCTGCTGCATTGGAGACGTTAGAGGTGACGATATAGCCCACCTGGCTGATGATGGCCGTTCCCAGAGTCCAGCCGGCCACCTTCCCGAGGCGACGGTCGCTCGCCAACCCTCTGAACCGCAGCCGGAACGATATGCCTGCCCGCCGCAGTGGCACGATGAGGATGAGCGCCTGGACGGCGACGCCGAGGGACGAGGACCCGGCCAGCAGGGCGATCTGGGCGCCGGTCCACTGCCCCGGTGGGCGGTTCCCGCTGGGACCCACGACCAGGAGAAAGACCGTAAGCCCGCCCAGGGCAATGACATTGTTGGCCACCGGCGCCCAGGTGAATGGGCCGAACACCCCACGGGCATTGAGGACTTGACCAAAAACGGTGTAGAGGCCGTAGAAGAACACTTGAGGCAGGCACCAGTACGCGAAAGCGATCGTGAGCGCTGCGGTGTCGTCGTCGAACTGCCTCGCCAACACGGCGGGGACCAAAGGAGCGGAAAGGACCACGGCAAGGGTGACGGCGCCCAGACCGATGACGGTGATCGTGAAGAGCCGGTCCAACTGGCGCTGTCCGCCATCTGGGTCCTTCGCCGCTCGGGTCAATTCCGGGACGAGGACGGCGTTGAGGACACCTCCGGCGACGAGCAGGTACACGCTGTTGGGAACCGTGTTGGCGGTGGCGAAGGCATTGGCCGACAAGGCGAGCAGGCCGAGGGCCCAGGCCAGCAGGAGTGCCCTGACCATCCCCAGGACGCGAGAAACCAGCGTACCCAGTGCCATTACGGCGCTGGATCGGGCCAGGCCCGCAGCTGTCAGCGGCTGGCCTGCGCTCACCAGAACTCCCTTGTCTATGCCTCACGCGGCGAACACTGTCGGCACGCTCCAAGCCCATCCGCCTGCCTGTCGCCCGAGGTCCGCCGTCAGAACGACTGCGGTGCTACTATTGACCATAGTAGATTAACTGCCGTCGTGAGCCAATTTGCTGCCGGGAGGAGGGGCGTGTCGGCCACCGAGTCGTCCGTGCTGCGGGCACATCCCACCGCGATACGCCTGTGGATGTTCTTGCTCGCGGCCAGCATCCTGCTGCTGCATCTTCCCGTGATGGCCGGGATGCCCGGTCCGCACCACGGCGCGTCGGCGATACAGGCGGTCACCGAAGCAGATTCGGCTGTTTTCCTGGACGACGCCGTCACTGACTCTCCGTCGGCAGCAATGATCATCGGTTCGCTGACTCTCGATGATGACGGGCCCGCCAATGACGCTCATTTCGGGCCCATGTGTGGTTTGTACGTCATGCTTGCCGGCTTCTTGTTTCTCCTTCGGATAGGCGTCGGACGGCGATTCTCTGTCACTGATCGACAGGTCAGTTCAGGGCTCGCGGTGCGCGCCTTCTCTCATCCTGTGTCGACCCGCGTCCGCGATGTGCAATGCCGGCTCTCGCTCGTGGGAACAATCCGAATCTGACAGGCCGCGTTCGTCTGAGATCGCCGATCTCGCTTCGGTTTGGCGATTGAATCCTCCGGTTTCGGGAGATCGCGTTACCTCTGTTGGCGGCTGACTGGATTGCGTTCCACCAGCACTCAGCCCGTTCGTTTGGATGGGAAATCTCATGAACGATCAGTCTTACCATGTTCAGAACTCTCTGACTGTCGGCGAAATACAGGGCACCGAGCTTGCTCATACGGCGGCCACGCATATCGAGCAACTAGGGCATGGCCTGTTCCCCAGATTGGGCATGAGTTTCATGCGGAGATGGCACCGCACCTTTCTTCTGTCAGGCTACGGTGTTGCCATCGCCGTCAGAAATGCAGAGGGACAACTGTCTGGTTTCCTCCTGGGCACCACTGACCAGCACGTCTTCATGAGTGAGGTTCTCAGTCGTCACCGTGGTCCGCTCGCGTGGCGCGGTGCCATCGGTCTCGCGCGCAAGCCCAGGCTCCTGGCCACGTTCATCCGGACGCGCGCACTGCTATACGCCCGCAGACTCGGCCGTCGTGCGAGGCCGACTAGCATGGTGACCTCGGGTCCCAGACCCGTGGCCGTTGTGCATGCTGTGATCACCATGCCGGGCTTTCGCAGACAGGGCGTAGGCACGATGCTGTTGTCAACCTTTGAGGAGGCCGTCGCCGGTACCGGAGTCCAGGTCATTCAATTGGTCACACGAGCCGACGGTGGCGCAGTGGAGTTCTATCGCGCCCTTGGGTGGAACGAAACCGCCCGGCGCAACGACAAGGACGGTAGGCCCATCGTGCAATTCGAACGCGAGGTCCGCTCAGCGTGAACGTGTCCCACCCGAGCGTTCAATTGAGCCGTCGCAGCATGCTGGTCGGCCTAGCGTTTGCCAGTCTTACGGGCTGTGTCGGCGCCGAGCCCGACTCGAAGTCCGCGCCCAGTACAGTTGAGTCGCCCGCGTCCACGACTCCTGCGCCGACACCTTCGCCACCCGCCGTCGAGCTCGAAAAAATAGCCACCTACAGGCCTCTGAGCGGAGAGGTAGAACCCGCCTGCAAGGTGGCCGCTATCAAGGCTGTGAGCACGGCGCTGACCTGGTCACCCGAGACCGGTGGATCCAGGGCTGCACTCGCCCGCCTGGATGGCCTTGGTGCTGCCGCGCGCCTGGAGTCGGATCTGAAAGCTCTCATGGGGCGTCAAATCGCCTCGTCATTCCGTCCGGTGTACCCGCAGTACGGAGGCCTTTCGGATGATATGACGGCGGCCAGTGTCATTCTTGTCGGCGAACAGACGACCCGGGCCGAACCCGGTGCCACTCCCGAACTGCGGAGCTTGACCATGGACGTCCGCCTGAAACGACTCTCCAAGGGATGGCGGGTGATCTCGGTAGCCAATCCGGTTCTCCCGAAACCTCGGAGAAACGTCACAGGCCTCACCCGGCAAGTCCTGGCGGAGAAGCGCCTGTTCCTGCCTGCCGCCGCGCAGGCAGATATCCGGGCCGGCCTCATCGACGAACGCATCCTGTCGCTTCTGAAAGCCCTGTCACAACGCTGGGATCTGCATGTACAGGAGCTCAAGTCAGGTCACCCCCGCAACGTGTTTCCCACCAATCGGGTATCGAACCACACCCGCGGTCGGGCCGTCGATATCTGGGCCATCAACGGCGTCCCGGTCATCCGGGCCCCGAAATCGTCTTGGCGCGGGCTGATGATGGCAGCAGCCGATCGAGGAGCCACCGAGATCGGTGGCCCGGAGAACACCGGCCAAGTCGCCGGCCGCCCGTACTTTACGAACGCAGTGCACCAGGACCACGTCCATATCGGATTCGAAGCATAAGCAGCATTTTCACCGCACCGTTTCGCGGGTGCTGCCGATGGCGTTCTTGACAGGTGGGCGGGCAGGGCCGGTACTGGTTGTTCCTGGGGTTGCTGGCTGGCTCGCACCCGAGGCCGGTCGCCGCGCCCGGGCAGCCCCGGCTCCGGCGAGGGCGCCCAGCAGGCCAAGTGCCACCATGATGGCTTCGGGCCAGGCGCCCACCCGGGTGGCGATGGTCAGATCCTTGCGCAGCGGCATGGTGTCGAGCAACGTCTCGGAGGTGAAATGCCCTGAGCTTGAGTTTTAACCCTTGATGTCCTGACCTGGGTGTTTGTGCCGGTTGCGTCCGGCGTGTCGGGTGAGCGCGCGGCGGCCCCCGCCCGATCATGTTTGTGACAAAGCAAACGAGATCACGACGGGGGCCGTGATGAATAGTCAACCAGGGCGCACGATACGAGTCGAGGATTTGGAGCGGTTGACAGCGTTCCGCCGGGATTTCGTCGGGTGCC
>JANNPJ010000624.1:0-2200 GCA_031400005.1 Kineosporiaceae bacterium | reverse complement strand
GCTCCCATCTGAATGTGTACCGCATTGGCGCCGGCGGCTTTGCGCCCTGGCCAATGTCTGGGATGCCGCGAGCGCCCGACTCGTCGAGGCGGCCGGCGCCGCAGCCGTCGCTACCACCAGTGCTGGGGTCGCCTGGAGCCTTGGCGCTGAGGACGGCGACCGCCTCGACCGCGATCAGGCCATCGCCGCGATCGCCCGGATTACCGCCTGCGTGAACGTCCCCGTGACCGCCGACCTCGAATCCGGCTTCGGCGAAACCGCTGCCGAGGTGGGCGAAACCATCACCCAGGTGATCGCCGCCGGTGCGGTCGGGATCAACATCGAGGACGTCCACCCCGAGTCGTCGTCCGCACTGCGCCCGACCGTGGAGCAGGCCGAGCGGATCGCAGCCGCCCGCGCGGCCGCGGACGCCACCGGCATCCCGCTCTTCATCAACGCGAGAATTGATACCTTCCTACGCGGGGTCGGCGAGACGTCCACCCGTCTTCAGGAGACCCTGGATCGCGCCCACGCCTACCTCGAGGCGGGCGCCAGCGGGATCTTCGTCCCGGGCGTCGCCGACCAGGCCGTGATCACGGCCTTGACCGAGGGCATCTCCGCACCCGTGAACATGCTGGTGCAGCCCGGCTCCCCGACCGTGGCTGAGCTGGCGAAACTCGGTGTCGCCCGGGTCAGTCTCGGTTCCGCGGTGGCCGAGGCCGCCTACGCCGTGGTCCGCCGCACCGCCGAGGAACTACTCACGTCCGGCACCTACTCCGCAACCCAGGCCGAGCCGATCGACTACCAGGAGTTCAACACCCTGATGCACCCGTCCCGACCCCGCTGACGTCTGCACCCGTCCCGACCCCGCTGACGTCGTCGCCTGACCGACGCCGTCCTCTTCTCTTCCCAGCGATCATGCACGGTTACCCGCCCGCTCACCCTCACCACCATGGCCGACGCCGTTGACCCGGCTGACATCGCTGCCGTCCTTGACGTGGCTGCTGTCGCTGAAACGGTCGACCCAACCGAGGACGACGGTATGGAGCGGGTCTGCATCGAGTTCGTAGACCCGCTCACGTCCGCGCAGTCAATTCACCGAGGCACGGCCGTCACTTCGCTCGACGGCCCCGGATCATCAGCATGGCAGCCGCCAGAAACATTAAGAACCCCAGCCCTCGGAGGCTGAGCGCCACGACGAGACTGATCTCGTCACCAAACCCCAATGCCCGCGGCGCATACGTCACGGCGATCCACAAACACACGCCCACGGCCACGAGCAGCCCAGCTGCCGCGAGCAACCACCTGTTGGTTGCGTGAACGCCCCCGGTTGTCTCAGCGGCCTCGGCCGCCTGGGTCACTTCGTCCCTTTTAGCCATACCTGCACCCTACCCAAGCCACCCGCACTCTGCCCCTCACTGCCCCATGACTGCCAGTCAGCACCGGTTTGGACTGCTGAAGTGGCCGTCGAGAGCCCGAATCACGGTCCAAACCGGAGCTGACTGCCGTTCTCCTGGCTGGCAGGCGGCAGTGAGGGGGGTGGTCAGGCGGGATGGTTTGGGGATGGCGGCGGCCGCAGCCGAGGTGGCGCGGCGGAAGGGTCCGCCGCATTCTGCTCGCACCACCGCAACAGGCCGCTCACGTCGATGCCGTAGGGAGATTGACCGGCATACCGACTCAGGTGCCCGGCACCCCGCTGGACCAGTCGCGAGGCCCCGGCGCGATTCCCGCGGTGCGCGTGTGTGATACCCACGCAGATCTGCGCCATCCCCTGCCACAGATCACGCTCGTCCTGCGGGCCCGCCTTCCAGACTGCCTCCAGCACCTCGTGGGCCGAAAAGGCCCGCCCCTCAAGCAGAAGCGCCTGCGCCAGAGTCAGCGCCTCATCCACCGGCAGGGCCTCCTCGGGAACCGGCTCCACACCGCGCGGATCTCCATATGGCAAGGGCCGCCCCAGGACGTCGCGGGGTCTGGCCTGCCGCGCCCGGCCTCCCGGATCGCGGTCACGATCCCGGCCCCCGTCCACAGCAGGGTCCCCAACTGCTTCGCTCACCCGATCTGGCTCACCCACCCGATCAGCCTGATAGCCGTCGACAGCCCCCGTCAGTCCCGCCGCAAACTCGCAAACGGTTCGCTGCAGGATTATATGAAGGCTAATAATATAGTATCCATTGAAGGGGTTGATACCAGGGCATTGGTAGCACATATCCGCACCAAAGGA
>JANNPJ010000599.1:0-1778 GCA_031400005.1 Kineosporiaceae bacterium | reverse complement strand
TTGATCAGCTCGCCAACCCGGGTGACGTCCTGGTCCCGGCCAACAAAACTGGTCAGCCCGGCTCGCACGTTCGTCTGCTTCGGCTGCGGGGTGGCTACCTCGCTGGACGGCGTCGACGGGACGGGTTCTGGGGGGAGTTCGCCCCGCAGCATCGCGGTGTGCAGGGCGGACAGTTCGGGGGACGGGTCCGCGCCGAGCTCGTCCGCCAGGACTTCCCTTGCCCGCGCGTAGACCGTGAGCGCCTCGGCGGGGCGCCCAGCCGCCACCAGCGCTCTCATCAACGCGCCGACCAGTCGCTCGCGCAGCGGGTGCTCGGCTATCAGCGAGGCCAGTTCGGAGGTGAGCTCGCGACCGCGACCCAGCCGAAGATCCGCCTCGATCCGATCCTCCAGCGCCAACATGCGTAGTTCCGTCAGCCGAGCCACCGGCGCTCGGAAGAAGTCCAGGCTCGCCACGTCCTGCAACGCCGGCCCTCGCCACAGATCCAAGGCTGTTCGCAGCATCTGGGCAGCGTCGCCGGCCTTCTCCGGCAGCGCCGCGCGCCCGGCCGCGACCAGACGCTCAAAGCGCGCCACATCCACCGCGTCCGGGTCGATGACCAGCCGGTATCCGGCCGGGTGCGACTCGATCTGCGCACCGGGAAGTACCCGGCGCAGCCGGGATACCAAGGCCTGTAACGCATTCGCCGCGGCCAGCGGCGGATCGTTCTCCCAGATCCCATCGATGAGCAGGTCAGCGGAGACCACTCGGCCCGGCTGGAGCGCCAGCAGGATCACTAACGTGCGCAACCGGGCGCCCCCCACGCCGGTGCTGACACCGTCCTCGGTCCGGACCTCTAGCGTCCCCAGCATCCCGATTTGCATGATCGAATCCGCCTCAGCGGCGGTGAGTCAGCGGTGTACGGCGCCACCAGTGACGGTGATGTAGGTCTCGGGCTTGATCGTGACGATCACCCGGACGTCGGCGTCGGGAACGGCGTAGTCCATTCCGTAGCGGGCCTGTAGCGATTTGTAGAAGGACGCCGTCGCGTCGTCGTCCTCGATGGACTCGACGGTTCCGCGCACTTCGATGAATCGGTAGGGATCCTTGGGATCAGCGATGGAAAGAGCTACCCTCGGCTCCTTTTCGAGGTTCGCGAATTTCTGCCGGGTCTTGGTGTGGGTAAGTCGCAGGCGCGATCCGTCCCAGCCGAACCACATCACGCTGCTCTGCGGTGAACCATCCGGCCGGACCGTCGCCAGGTGCGCGAAGTTTGGGCCTACCAACAAATCGGCATGACTTTCGGGGAGTGTCTGGGTGCTCATTTGCCGCATGCTCCTGTTCGTCGGGTGGTCTTTCGTAGGACGGTTCCAGCGTAAAGGTATCCGGGTGCCCTCTACGATGACCGGCGTGACGACTCAGGTCGTGGACGTGCCTGTTGCTCGGGTGCCGGATCCGCCCCAGACGAGCTCGAGATCGGCGATGCCGGTCTGGGGCTGGTTGGTGATGCTGGCGGTGACGGCGCTGGGCGGGGTGTTGCGGTTCTGGCGGTTGGATCGCCCGCACGTCCTGGTGTTTGACGAGACGTACTACGTCAAGCAGGGCTGGTCCATGATCAAGACCGGGTACGAATTGAAGTGGACCGGCGTAGGCAAGGTCGTCGACCCGAAGTGGAACGCCGGAGACGTGAACGTGTTTACGTCCGATCCGGACTACGTGATCCATCCTCCGGTGGGTAAGTGGATGATCGGCGCCGGGGAGTGGATCTTCGGGCCGACAAGTTCGTACGGGTGGCGGTT
>JANNPJ010000059.1:0-6076 GCA_031400005.1 Kineosporiaceae bacterium | reverse complement strand
CGTACGCAACTACCTGTCGATCCTCGAGACGATCTTCGTGGTCAAGCGCCTGCCCGCCTACGCCCCCAGCCAGTTGACCAGGGCCACTGCAGCCCCCAAGATCACATTCGTGGATTCCGGTCTCGCCACCCACCTCAGCGGCGGCCTGACCACCGGGTCTATAGCCGGCAACCTGTTGGAGAACTTCGTTCTCGGCGAGATCGGCAGGCAACTCACGTGGTGCGAACCCGTCGTCAAACTCTTCCATTACCGCGATCGCGATCAGCAGGAAGTCGACGCCGTCCTCGAGGATCTCTCGGGACGGGTTGTCGGCATCGAGGTCAAAGCGGCATTGACGGTGCGCCCCTGACGACTTCCGGGGCTTGCGGGTACTCCGGGACAGACTCGGAGACCGGTTCCTGGCCGGATTCGTTCTCTACTGCGGTCAAGACCGGCTCAGCTTCGGCGGCGGTCTCGGTTGCCTTCCCATCTCCGCCCTCTGGACGACGTCACCCTGAACAAGGCTTTACCGACGAGAGGGTCCTCGCACCACGCGTCTCCCGAGCTTCGTGCCGCCAGTACATCCGCGCCACCGTCCGATCCTGGGCAACCGGGCCTATCAGCCTCACGATCACCTTGATGGAATATATCAGCCATATGCCACGAAGGGAACGGGGGGCGACTCCGGCTGTCATTTCGCATCCCCGACGAGGCGTGATCATGGCTTGACCTGCGGTGCTTCATGTTGATGAAGAAGGGTTGGTCCTGGTTTTCTCATCTAACCTCGGGTCGGGACGGGCTTGTCCCGTGTTGGTTGCCTCAGGTTGACTGAGAAGCCGATTGGTGGTTTGTGGGGTTTCGAGGGTCGGCGGGCGGCGCTTGTCGTAGGTTGATGAGAAGCCAACCACGTGCCGCGGACAGAGCGAGAAACCCGCACCCGCGCCTCACATAGCACGAGAAAACAGCCTCGTGCCTCGAGTTGAGTGAGAACTCTGCATGTTGCTTGAGAATTGACACCGGCGGTCCGCTGGATGTCGCCTGGGGCCGGGGTGTGACGTATTCGACATGCCAGCGGATTGCCAGCTAAAGGTCTGTGGCCCGGCACCGCCGGGGCGGTACCGGGCCACTGACCTGCACTTACCTGGTAGCGGGGGCAAGATTTGAACCTGCAACCTCTGGGTTATGAGCCATGCTTTCCTGTCAAACATTGACTGCTCCTCATTCTCAATTTAGGCTATCTTAGCAGGTCAGAGGCGCTATCAATGGTTGGTCTCAGACCTCCGGAAGTCCGGTTGTCGTGAGTGTTTAGTTTGGGGTGATGTGGTAGCTGATGGGTCTATGGTCGCCGGGTAGGTGTGGTGGTGTGTGGTTGATTTCTTGGGTGAGGTGGGTGAGGGCTTTGGTGAGACGGGGGTTGGCTGGTGGTTGGAGGGTGACTTTGATGTGGGTGGGTGTGTAGGTGATGGTTCCGGGGAGGTGGAGGAAGTTGCGGGTGTGGGTGCGGTATTCGTTGGGGTCTTTGAGGTAGGTGTTGAGGTGGTCGGCGAGGAAGAGTTCGCTGTTGTAGGCCAGAAGGCGCAGGACCATTTGGAGGGTGCGTCGTTGGGTGGCTGGTAGGGCTCGCAGGAGTCCGGGTTTGGCGTGGTTGGCGGGGATTTTCGCGGGGATCTTTTTCAGGTTTTGTTCGTGTTTGTTCAGTGTGGCAGCGGTTTTGGTGAGGTGGCGGTGGGCGGTGGTGATCTGCTTGTTCAGGGCGCTGATGGGGCGCAGGGTGGAGGTGCTCAGGGCGGCGAGGGCGTTCTGAGCGCTGTGGTGATCGGTTTTAGCTTGGTCACGGAGTTTTTTCGCTGCGGTGCGGGCGGGGTTGGGCACCGGGGTGACGTCGGGGATCAGGGCCGCGGTGTAGTCGCATAACCAGTCGATGCCGTAGTTGTGGGCGAGGTCTTTGAACGCGTTCTCGATCCGCCAGCGGGCTCTGAGCCAGATCAGCAGGGCCGCGGCCGGGGCACAAATGTCGCTGGTGAGGACTTGCAGTACGGGTTTTCCGTGTTCGAAGAGGGTCAGTTGCCGGCAGGTGCCGTACTCGGGGAACTCGATTTCCTCGTCGGTGAGCAGGACCCGGGTGGCCACACCGCGGCCGTCGACGTAGGTGTGTCCTTGGGGTTCGGTAGTGGTGGGGGTGAGTTTCCCCCGCCGGTAGGTGATCCAGTCGACTTTCTCGGTGCGGCATTCGGTGAAGACGGAGGCGTAGGCTCCGCCGCGGTCGAATCCCAGCAGGATCGGGGCGTCGGGCCCGACGATCTGGCGTAGTTGTTTGAGCACGGGTGGCAGGGTTTTGGTGAGTCCGGAAGGTTCGCCGGTGAGGAACGCCACAGCTCGGCCGCGGTGATCGCTCAGCAGGGTGTCGCCGTGTCCGGGCATCGCGGTTTTCCGTTTGGTGTTCCATCCTTTCCCGACGGGTTTGGCTCCGCCGTAGGGCACGAAGTGGTCATCGACGTAGTAGATGCCCAGGGCGGGGGCATCAGCGGTGAGCATCGCGGTGGCCAGGACCTGCTGCACGGCCAACGGGTCACAGGCATCCGCGATCTGCGCCAGGCGCGGGCGCAGGGTCCGCAGTTCGGGCAGGAGGTTCAGCCCGGCCAGGGCCCCGACGCTACGACGGTCCAGATGCTTGGCCGACTCGATCGAGGATGACCCCAGAGCGAACATCAAACTTACCGCGCACAGCAGCGCGGTATCGTCGAAGACCCGCGCCCGGCCACCAGATTCGCTCGTCCTGGTGTCCAGGGACGCGAACACTTTCCCGGCGCCGATCCGGTCGAGGAACGCGTGGGCCAGCATCGCTCCGGCGTACCGGCAGGCGACTTCACCGACCTCGATCCGCCCGGATCCTGCCTGCGGTGATCCACCGCCCGCGTCCGGGGTCGGGCCCGGATCCGGGGCGAACGCCGTCCCGGGAAAATCCCGGCGTGCCGACGGCTCGGGGTCCGGCACATCATCAGGGATGACGTCCACGTCGACCCCGGCATCCGCTTCTTCGCTATCCGTCTCGGCGTCCGGGTCGCGGCCGGTGGGTGCCACCGCCGGGCGATGGGCGGTAAGAGCGTCGGCGATGACCGGGCGGGAGACCTTGTACTTTCTGGCCAGCGCGCTCTGGCTTATCCCCGAATCAAACATCCTACGGATCGTTAGTGCTTGGCGGGCAGTGAGTTTCGCTGGACGCCCGACGGTCTTGACCAGTCCGGCGGAGCCTTCATCGCGGGCCCGACCGCGGATCTCGGAGACGTAGATGTCGGTCAGGTCGAACACTTTCGCGACGTCTTTAACCGCCATCCCGGCATTGGTGATAGCGACCATGGCCAGGTTGCGCATCCCGAGGTCTTTCACGTCGTAGCAGAACACCGCGACCGGGCCGTAAGACACGATCACGGTCCCCTCGACCACCTGCCGGCACAGCCGGAAAGGCTCCGCCATCGGATCGGACTCCAGGACGACCGCATCGCTCACAAGCCGAACCTACCGAAGATCCAAAACCCAAACAAGTTGACTGCACATGACCCAATCTCAAACCGGCAGGTCAAACGGCCTCACAGCCATGGACTTCCGGAGGTCTGGGACTTGTTAGTAGTTTCCGCGTTCGAGGGTTGCTAGGACGATCACGGAGGCGACGATGTCGCCGATCCGGGCGGGGTCGAGGCGGATACGGGTGAGAGCTCTCCAGGTCTTGAGGATGGCGTTGACGCGTTCGCCGAGGGCGCGGAGGGAGGTGAGGAGGGCGTTTCGGGTGAGGTTGTCAGGGGCGAGGTTTCGGCCTTTGGTGGGGTTGAGGATGCCGATACCGGCTCCTTTGTACCCTTTGTCGGTGAGGGTGAGCAGGCCGGCGATGGCGGCGATGGCGTAGAGGGCGGGCAGGACGTGGCGTCGGGCGGCGGCGAGGTCGTGGGTGCGGCCGGGTTCGACGGGTGAGGACCAGACGGGAAATCCTGTTGGGTCGCAGAGGATTTGACGGTGGGTGCGCACCGTACGAGCAGAGTGCCTGGACTGGATCCTGATCTTCAACCAGAATCACCTACAGAAGGTCCTGGACTCTTACGTGGCCCACTCCAACGGTGGGCGCCCGCACCGAGGCCTGCACCTGGACATCCCAGCACCACCACCGGCGAGCGGCCGGGACGTCGACGCCGTTGACGGTCAGGCGATCGAGCGCACCGACATCCTGGGTGGCCTTATCCACGAGTACCACCGGGCGGCCTGAACCAGCTCCCGACAACGCTTTTCGGTGCGAGATGTGACCGCCGCATGCCCCGGCGCGACCTCACCCGCTTTAGCCGCTTCACGTCAGACCCCGAACCATCGGAATCTTGCCGTAGGGCAGGTTCACCTACCCACCCAGAACCGATCCCAGCACCCGCAACCGTCCGCCGACGCCGAAATCCCGCGAACTCACCGGCAAAATCCTGTGTCTGCACCCTTCAGGGTTCGGTGTGGTTGGTGGGTGTTGAAGTGGGCTTCGTATTCATCCTGAAACCATGTCCCCATCGCCGGGGAGGATTCGGTTCATATGGAGCCTGTTGCGTTTACCGCGCGGGATCGTTGTTCAAGGGCGTCGCGATCATTGAAAGCCGGCGACCCAGAAATCGCCGCTCGGCGTCGGTGGGGGCCAGCTCGAGCGCGGCTCGATAGCTGGCCATCGATTCCGGCTCCCGGCCGACCCGGCGCAGTAGGTCGGCCCGGGTGGCGTGCAACAGGTAGTAGCCGTCGAGTTGTCCGATCATGTCGACCAAGGCCAGCGCCGCCTCGGGGGCCGTCGGTCATGCCGATCGCGACGGCCCGGTTCAGGTCCACGATCGGGCTTGGGGCGATCCGAGTCAGGTGGGTGTACAGGCCGACGATCTGCGGCCAGTCCGTCTCGGCAGCCGACGGCACGGTGGCATGGCAGGCCGCGATGGCCGCCTGCAGTTGGAAGGGCCCGGCCCGGCGCCGGCGTAGCGCGCGCTCGCAGAGGGCGTTGCCCTCGGCGATCTGCGCCTGGTCCCACAGCGAGCGGTCCTGGTCGTCCAGGGTGACCAGATCGCCGGCCGCGTCGATGCGGGCCGGCCGCCGGGCGTCGTGCAGCAACATCAACGCGAGCATTCCGAGTGCCTCGGGCTCGTCCGGCATCAACCCGGCCAACACCCGGGCCAGCCGGATCGCTTCCGGCCCGAGCCGGACCTTGTGCGGGTCGCTGTGCCCCTCGTTGAACAGCAAATACAGCACGTGCAGGACGGCGGGCAGGCGATCCGGCAGCAGATGCGCGGGTGGCACCCGAAACGGGATGCCCGCGTGCGCGATCTTCTGCTTGGCTCGGAAGAGGCGCTGGCCCATGGTGCGTTCCGGCACCAGAAAGGCCCGGGCGATCTCGCTGGTACTCATCCCGGCCAGGCAGCGCAGGGTCAACGCCACCTGGGCCTGGAGACTGAGCGACGGGTGGCAGCAGGTGAACATGAGTTCCAGGCGTTCGTCCGGGATTTCGCTGTCGTTCGGGTAGGGCGGCGGCTCGAGGTCCATCGCGGCGACCTCCCGCAGCTTCGCCGCCTCGGTCGATGCCCGGCGGATCCGGTCGATCGCCCGGTGCCGGGCCGTCGTGGTCAGCCAGGCCAAGGGCTGATCCGGCGGACCGGAGTCCGGCCATTTCTGTAGGGCCTGCGCGAAAGCGTCCTGCACACACTCCTCGGCCAGATCCCAGTCGCCGCCGGTGAACCGGATCATGGTGGCCACAATCCGGCTCCAACCGTCGGCGTAGATCCCGGCAATGATGCCGTCGATCTTGCCCTTCACCTCGGTCGCCATAGAGGGCGCGGCATCAGTCTTCGTCGTCCGACCAAAACGGGCGCAACTCGATCATCCCGGCCCAGGCCATCGGGTGCTTGGTCGCCACCTCGATGGCCTCATCCAGGTCGGCGCACTCCAGGATGTCGAACCCGGCGATCTGGTCCTTGGTCTCCGCGTACGGGCCGTCGGTCAGTAACGTTTCCCGGTTGCGGACCCGAACCGTGGTTGCATCGGAGGCCGGGCGGGTGCGGCTACCCATCAGCCGGATGCCCTTGCCGTCCATCTC
>JANNPJ010000584.1:0-7607 GCA_031400005.1 Kineosporiaceae bacterium | reverse complement strand
GCCAGGGCGACGACCACGCCGGGCAACGAACTGGCCACGTACGTAGCCCGTTCGATGCCGTGGGCGAGCAGGCTTCGCTTGCGGGCGAGCAGCCATGCCACCGGAAACGCCGCGAGCGTCGTCACCACGGCTGCTGCGGCGGCCAGCCCGAGGGTGGTGCCCATCGTGGACAGGAGCTCCGGGATCTGGACGTCCTGACGGCCGACGCTCATCCACCGGACCAGCGCCGTCATTGGTACCGCCAGCGCCAGGCCGCAGACCACGGTCAGGGCTACCAGCGCGACGGGCATCCAGCGACCCAGATGGATCGGGGCCGGCCGGTGCCGCGTCCCTCGGCCGCTGCGGGCGTGTCTGACATTGCCGCGCAGCAGCATCTCGGCGGTCAGCAAGCCCGTGCACAGAGCAATCAGGACGCAGGCCAGGAGGCTTCCGGAGGAGTTGCTGAACGCGACCTGGAACTGCTCGAGGATTGCTGTCGTAAAGGTCGGAAACCGCATCATCGACAGGACGCCGAACTCGGCCAGCAGATGCAGGCCCACCAGCAGAGCACCGCCGAGGACGGCCGGGCGCAGCTGGGGCAGCACAGCCCTCAGAAAAACCTTCCAGGGCCCCAGACCGAGCGATCGCGCGGCGTCCTCCAGGCTCCCGTCCAGCCCGCGCAGCACCGCGGCGACGGGCAGGAAGACGAAGGGAAAGTACGACAACGTCGTCACCAGCACCGCGCCACCGAGGCCATGCAGATCGGGCCGGAGCGAGATCCAGGCGTAACTATTGACGAACGCAGGCACCGCCAGTGGGCAGACGAGCAGGACCCGCCACATCCGTGCGCCGGGCAGCTGGGTGCGCTCAACCAGCCAGGCACCCCCGACCCCGATCACGGCGGTCGCCGACACCGTCAGGGCCACCAGCACGACGGTGTTGCTCAGCAGCTCACCGACCCGCGGCCGCCACAGCAGCGCGACCGACGCGCTCCAGCCCACCTCGGCTGCCCGCACCACGATGACCAGCAGGGGCAGCACGACGACGGCAGCGACCAGGAGCGCCGCTGCCGTCACGGGTGCGGGGAGGTCCGCCTGGGCGCCCCGCCACGACTTGCGACTCGACACTTAGAGGAGGCCCACTTTGGTCATCAGCTCGACCACCTTGGGCCCATTGAGGATGAACGGGTCCACCTTTGGCGCGTCCAGTTCGGCCAGCGGGGGCAGTGCGGCGTTCGATGCGACGCCGTTGCCGACGGCGTACTCCATTGCGTCGCTCTTCGCCAGGATCTCCTGCCCTTCCTTGCCCGCGACGAACGCCAGGAACTTCTGGCCGTTGTTCGCGTGCTTGCCCGCCTTGAGCACCCCGCCGCCGGAGATGCTGACGAAGGCGCCGGGATCGGCGTTGCCGAAGTACTTGAGTTTGGTGTTCCCGCTGCCCTGCTTGGAGAGGGCCTGATCGCGATACCAGTAGTAGTGATAGATCACGCCCATCGGCACCTGCCCGGCGTTCACCGCCTTCATCGTGGCGATGTTGTTCTGGTAGATCTGCGCGTTCGTCTTCAGCCCGGTCAGCCACGCGGACGTCTTCTCCTCACCCTGGGTGGCGAGGATGGCGCTCACGATCGCTTGGAAGTCGGCACCTGCCGCGGCCGCCCCCCAGCGGCCCTTCCACTTCGGGGCCTGCAAGTCCATGATCGACGCAGGCAGTTCAGCCTCGGTGATCTTGCTGGGGTTGTACACCAGCACGGTGGAGCGGGCCGCGATGCCGATCCAGTCCTTGCTGGAGGGGGCATAGTCGGCCGGCACGGAGGCGAGCGTCGCCGGGGCGACGGGCGCCAGCAGACCGTTCCGCTGGACGAGGGCGATGGCCGGCGAGTTCTCGGTCAGGAAAACATCGGCCGGCGACTTGGCACCCTCCTGGACGATCTGGCTGCCCATCGAAGAGTCCTTGCCGTAGCGGATCTGGAGTTCGATGTCCTCCTTCTCCTGGAACGCCTTCGCCCATGCCTCGGTGAGGTTCTCGTGCTGCGAGCTGTAGATCGTCAGCTTCTCGGGGTCGAGTTCGCCGGTCGCCTCTAGGCTGCCGTCGCCACAGGCGGCGGTCGAAAGTGCGGCCAGGACCACCATGGCCAGGGCTGCTCGTCGGGGGATCACACGGTCTCCTTCATCAGTACGGCGGCGGCCGGTGTGGCCGGCGCCGGTGGGACGGGCCCGGCGGACGGCTGCGAGTGCCCGACCGGACGGTGGCGGCTGCGCATCACCGCGGCGAGTTGGACGGTTCGTTCGACGCACAGCCAACAGAGGACCCCGACCGCGAGGCTTGCACCCAATGCGGTCCAGGGGTGCCCAGCGAACCACGGGTAAACCTGCCATTGCGTGAGGTAGATGAACAACGAACTGGCGGCCAGCGGCCCGAGGATACGCACGACCGGCCGCGGAATCGGGACCTGCGGCACCCACAGAACTGCGAGCAGCCCGATGGCAACCACGGCATCGCGCAGGCCACTGTTGAAGAAGCCGGGCACGCAGGCCACGATCACCGCTGTGAGCAGCACGCGATGTCTCACCTGCCGTGCCTCGGCCGCGGCCCAGCCGATCGCGAAGAGCCAGAAGATGTACTGCGGCGTGCCCCGGGCCGGCCCGGTCCAGACGTCGATCACTCCGAACCGGGGCAGCAGGCCGATCCCGACGAGGGTGAGAGCGAAGGCGAACGGTGCCGCCTGTTGCCATCGATGTACCGAGGGGAAGCTCAGCAGGACGGTCGTGGCGACAAGGATCCAGACCAGGGCCTCAACGAACCAGAAGTGCCACGCCGTGCTCCACTTGTTGGGGCCCGCGACGGCGTTCATCAGTACCAGGTTGGCTGGCCCGTAGTCGTCCGTGACCAGCAGCATCGCGGCGATCCAGGCGACGCTGGGCACCAGGATGCGGGCGATGCCGTTGGCCGCCCGCCTAAGCCGTCGCCGGGTGCCCTCAGGTGTCAGCCCGAAGCGGGCAAAGTTGTACCCGGCGACGCCCAGCAGAAGGTGGGCGCCGCCACGCACGGTGAAGAGTTCGACATGGGTACCGACGACGGCGACGATCGCGACGGCCCTCAGGACCAGCGTCGTCTCCACCCGCGCGACGCGGCTGATCCGCTGCCGCGGATTTAGGGCTGCCCGCCCGGCGAGCTGCGCCACCGACATGACGTGCCAGCCCGCCGGTAGCGAGCCCAGTTCCGCTTCCAGTCGGATGGACGCCTGGACGTAGGACAGCGAATCCCCACCCAGGCTGACAAACGTCGACTCCTCGTCCGGAACCTGGCAGTCGAGCAGCTCCGCGTAGAGCGCGCTGATAGCGGTGGTGCGATCGCTCGCAAGGGCTCGATCGTGGACGGCGGATCGGGCCCTGACCGCTTTTCGCGCCGCAAGGCGATCCGGCTTGCCGCTGGGTAGCCGGGGGATGTCCGGCAAACTGGCAACCCGAATCGCATGCAGCGGCAGGCCGGTGAGCTCACGGACGAGAGCCCGGACGTACGCGGGACCGGTTGGCGCGCTGGCATCCTCGGGTTCCTGGACCGCGACATCGAGGGACTCGTCGTCGCCGCCGACGCAGGCGATCACGCCTCTGGACTGCAGCAGGAATTCGACCTGAGCGACGTCCACCCGGAGGCCGGCGATCTTGACGAACGAATTGATTCGCCCGACCAGTTCCACCAGACCGTCGTCCGAAATCCGCGCCAGGTCGCCGGTGCGCAACTCGGTGACGGTACGGCCACGAGCCAGGTCGACCGGCTCCTCGGCGTAGCCCAGCATGACGTTAGGCCCGCAGTAGACCAGTTCGCCGACGCCGTCCGGGCAATCGCGCATCGGGTCGATCCGGAAGCTCCCACGGGGCAACGCGTAACCGGCGCATTCGGGGTATGACTCGGCCAGATCAGCTGGCAGCACTGCCATCCGAGCTGTCGCCTCGGTCTGGCCGTACATCACGACGAAGTCCCACCCGCGGCGCCGGCCCAGCGCGGCGTACGAGGCGACGCGCTCGGGCGGCAGCCGGCCGCCGGCCTGGGTGACATATCGGAGATGGGGCAGATCCAGCTCCGCGAAGCCGACCTGGTCGAGTAACTCGAACGTGTATGGGACGCCTGCCAGCGACGTGACCCGATGCGTCCGCATCAGGTCCCAGAATCCGTCCTCGACGACCGACCTGTCGGTCAACACGAGGGACGCGCCGGTAAGCAGGTAGCTGTGCAGCACCGAGAGGCCGTAGCAGTAATGCAGCGGCAATGACGTGATGGCCCGGTCGTCCGGGCGGATTCCCAGGGCAGCGGCAACGTCGTGGGCGTTCGCCTGGAGGTTGTCCGCTGACAGCCGTACCAGCTTCGGTGCTCCGGTGGTGCCGGATGTGCTTAGCAAAAATGCCAACTCGGGGTGCAACTCATGTCGAGAACCGGTGCGCCGGTGCTCGACCGACCAGCCGGCCTCGCCCGGCCGCGCCACGACGTCCGGGTCGTAGCTTGCCTCGAGACGTTCCGTCCGAGAGCCCGGGGCGTTCATCAGGACGACGTGACCGGCCGACAGGGCAGCCAGGTACGTGACGATGCTTTCCACATCGTTGTGCGGCTCGAGGAGCACAAGCCGACGGACGTCGTCCGCTGTCGGGCTGCTTTCCAGCCGCTGCTTTTCCAGCCGGACCAGATCCGCGAGTTGCCGGTAACTCAGCACGGCATCATCCGACACAAAAGCCACCCGATCGCCATACTCGGCGAGATTGTCCACGAAGGGGAGCCGGGTTGCGGCGTCGGTTGGGCTGGGCATGCTGTTCCTCGCAACGGGGTTTAGTCAGGGCAGCCTAACCTAAGGAGCCAGTGGACGGCCTTGGCGCATTAGCTGCAAATCCCTATATATATGGGTAAATCGATAAGCTCGTGTGAGATCCGCATCGTCGAGGCGGACGGCGGTAATGCCGAAGGCCCTTATCGGGCTCCTGCCGCGGAGAGGACTCAGGCGCTTATACCAGGCCAAGGGCTAGGAGTTGGCCTCGAGCTCACCGTCACGTCCGGGAACCAGACCAGTGGCGAGGTTGATGTCGAAGAAGGGCTATTGTCCGTCTCGCACTGTCCGAAATCGAAGGGCTCTCGTGATGACCGACAACCCGGCCGGGACTCTCAGCCGACCGCCTGCTGCCGTGCAATCGCCGCGAGCGGCTGCCCTTCCGCCTTCGCAGAGCACTGGACAAATCGATATCGGGCAGGTGTCACGACCTGCTTCCCGGCCGCTGCTCCCAGCTCTCCAAGTTCAGGTGGCCAGGGAGGAAGAGGCCTGGGCAGACGTCTGTCTGGTCGGTGCCGGCCCGGCCGGGCTCAGCATGGCACTTGCTTTCGCCCGGGCGGGGATTCGGGTGGTTTTGCTGGAGGGCGGCGTCCCGGGGATGGCTCAGGTCCTGACTGATATCCGGTCGGAAGGCGAAGAGGCGTACCCGCAGAGTCATGTTTCCCAGACCCGGGCCAACGGACTGGGCGGGACCTCGGGGCTCTGGAGCTACCGGATGTCCAACGTGGACGACAATCCCGAGGCAGGTGGGCGTGGGTGTCGGTACGCGCCCCTGGACCCGATCGACTTCGAGGCCCGCCCAGAGGTTCCGCACTCCGGTTGGCCGATCACCCGTGCCGACCTGGACCAATGGTATGTCCGGGCGCAGGAAGTCTGCGGGCTTGGCCGATTCGACTACACCCCAGGTGGTTGGAGCACCCCAGAGGCTCAATCCTTGCCCCTGGACCCAGAGCTGATCGAGACCCAGATGTTCCAGTTCGGGCCAGCCACGGTCTGGGCCGACGCCGTCGCCACGCTGCGGGCCAGCGACCACGTGCAGATCCTGACCAGCACGAACGTGACCGAGTTGGAGACCGACGCAGCCGGTACCCGAGTGACTGCCGTGCGCTGGCGGCGAGACGACGGCACCACCGGCGTCGTCCGGGCTCGGTGCACGGTGCTGGCTGCCGGCGGGATCGAGAATTCCCGGTTGTTGTTGCTATCGGACCGGCAGGTGCGCGGCGGGCTGGGAAACGGCACAGATCAGGTTGGTCGGTACTGGATGGAGCATCCCCTGGTTCGCGGTGGATTGCTTGTCGCACCATGGTCGGCCGGGCTCAGCCGACGGTTGCGGCTGTACGACGCGTTCTGGCAGGACGGCAGCAAAGTGATGGGCAAGCTGTCGATCCACCCGGAGCGGATGCGCAGAGAGGGGCTGCTGTCGACAAGTGCCATGCTGAACCCCCGCGACGAGATCTTGGCCGGGCCGGTGTTCCAGGCCTATACCGCCGTCCGCAGTCCATCGGGTAGGGCCGCCTCTCTGGCGGCTCGGGCTCGACTGGCAGCCACGATCGCGACTGGCGCGGCCGACCTCCTAGCTGCGCGTAAAGCGACGGCCGATGAGGTCAACCTCGACCTGAACGGCTGGTCACGACGTCGGGAAGCTGAGCGATTCCGAGTCTTCGAGGTCGTCCATCAGACCGAGCAGTCTCCCGACCCGGACAACCGGATCGTGCTCGGCGCCGAGACCGACGTGTTCCACCGGCGGATCCCGGTGCTGAAGTGGCGATGGACGTCGGAGGATCGCAATCGGATCGCCCGCTCCCGGAACCTGTATGCGGAGGGCTTCGCGAAGGCGTGGCTCGGCGAAATGATCCAGACGGACTGGGACCAAGGTCAACCGCGGATGCTCGGTGGCAACCATCACCATATGGGCGGTACCCGGATGTCCAATGACCCGGCGACCGGGGTGGTGGACGCCGACGCGAAGGTGCATGGCGTGGCCAACCTGTTTGTCGCCGGTAGTTCGGTCTTTCCCGGGGGCGGCTCGGTGAACCCGACGCTGACCATCGTGGCTCTCAGTCTCCGACTGGCAGCGCACCTGAAGGATTCGCTGCTCACCCTCCCGGAACGGGTTTCCGAGCCGAGCATTCACTGAGCGGAGTTTTGTTCAGGCGTCACTCCGAGGCAGTCAGACAAGAAGGCCACGAGGGCCAGTCGGGTGGGGTGCTGGATCCAGCCCATCCCGTACGCCGGTGCGGGATGAATTGCAGCGTGAACCCGCGGCGTGGGCTGCTCTGAGGAGTGGTGAGGACGAAGTTCTTGACAGGCGGCGTGTGAGCGTTAACACTTCGGGCAATCTTCTTAAGCTTCTCGCGCGCCGCTGCCCCTGACCGGTGCGTGGGCCCCCATGGATTGAGGACCAATGGTCGCCATGCCTCGCTGTCGCGGCATCCGCCTCCTGCCCCGGGCAGCCGTCGTGCTGTTCCTGGCGGCAAGTTCGTTAGTGCTGACCGAGCCGCCGCCGGCTGCTGCCGCTGATGTCACCAACGGACTGGTGCTTCGGTATGACCTGAGTCAGACCTCGGGGACGGCGGTGAGTGATACCTCGGGCAACGGCCGTGACGGCGTCCTGGCCGGGGACACGTCCTGGGCGCCCGCAGGTGGGCTGACCCTGGGCGGCACGAACGGTCATGTGAAGCTGCCGAACAACGTGCTGGCCGGGCTGAACCAGATCACTGTTGCCGCAGACGTGTTCATCAATCCGGCACAGGCGACGCCGTACATGATCTGGGCGATGGGCAACACCGGGTCCGACGGCGTCGGCAACGGGTAC
>JANNPJ010000558.1:0-11246 GCA_031400005.1 Kineosporiaceae bacterium | reverse complement strand
CCAGGGTGGTGGTGAGGGCTTCGAGATGTTCACCGCGGCAGGCGTGATTGAAGGCTCGATGGGCTTGCGAACCCTGCGCTGACCCGGTGAGCTCGATCAGTGCCTCGCGTAGCCCGCTACGGTCCATATCACCGACGGCTACTCGCTTGCCCCCTTCTGCTACCGATGGGTGCTGTTCGAGCTCGGCCAGCTGCTCACCTAGCGTGGCTCCGTCCAGTACGAGGCCGTGTCGGATCCAGTCCGGGGTGGCGGGGTGCGCCTCGGCACCAGCACCGTTGGTCTCGATCGCTTCGCCTAGAGTGATCCATTCCCGCAGGAACCGGAAGTACCCCGCATTCCAGCGGCGCGGTTCGGGCGGGTCACCGTTGCGGCCGTTCAGTTGGTCGATCAGGGTCGTGTGCAGTTGACGAGCGAAATCGTCCGGGTCCAGCCAGCGCCGTAGCAAGGGCCGGCGGGCGTCCACGGCGCGGTCGGTCACGGTGGCGAGAGCGCAGTCCAGTTCGCGCTGCGGCACCTGCCACTGCGTTCGCACAACATCACGAAGCTCGGGGGGACGTAGCCCGATGATGAGGGAAGCGGTGACGCTCTCGACCCAGATCACGACGGCTGGTTGAAACGCCAGGGCGCTGGCCTCGTTGATTTCCCTCAGATCGCAGGCTCGGGTGAGGCAGGGTTCACCGCAAAGCTGGCTGCGGCGCCCCGTGAAGGGAGGCTGCGTCTCGCATTCACCACCGGACTCACGCGCCGTGCCCGAGGGGATCCGGATCAGCAGCGGTCGGTCGGCACCGTCGACAGTGGCCGCGGCGATTCCCGGTGCGAACGAAACCACGGCCTCGGACTGCTCCTTCCCCAGGTTCATGGTCGCTCCAACGGCTTCTCGATCGTCCAAGGCCGGTAGTCGGTGCATGATTTTGAGCGCAGTGTTCTTCAGAACATCCGGCACGATTTTGGCCGGGATCTGTTCGACCACCACAACCCCTTCGCCGTAAGCGCGAATCTCGGACAACAGCGACGCGAACAGCTCAACGGCGGCCGCCGCCGGCCCGTCCTGGACCCTTTTGAGCAGCCGGTGGGCCTCTTCGATGAGCAGTACATGCCGCAGGCCGATCACGGGCTCGGACTGCGAGCGAACACGCAAATGCTCCACGATCCGGATCAGGACCGTGCCCATCAGGAAAGCCTTGTCCTGGTCGCTGGTGATGGATTCGATTTCCAGGACGACGTTCCTCTCCAGCAGGCCGCCGATGTCCAGTGGATGTCCACCTTCGAAGAACCGGCCGGGAGTGCCGGTACGCAGGCTGCCCATCCGAACGTCGACGAAACCGCTTACGTCAGCGGCGATCTCGCGGCCGTATCCGATCGAGTCGACGACCTCACGCGCGGCCGCTTGCAGCTCACCGAGGGTCGGGTATCGCGCTCGGACGGGTTCCGGTCGATCGTCGTCCCGATATCGTGGCTTGACCGCCGGTCGCTGGCTGCTCGTCACCAGGTCCCAGCCTGCGCGGACGTAGCAGCGCGTCAAGGCCTGTGACAGAACCTGGGGGAAGGGCTCATTCGCTTCGAACGCGGCCAGGAAGAGAGCCCGCACGAGATCGGCGTGGCTCTGCAACGAAAACCCGGGTTCGGGCTCGAGCGGATTCAGAGAAGCCGGCGGACTGTCCAGATCTCCCGGCCGGATGGCCAGAACACGTGCCTCGGGGCCAAGCCGGGCGGCCATCCGCCGGTACTCCGCTTTGGCCGGCTCCACGGCCAGCCATCGAACCGGATGCTCGGCGGTTGATAGACCTTCCAGCAGTTGGCGAGCGGTCTGGGACTTGCCCGACCCAGTGGCACCACAGATGAATGTGTGCCGGTTGAGCGTGTCGTAGGGGACGGAGAACTCGCCGACGTCGAGCTGGCTCTCGTCGATTACCTCGCCCAGGTGCAGGGCAGGGCCACTGTCGGCGGCCTCCTGCGGGGTCAGGTCGAAGCGCAGCGGGGCGATCAAGTGAATGCCAGGCAGTTCGCGAGCCGGCCCCCGGGTCAGGCCCGCGACCACCCGCCCGTTGGCCACGAACGGTGAGCCGGCCCCGTCCGGGTCGGGAGACTGCTCGGCCCAAACGGTTGTCAGTTCGTGGGACGTCGTAGCCGGGGTGAGCGCGAGAGACAGTTCGTGCAGGCCCCCGGATCCGCACAGCAGGGAGGCCGACCGGCGAGCGGAAGCCCGGGTGAGCCCGCCAACGAGAACATGTACGTTCCAAGCTCCGGCCCCTCGCGAGTAGGTGAGTTCGCGATAGCGCTTCTGCCCGCGCTCGAGTTCGATCCGTGCTGACTCCGAGCT
Source organism: Kineosporiaceae bacterium (assembly GCA_031400005.1). GTDB lineage: Bacteria > Actinomycetota > Actinomycetes > Actinomycetales > Kineosporiaceae > JANNPJ01. Next base: position 8,926 of record JANNPJ010000558.1, on the reverse strand, counting down.
TTCCCGTTTACGCAAGAAGACGAGTTGGGCGGTGAGTCGATCCAGGTCCCGGTCCAGGTCCGCTGCCGGTATCGGTGTGGCCACCACCAGCCATGCGAAGGGCATTCCGATATGCGCCACATAGTCCTCGAAGGTGGTCCCGGTCGGATCCTCCTTCCGACTGTGCTCACCGGTTGCGTTCATCGTCAGCAAAGTGGACCCGAGACATCTTATCCAATAGGGAAATTCGGCGAGCCAAGCTGCCGCTTCCGCTGTAAAACGGCCCGTTGCTCCCGGCGGAAACAGGACGGGAACATCTCCCGGGGGCTCGTTCGTGAGGTCGGCGGAGACGTGCGGGACTCCGCCAACCACGAAATCGAAACGTCTTGCTCCCGGGCGACGGATCCAGGCCGCCGCCAATGCAGACGTCGCCGGGTCGGCCAGCACAAGATCTGTGTGTGCGGCTCCGACGGCAGCCTCAAGCGTGGCTGATCGCCACTGCGACGGGTCCACGTCGTCCGGTGGCCTGGGCAGGGAGCTCAAACGCACCCAGGACATGGTCTTCATCGGCAGCGGGCCGGTTGGGCTACTCACTAATGCGTCGTGATGCCATCGGCGACGCCATCGGCCAAAGCGATCGCCACGTTGCAATCGCCCAGGACGGCGCGATCACGTCCGAATCGCCCCTCCACCAGGATGAACGCTGTCGGAGGCAAGGTCTGCAGTTCAGTCTTCTCGACGATGAAATCGTAGGCGAGCTGCTCAGTTTCACCCCTGGTGATCGAGGTCGCCTTCGACCAGTTGGTCATCTGTTGAGCGCTCTCCGCGACCGACGACGAGAACGTCGTTCCCTGGGTCGAGCTGCCCTGCAGGACGCCGGACCTGGTGTTCGACACGGACAGGGCGTCGCCCTTGGTCTCGGTCAGTCCAGTTGAGGTGCCGCCGCCGACCGTGGTCGTCTTCCCGAGCTGACGGCTGATCTGGGAGATCTTGAATCGGTGTTCGCGGCCGATCTGCTCGGCCGCCGCCGTGGCTTCGGGACCGTTGCCCAATCGCATGTACGCCGTTGCGCTGGTAGCGGTTCCGACCATCCGTAAGGTCTCGTCACGCAAGTGCTCAAAAATCACCACCAGGCGCACGCCAAGTCGAGATGCCTGGGCAGCCATGTCCTCCAGCGCCGTCTCGCCCAACCGGTCAGCGCCGACGAGTATCAGCGCCCGGGCTTGCTGCGTCGGAGCTGCCCGGCGCATCGACTGCAGCACCGCATGGAACAAGACCTGATCGACGAAGTCCTTCCGGCGACGCTGGGCGCTGTTCGTCTGGACGATGACGAGATCGTCATAGTTCCACCGACTGAGGATGGATTCGGGACGCATCGGCTCGGCGGCGTCACCGGCGTCGGACGTAGCCAGCAGTTCGACGGCGATCCGCAAGAGGCTCAGACGTTCCTGCATCACCTCGCCCGTCCCGTGCAGATCGACCTGGTCAGCCAGGCGGACGATCTCGTCGTGGCTGAGCAGGTCACTTCCGGAGGACGTTCGCGCGAGGATCTCGAGGGCAGCCAAGATCCGCTGAGGCGAGACATTATCGGCCAGCGGTTTGATGGCCCGTTGCAGAATGTCCGCGTCCCTCAGGAAGGACGCCTCGTCGCGCTCGGTCCGGAAACTGCCCACGGCGTCGGCTAGAAGATCGGCAACTTCATCGGGCGGGAGATCGGCCAGAAGATCTAGTCGATGGCTCGACCCTGGCAGTGACATCCTTTGCCGCCGATACCTGCTCCCGGCGATTTCGTACAGCCCACTGCCGACGCTGACATCCTGGCCGGTGAGATCCAGCAGCAGCACGTGCTCTTGCCGCGCAAGCATGCCCATTCCCAAGGTCACGAGCAGGTGCCGCCAGCCGTCGGGAACGCCGCCCACGACATCGAGCCGGTGAGTGGCGTCGCTCATCAGAATCGGGTGCCAAACGGGCATGGCATCCAGTCGCTGGCGTTCACGCTGGTCATGGTCCGCGATCGCCTGGCGCCATTGAGCGACGTCCGTGTCATAGCGTTGACGGGCCACCTGCCGCCGGCTCGCCCAGTCGGACGTGTCAGTGTCGCCTGCGGCCATCAGGGTCGGTCCGAATACGAATCCGGCCACCACCAGCGGAATAAGCAACAGATACGGTGCCTGCCCGGCCGACCCCAGGGTGAAGAGCGAGACGACGACCAGGACCGCGATTCCCTTGCCTGAGGGTTTCGGCGGGTCCGAGGCGGGTACCACCAGCGTGGGCTCGTGCAGCAGTGGCTTGCTGTCCAGCAACGGCGACGGGGACGGCTCTCCCGGGTGGACGTATTCCCAGCCGAGGCGTTCGGACGTAGACAGGACTGCCTGTAGATCTTGCGCCGGCATGCTCGTGCTCCTCCCGCGTTCGCCGAGTCGCGAACCAATGATCCGCGCGATGTGGATCCGAGGTGAGCTCTACCTCACGGGCGGTCGGAGGACCTGGTTATATGCGAACCAGTAGAACATCACATACAAGTAATCAATCTCAGGAACGTTGAACCGCACGGCCGGATCCCCGCTGCGCTGCAACTGGATGAACCGGCCGTCACACTCGGCCTGCATCACGTCCTGGTACCAGATATTCGTCCATGACTGATCTTGGTTTATGGCCAGCCGCTGATTAGTCAGGTACAACACGCCCCGGCCCTGGGGACGCCACTGTTCGGTTGCCTGCTTGCGAGCCTTGGCTTTCCGCGCCTGATTTCCTGCCACCGTGGCCGCACCAATGACCACACCGAGCGGGGAGAAACCGAAGCGGGTTTTCGAAACGTAGGAACCGTCGCCAGCAGGTACGAAAGCCTCGATATTGGCCGGACTTTGAGCGTGGCACATCTCCTCACGCTCGAGTCGAATCGGCACCGAGAGATGTGGTGGCGTCTCGCCGCGATCAAGAGAATCGGCCAATTGTTGGGCTGGGCTCGGTCTGCTGTTCTGCATCCCGTCGGACCCGAACGATTGCGACATATCAGTACCTCCCACGAGGAACGACTCGCTGATCTGTTGGAGCCTACTTGGCTATCCGCTGCGCGTCATCGAGTTCTCGGAGTCAAATACTGGCGTGCCCATTCTGCTCGTTTCCTACAATGTCGCAATGTCAACTATGGTAGGCAAAGAGACGTTATGGGATCATGCCGTGGCCTATGCAGTGAGCTGCCGACGGAGCCAGACCCGCCAGGGACGGAAACGGAGTCGTGCTGGATCATGGCCTTCGCAGTCGAGTGCAGCGCGTTGGCCTAAAGCTCAGCGGCAAATACACCACCATGGCTCGCTCGGTGTCGAATCGGCCGAAACTACCCGGTTTGCATTTGGAAACGTGCGAAAAACGCGATAAGCACCAATAGTCTGTATTGCTCACTCGGCTCTGACCCACTGGCGCAGGCGAACTTTCGTGCCCCGAAAGGTTGATTGTGCCGTTGGCGCACCTAAGATATCCCGCACCGGTACGACGGCTGAAGGGCAGGTGCGCGGGGTTGCAGCAAGGCGATGATTCAACGTCCGATGTCTTTGTCCAGCGAAAGATACCCCCGTTCCACAGCAATGATCCCCAATGCGTTGGGCCGTACCTGCTCAAGGGGCGACTCGGAGGTCAATTTGCCGGTGCAGTGGTGTACGTAGCCTTCCGCAAACTGACCAGCGGAGATCTCACCCGCCGATCCCCGCAGTTCCAACCCAGGGTGATGAACGGCGTGCTAGATCAGCTGATGTCGAGGTTCTCCGCTACCGACAGCGGGGATCATCGATTCTCAGTCGATCAAGGTAGTCGAGACCGTAGGACGGGGTCGGCGCGACTTCGATGCCGGAAAGATCAACGAGACCAAGCGGCGCATCGCCGTCGATAGCCTCGCGGCGACCGGGCGATCCCATCGGTCACCCACGGCATCAATCGGTTGCGCAGAGCGCCGGTGGTCCGGGCACTTCGCTCCCGCTATGCCGGTGAAACCGCCTAGCAGATCACGTTTTCACCGGCATAAGGGGACCGAAGTGCCCGGCATAAGGGGAGCGAAGTCCCGGTCATGCCCCCGACCTCCGGCTCAGCGCTGTTCACGGTCGGCACCCGGTTGGCAGCGTTCGCATCCAACAAGGACTATTGCCGCGGTGCGGTGCGTAGACCGGTCGTTTTCATCCCAGAAAACCGAAGTCCGGGATACCTGTGACGGTTACGTCTACTGTCATTGCCATCGGTCCGGCCGAGGCGGAGGTTGCAGATGACGCGGCGCGTAGTGGCCCTGTTCGCCGTCCTCGTGGTCGGCGTCTGCCTAGCCTCGGGGGCGGCCTACGCGACGGGCAACGTGCCGTACCAACTCGCCGCCCAGAGCCTGCAGTCTGACAAGTGGATCAAGAAGCATTGCGGTGGGGCGGCACTCGGCCGGCCGGGTAAGTGCCCGGACCCGGGGGGCAAGGTCGCCGCTCTTCCACAGGGGGCAGCGGGCACGATGGTCGCCTTCGGGGACTCGTTCTCCGCCGGAGAGGGTGCGCCCAGCGTCAACGTCTACAAAAAGGCGCCGAAGTCGTCCGTGAAGAAGGAGTGGGCTTCGACCATCGCCTCCTGCGCACGGATCGACATCACGTCCTGCTACCTACGGCACAAGGAGCTGCGCGACGAGATCTGGGTGGGCGCCTCCGGTTTCTACCCGGGGACGGATCAGGACGGCAATGCCTGCCATCGCTCGCCCGAGGCGTATCCACCCAGGGTGGCGGCGGAGCTCCACCTCACTCTGGACTTCCGGGCTTGCAGCGGCGCCGTTTCCGACGACTACTACACGGGACAGTCGGCCGAGATCGCACCCCAGTCCGCGAAGCCGATCCCGGCAAATACGAAACTGATCACCGTGGGTTTCGGAGGGAACAACGTCGGGTTCGCACCGCTGGTGACGGGATGCCTCGCTACCGGCAGGTCCGCCGAGCTCGCCATCACCGCACTCTTTGGCCGGTCGGGGCACGATCTGGTGTTCGGCGAGGTGGAGCGCCGGGTGCACAAGAGATGGACGTCGACCGGGTCATGCACGCCGTTCGCCAACGCGCTGATCAAGGACGCGGACAAGGCTCTAGGCACGTCTCAAGACGACATCGACCAACCGAGCAGCATCCGCGGCGTGCTGAGAATAGTCAGGGCCAGCGCACCGTCAGCAGCCCGGGTCATCGTGGTCTCGTACCCACACATGTTCCCGGACGGCAACAAGAAGTCGTGCGGCGCCGGTTCCGGCGAGGCGGTACTGGGCAAGACCGAGCAGGCTGCGATCAACGAGCTCGTCGACAAGATCAATGCGGCAATCAAGGCGGGTGCGGCCGATGAGGGTGTCGACTTCGTTGACATGACGCATGCTTTTGTCGGCCCCGGCGTCAAGGCCGGAAGCAAGACCGACCACGGAATGTGCCAGGACAAGGGACCGGACAACGACCCGGACAACGCCGAGCGCTGGATCAACAGGTTCCGAGTGACGAACGACTTCACGGACACCCTGGAGTACAAGGGGAGCGTGCACCCGAACGTGCAAGGGCAGAAGAGCTACGCCGAGCACGTACTGGCCTGCTACCGCGACCGGACTGCATGCGCCAACTTCCTCGGTTCATACGACTGGAAGGCGCCCACCTATGCCAAGAACCGGTGCCTTACCCGAGCCGATTTCGCCACCGAGGCGAGCGTCTGGGACGACGCCAAGGTCGTCCCGCGGCTGCTGGACGTGACCGGGGACGGTCGGCGCGATGTCGTGGTGGAGGCGCAGTGCCCAACGACCACGGCCTCGAACCCCACCACATTCACCGTCTTCGACGTGGCCGGACCGGAGCCGCGGGTCATCGGTCTGCTCGGCACCGAGCACTACTACCGTGCCGCCAAGGTCACCGTCGAGGGACGCAATGTTGTGGTCGCCGGCACCAGTGTCGGGCCCCGGGATCCCCGCTGCTGTGCCGAGCACACCGCCCGGGACGTCTACCAGTGGAACGGCTCGACGTTCGGCAACTCCTCCAGTAGCGAGACCTCGCCCAAGGAAGCCCCCGAGCAGGCTAAGCCCGGGCCGGTCACGGACGCGCTGATCGCGTCTTTCGACGCCCGGCGGGCCGTGGTCACGTATGACGTCGTGCAGTGGTTTGAGGGAAAGGCGGCCCAGGCGGCCTGCCAGGCGGACGGTGTGACCAACTCGGGCGCGTGGTGCAACGACTACTACTGGCGCAACGCCAACGACCTGCTCCGGATCAACGGCTTCGCACCTAACGCCACCTTCGAGATCGTCAACCAAGGAGAGGGGCCGACCTTCAAGCGGGTGAGCATCAACGCATTCGCCGACTACGCCCGGGGCAGCGGCAGTGTCTTCGTGATCAAGACCAAGGGATCAGAGGTCACCGCCATCCGGGAGCACTTCACGCCGTGAAAGCCCTTGTGGTCCGGTCAGATTCGTGGCCGCCGGATGAATTTCCTCGTCCGCACCTCCGCATCCTCCCGATGCCGGACGCGCGGCAATGAACTCCTCCGTCGACCGGCGGTGGATGCCGAACCTGGTGGCCAAATCGGCGCCGCCGCACTGCCCGAGGGAGACGTCCCACATCAGCCGACGCAACGGAACACCGAGCCCGTAGCTGGAGATCCGCCGGTGCTGGCCGAGCTCGTGATCATGCGCGAAGTGACGCTCTACGCCCAGCCCCAGTCGTGTCACTTCGTGCATGATCACGACACCAGGGGGCGTTGAGTCAACCGGGCAAGGCGACGTCCAGATCCATGATCAGCCAACGAAGCAACGATCCGGTGGTGAATCGGTCCTGAGAGGGAGTACAACGGTCTGGTGGCCAGTACTCATGACGCACCTCGCGGACCCGGCGACCTCGACCCGCGGGAGCCACCCGATCTGCCGCAATTGCCCGGCGTGAGCCATGCGTTCATCACGCTCTCGACCGGTCTACGGATGCACATCGCTGAGGCCGGCCAACCCGATTCCCCCACTGTCCTACTCCTGCACGGCTTCCCGCAGCACTGGTGGGAGTGGCGCAAGGTCATCCCTCCGCTCGCTGAGCACTACCGGGTGATCGCGCCGGACCTGCGCGGCGCTGGCTGGACGGACGCACCGGGGCACGGATACTCCGCGGCGGAGATCCTCGCCGACGTACTCGCGCTGCTGGACCACCTCGGCCTGCGCCAGGTCGCCCTCATCGCACACGACTTCAGTGTCTTCGTCGGGTACAGGCTCTGTTTCGAGCACCCGGAACGGGTCGCTGCCTTCTTGTGTCTCGGCCCGCACCCCTACCTGCGCTTCAAGCCACACATGCTTGCCGGAGTACCGCAGTTGTGGTTCCAACCGGTTGTCGCCACGCCCCGGCTGGGGCCGTGGGCCCTGGGCACCGACCGGCTTCCCCGCCACCTGCTGCGCGGAGGCACCGCCACGGCCGAGTCGATCACCGACGAAGACCTGGCGAGCTTCATCACCCGCCTTCACGCACCGGGGCACCCTGAGGCCGGCTCGGCGCTGTACCGGAACCTCATCCTCCCCGAGATGGGTCGTTTCTCCTCCGGGGCCTACCGCAAGCAGCGCCTCACAGTCCCGACCGTGGCGCTTATCGGCGGCGCCGATGCAGGGGTTCGGCCAGGGATGCTCGACGTCCACGGAAACCAGGCGGACGATCTTGTCGGCCATATCGTCGATGGTGCGAGACATTACCTCGCCGACGACCGGCCCGACGCGGTCGCGACTCACGCCCGGGAACTCTTCGAGCGCCTCTTCTGACAGACGCATGTTCACGCGGAGAGTTGGGTGCGCTAGCGGAGGTCGAGCTGGCGCACGAAGGCCGCGAGGTTGGTCGAGATGATTTCGGGCCGGCCGTCGTTCTGCTTCGGGGCGGCGGTGAGGACGTCGAGGTGTTGGTAGCCGGGCGCGATGATGGCGTGCAACTCCGGAGCGACGCTGCCGTCGCCGGCCAAGATTCCGTCACCGGCCAGCAAGGTGATCGTCGGGTTGGCCGTGATGCCGTCGAGATGGACGACGTTGTGGCTCACCTCGGGTGCACCAGCCTGCCGAATGTCGGTGATCAGCTTGGTCGGGAAGTAGTGCTCAGTGAAGTCCAGCGGCTGCTCGCCCATGCTGCGGGCGAGTTCCTGGATGTCGGTGACCTCCTGACCGGCGGTGGTGTACGGCTGCCCGTCGCTGTTGCGATACCCGGGGTCGTCCGGTGCGCCGACGCGGTCGTAGTTGCGCCAGGTGTACAGCGGGCCGTTCGGCTCATCGGGGATCGCCATCGGCCGATTGCTGAAGAGGCCACGGAGGGAGCCGAGCGCCGGGTCGGCGAGGGCGTCGGAGGACAGCGGGAAATCCTTGTCGGCGATCCGGCCGCCGTTGAAGAACCCGACGCTGGACTGCAGGATGGACACCGGCTGCGAATTGTCATCCATCAGCGCGCCGAGCACCGCCTCGTTGGTCAACCGGAAGTCCTTCACCGACGGCTTCCCGAGGACGAACGTGGCGAGGTCCTTCGAGAACAGGACGCGAGAGGTGATGTCAATGTTGCTATTCGGCGTCGGCAGCGACTGCACAAGGGTGGATTGCTGCTGTGGCTTGATTTTGGCGAAGACGCCGGCGATACCCAGGAAGTTCATCGTCTCGGCGTTGATGACTGCGGGAGCGGACAGTGTCCTGGTCAGCAGGCCGGTCCGGAGCCCGGCCTGGACGGCGGCGTAACCGAGGCCCGGGTCGGGAAGGGCAGCGTCGGGCGTCGTGCCACTGAGGTCGGCCAGTGACGTGGAGATCGTGGTGTCCAGGGCGAAATAGCCGTCACACTGGTTGTATCCGGCGTCGGCGGTGGTGCGGTGGTTGCCGTCGAAATCCCACTGGGCGAAGAAGCCGGTGATCACTCCGCCGAGCGAGTGCCCACCGCACAGCACCCGCTGCTTGCGCAGTTGCTGGCTGGGCAGTTCGTGG
>JANNPJ010000545.1:0-5426 GCA_031400005.1 Kineosporiaceae bacterium | reverse complement strand
CGTCCGTTCGTTCACCGGTCGGTCACCGACGCTCACCACTTCGACGACGGCACCGTGCATGTCCTCCACCTCGGCCGCGAGCGCCGTTACCCGGGCCGCCACCGTGGTCGGATCGGCGTCCGCCGCACCGTACAACCAGCCACGCAAGTCCCGCTCCTGGGCTCGGGCCAGCCGTACCACCTCGGCGCCATCGTGACTGCGGTGCTGGATCAACGCCAACGTCTGTAGGACGGAATCGTGCAGATGAGCGGCAATGTCAGCACGTTCGGACTCGCGGGCCCGGGCGGCCCGCTCGGCATCCAGGTCACGCCAGATCCGCACCCCCCAGGGGGTTAGGACGACCCCCACGCCGACCAGCACCGCGATCGCCGCGAGCAGCGTGCGGCCAAGCAGCATGATGTCGGCTTCCTGGACGACGAGCAGCAGCACGCCGAGGATGACAAGCAGCACGCCGAGCGCCAGCCGGAGCGCGGCCGCACGAGTGCCGACCCCGGTGTGGGCGAACCAGCGGGCCCGGTCGACCTCGTCGAACTGGGCGTAGGCGATCACTGCGCCGGCGGCGACGATCAGCAGCGGCAGGATCAGGCCCGGTTTCACCCAGTTCCAGCCGGCCTGAGATGCGGTCAGCACCACACCGGCGGCGATCAGGAATGCCCCGGCGAGCAGGTCGGCGCGAACCCGGGTGCCAGTGGCGGCTACGGCGGCGCCCGCTTCCGCCTCGGCCGGGGACGGAGCCGCGGCCGCCGTCGCCGAGCCCGGGGTCGCCCCCGGAACCAGCGCCCAGAGCCAGCCGTAGAGGACCACACCGGAGAACCCGGCGAGGCTGGCGACCACGAACGCCGCCCGGACGGCGCGAACCGGCAGGTTCAGGTGCACGGCCACCCCGGCGGCCACCCCGCCCAGCATCCGGCTCTCCCGTGGACGCTCCAGCGGTGGCCGGCGAGCAACCGGGGCACCCGCCGTCATCGGGGTGTTGGTTGAGAGGCTCACCGGCCAATCGTCACACGCTTGCGGTGTGCATTCCCTCAGGGACCAGCTGTCGTCTGACCCGGACTGTGGCCGGGCCGGGTTCAGGGTGCTCTCGGGGTAGTCACTGATGCCGCCGGGTGGGTCACCGGCAGCAGTATTTATGCCATGACCAGTGACCTGCCCCCCACCGGGGGTTCGCAACCTCCGCTCGAACCGTCGTCCAGCCGGCCCTTCGGCCCTGCTGCCTCCAGCCCTGCTGACTCCGGTTCCACCCACTCCGGTTCTACCCAGTTCGGCCCCGCTCGGGGGCAGAGCTCAGGCGGGCACAGCACCGACGACTTCTTCCACCGGATCCGTTCGGCGGGTGCGGTTCGCCCGGATGACAGCCGCTGGTTCGCCGGCGTGGCCACCGGGCTGGCCCGCCGCTGGGACCTGGACCCGATCTTCGTCCGCGGCATATTCGTCGCGCTGGCCTTCTTCGGTGGCATCGGCGTGGTCTTCTACGGCCTGGCTTGGTTGCTCCTGCCCCAGGAGGACGGCCGAATTCACCTGCAGGAGGCGATGCGTGGCCACTTCTCCGCCGGATTCGTGGGCGCACTGCTCCTCTCGCTGACCATGCTCGGCGGCGGATCCGGTCCGTGGGACGGCGGCTGGTTCGGCTGGGGCTTCCCCGGCAGCCTGATCCTCACCGCTGTGGTCGTTTTCGGGATCTGGTGGGCGGCGAAGCAAAGCTCGAACAGCGTTCCAGCTGCCCCGACCAGCGCCCCGACCAGCCCCACTTACGGCTCGACCAGCCCGACCTACGGCTCGACCGGCCCGACCTACGCCCCGACCGGCCCGACTTACGGCTCGACCAGCCCGGCACCGACGTCTTGGCCGGTCGCGGAAAAGCAGGCCAGCGAGGCCATCTCGGCAGCCGAAGAACGAAGCCGGATAGCCAAGGCTCGACGGGCCCGCAGCAAGCCATCGAAGATGATCGTCCGGCTGACCCTGGGAATCGCCCTGCTCACTGCGGCCGCGATCCTGGTGATCGGCAACGCCAATGACTGGTCGAAACCGGTCGGGTTGATCGCCGCCGCGAGCGCCCTGGCCGTGATCGCGGCCGGTGTGATCGCCAGTGGACTGAGCGGCCGCCGCGCGGCCGGGCTCGCCGGTATCGGGTTACTGCTGGCGATCGGAACGCTCGCCGGAGTCGGCGCCGAGAACGCCGGGGTCCGTTCTGGCCAGCACATCAGGGTCATCGGCGAACAGACCTGGAACCCGCGCACCCCGGCCGACGCCGAGGACCAGTTCAACCTGGGGGTCGGCGAGGCCACGCTGTGGCTCACCGACCCGGCGATCCTCCGTACCGCCACCACCGCTGACCCGCTCCGCGTGCAGGCCCGGGTCGGCGTAGGCCACCTGACAGTGATCGTCCCGGACGGCGTCACCACGCAAATTGACATGAGCATCGGCGCCGGTGACGTGAGCTACCCCGATGGCAGCACGTACCGCTTCGACCAGGCCAGGAACGGCATGCATGACGCCCATGAGCAGCGGCTGACCACCGGTCCGGCCGGGCAACCGCGCATGATCGTTGACGTTAATCAGGGCGCTGGACCGCTGGATATCCGGACGGCGTCCGGGATGTCGATTACCCCGATTCCCGAGCCGTCGGCTACCAGCTCGGCCGTACCGAGCCCGGCCGTTCCAAGCCCGGCCGTTCCAAGCCCGTCTGCCGCGATCCCTTCCGGCACCCCGACCGCAACTGCGACGAACTGAAGGATTGAGCGAAATGGCCACTCCAGAAAACACTTCCGGACAATCCGATCACCCCGATCACCAGCACGGTCAGCGTATTGAGCCGATCGACCCCACGCTGACCTTCGACTCGCACTCCCGCCAGAAGGCCACGTCGTCGGCGCATCCGGACGGATCTACCGCTGAAACAACCGAATTCGAACCGAATGAAGCCAACGATTCCGTCAGCTACACCAAGGTGGGCTACTCCGGGCCAACCGATCCCGAGCCGGACACCGATCCCAAACCGAGCTTTACCAAGGTGGGCTATCCCAACCCGACTGATTCAGCATCGACCAGTACACAGTCCACGGATTCAGATTTCAGCGAAACAGATTCTCCAGCAAGGTATTACCCTCCGACCCAGGCGCCACCGACGCCGGTCACCGATACCCGTCCGCCGCCGACCGAGGAAGAGCTGGGCCCACGCGCCATCCGGATGCGGACCGTGGTCTTCGGCCTGGTGCTCCTGGTGATCGCCGGAGCGGTGCTGGTCGGCCAGATCACCGACGTCACGGTGAACGCGGGCGCGATCCTGCTCGCGCTGATGATTGGCGGCGGCCTGCTGCTGATCGCCGGCGCCCGCCGGGCCTAGGGTCAGGCGGCGGCGAAGGCGTCGGAGCGGGCAAGCACGCTGATGTCGGGCTGGTCGGTGAACAACCCGTCGATGCCGGCCCGGAGGAACGCGACCTGCTCGTCGATCGCCCGGCCGAAGTCAGCGTCCGCCGTGCCGCGGCGCAGATCCGACGGCAAAAAGGTGTTCTCCGCCCGGAAGGTGTACGGATGCACCACCAGCCCTACCAGGTGCGCGTCGTCCACCAGGGTCGTTGGACTACCCAGCGACCCGTCCGGGCGGCGCGGGATCACCAGGCTCTTGTCCGGGCCGATGCCGTCGCTGTAGCGAGCGATTCGGCGCAGCTCCGGCGGGCTGGCCAGGTCCGCGTAGGTGCGTGGATCACCGGCAGTGACCAGGTCGTACGGCGCACCTGAGGCACCGAACAACTGGACGACGCGAGTGCGCAACCCGATCTCCCGCAACTGCTGCAGGTTCGTCGTCTCGAACGACTGCACGATGATTGGGGAGTCGCCGCGGTTCAGTCCGTTGCGGCGCAGCAGCGCGAGCAGCCGAGGTTCCAGCGCCAATCCGGCCTTCTGGAAGTACGTCGGGTTCTTGGTCTCCGGGTAGACCCCGATCTCCCGGCCGAGCTGACGGGACATGTCCTTGCGCAGATCGAGCACCTGCTGCAACGTCGGGATGGCGAACCGGCCGTCGTACAGGGTGTTCTCCTGACGGAGGGCAGGCAACCGCTCCACCGCCCGGAGGGTGTTCAGCTCGGCCAGGGTGAAGTCCTCCGCCCACCAGCCGGTGACGGTGACCCCGTTGAGCTGCTTGGCAACCCGCCGGTCAGCGAATTCCGGATGCGCCGCGACATCCGTCGTCCCGCCGATCTCGGGCTCGTGCCTGCAGACCAGCACCCCGTCCTTGGTGATGACCACGTCCGGTTCCATGAAGTCGGCGCCCAGGCGAGCGGCCATCTCGTACGAGGCCAGGGTGTGCTCGGGTCGATACCCACTCGCCCCCCGGTGACCGATCACCAGCGTCCCGGCCGGACCCGGCCGGGCCCGGCGGACGGTGACGACCGGGGCGGACGATCGGTTCACCGCCTGAGCCGGGACGGTCGTTACTGCGGCGGCGATTGGGCTGAGCGCGAGACCCGTAATCACGGTTCGTCGGTTCATAGATTCCTCCACTGGGCCGGTGGCGACCATCGCCGGTCAGTGCCCGCGCCTAGCAGAGCGAGGCCAACCGACCAGCGGCACGACAGGACGTGACCATACGCCGACGTTCAGGTGAATGGTTCTCCTGACCCGCAATTCAGGACGACTGTTTCGGGCTTTTCTTGGACGTTGTCAGTATTTCTGGGACGCCACCGGTCCCCTTTCCCGGACGCTTTCAGCTGAGCCGGTCGTGGGCGGCGAGGACTCGTTCGGCAGTGCCGAATCGGCCGTGCAGCTTCACTTCCCTAGCTCGCAAAGCACCGAAAGTTCCTAGCAGATGGGCTAAATCATCCCGGGTCAAGCCGAGCAGGACGGCGTGCGCGGCATCGAGCTCGGCCCGTGCCTCGGCCCGAAGCAGCGGATCGTCGTCCTCGAGATCGGGCACCGGCACACCGTCCCTGCGCAGTTCGGCGGCCAGGGCACCGAGGCCGGGTGCCCAGACAACGGCGCGAGCGAAACGGGCCAGCACCCAGTCGGAGATCGTGCCGGGCCCCCACGGCGACGGCTTGTCGTAATCGGCCGGCGGCGGCACCGGTACCTGCTCCAGCTTGAAGAAGTTGACGTTGGCCCCGGCATGTTTCTGGCGCACCAGGTAGTCGACCGGCAAGGTGGACAGCGCCGCCAACAACAGCGGCAACCGGTCTGCGGAGATCAACGGCAACGAATTGCCCACCCCCGCAACCGGCAACGGCGACGGCAGCAAGGTGCGCGCCGCGACGGTCGTCGAGACGTTCCGGTACCCGGCCAGCCAGCCTCGGTCGCAGAGCGAACCGAAACGCTCGCGCACCAACTCCTCCGAGACCCAGTACCGCGGCTGCGCCGTCCCACCGCCGTACGGGTCGAGCAGGCCGCAGTGCTTGGCCTCCCACAACGGCAACAGCCCTGGACCTGGCGCGGAG
>JANNPJ010000518.1:0-5862 GCA_031400005.1 Kineosporiaceae bacterium | reverse complement strand
CACGTCCGCCAACTCCAAGCCCTCGGCTACCAGGTCACCCTCCAACCCGTCGCCTGAGCCCGGCTCAAACCAACCCGGCTCCGCTGCGCTCCGCCGGGTGCCTTCGGCCTGCCCACTCACCTTCCATTTTCGGATTAGATCGCGGAGATACCTGCAGGTGGAGGTGGTCGCCGGGCCCGTTGTGCGTGCTGGAATGGCCCCTCGCTGTCCAGGTCAGCACCCATCGAGGACGGCTCGGACGAGGGAGCTGCCATGATCGCGCTTCAGCTGGTCACGGTCGCCGTTTCGGGCTGACGCTTGCCGCTGGGGCCCTCCTGGCCTTCAGCATGGGGTGACTGCCAGTGATCGCTAGGGGGTACGTCACTGCCCACTCGGGGCATCCGCCACACTTCCCTGGTGAAAACGTTGGCGGTCGGCGCAGTGCTGGCGACCGCCGCGATCGGCCTGGCGTCCTGCACCTCGACGTCTTCAGATCCGCGGCCGGCCCTGACCGCCACCAGCACTCCGGCCGGTGGCACCCCCAGCGCCGCTGATGGTCAACTCCAGCCGCGGTGCCCGGCCCCACCCGAGCGACGCCGGCTCAAGAACGCCGCCGCAGCCAATCGCCTGGTCGCCGACACCAACCTGCCCGGATGGCAGGCCGCTGACATCGGCGCCAGCGCGCTGCTCGGCGACGGCCGGATCGTCTGGGTTTTCGGTGACACGCTTCGGCGCCGCCTTTCACCCCCGATGGTGGCCAACTCGATGCTGATCACGGCCGGCTTGTGCGTGTCTCAGCTCGTCGCGGCCGACCGCGGTCCGATCATTCCCGACGCCAACCCCACGACCGTCTACTGGCCGATGTCGGCAATCGTGCTCCATCGGGGACCGCAGGACGTGCTGATCATCCTCTGCTCGCGGATCCGTCGGGGGTCACGCGCCTACGACTTCACCTTCCTGGGCACGTCGGCGGCGGTGTTCGACGTCGGCCCGCTCGGCGTCCCTCGGCTGCGGAGTATCGAGCAGATCACTCCGAACGACCCGAGCCGTGAACAAGTGAACTGGGGTGCTGCCGCCGTCGTCCACGGCGACCAACTGTACGTCTATGGCACCAGGTTGACCGGGGAGAAACTGTCTTTCGGCCGCGAGCTGCACGTTGCTCGGGTGCCGACCGCGAACCCGGGCGGGAGGAAAGGCTGGCAGTTCTGGGACGGTAAGCAGTGGCAGGACGACGTCCGTCATTCGGCCGCCGTCCTGCCGGCCGGCGGCGGCGTGTCCCAGACGCTGTCCGTCGATGTGGTGGGTGACTCATTCATCGCTGTCTCCAAAAGGGACGGGGATCTCGGCGATTTCGTCTATACCTGGACCTCCGCCGGGCCGACCGGACCCTGGGCGCCGCGCCGTGCGGTCCGAGCGCCAGCCGGTTTCGACACCGGATCACTCCAGTACGCTCCCCTCGCCCACCCGGAAGTACCGCTGGACTCCGGCGAGTTGCTGGTGTCGATTTCCCGGAACACTACGGATCTGGCCGCGCTGGTGGAGAACCCTCGGCTCGGCCGGCCACGTTTCGCCCAGGTGCCGCTACCACCAGCTGAACGAAATGGCTTCCAAGACAAGTGATTTAGCTCAGCAGTCGGAGAGGAAGCGGTGCAGGACGGCGGCGCCGAACTCCAGGCCGTCGATGGGCACTCGCTCGTCCACGCCATGAAAGAGCGCGGTGAAGTCGAGCTCTGCCGGCAGCTTCAACGGGGCAAACCCGAAATTGCGAATCCCTAGTCGCTGAAATGCTTTGGCATCGGTGGCGGCGGAGAGCATGTACGGCAGGGTGCGGGCGGTGGGATCCTCAGCCAGGATCGCGGCGGTCATCCGGTCGACGAGCTGCCCGTCGAACGTCGTCTCAACGGCCGGCAGTGACTTCCATTCAACGTCGACGTCCGGACCGACGACCTCGGTCAGTTCCCGAACGAATGCGTCGCGGCGGCCCGGCAGGAACCGGCAGTCCACGATGGCCTCGGCCGTCGAGGGAACCACGTTCGCCCGGTACCCGGCGGTGAACATCGTGACGTTCGCGGTGTCGTGCAAGGTGGCACCGATCATGCGGGACAGATTGCCCAGCCGGGCGACCGCCGTCCGGGGGTCATCCTGATCGAACGAGACGCCAGTCAGTTCGGCGACCCCGGTCAGGAAATCTCGGACCGGAGCGGTCAGCACCAGCGGGAACTCGTGCGCGTCCAGTCGGGCGACGACCTCGGCCAGCTTGGCCACCGCATTGTCGGTATGCAGCATCGAGCCGTGACCGGCCCGGCCGTGGACCCGCAGTCGCAGCCACAGGCTGCCTTTCTGCGCGGTCTCGATCAGGTAGGCCCGGACGTCGTCGGCGAGCGTGACCGAGAATCCCCCGACTTCGCTGATCGCCTCGGTGGCACCCTCGAACAGGTCCGGCCGGTGCTCCACCAGCCACTGCGCACCCTGGACGCCGCCGGCCTCCTCGTCGGACACGAAAGCGAAGATCAAGTCCCGAGGTGGGACGACGCCCTCGCGCTTGAACTGCCGGGCGACGGCCAGCGTCATCGCCGCCATGTGCTTCATGTCAACCGCGCCACGGCCCCAGAGGTACCCGTCCCGCACCTCGCCGGACAGCGGGTGCACGCTCCATTCCGACGCCAGCGCCGGGACGACGTCCAGATGCGCATGAATCAGCAGCGCGCCCCTGGCCGGGTTCGCCCCGGGCAATCGGGCGATCACATTGCCTCGGCCGGGAGCACCGGCCTCCAGGTACGTCGTCTCGTAGCCGACGTCCTCCAATTTGGCCGCCACGTACTCGGCCGCCGCACGCTCGCCCGTCAACGTGTCCGGGTCACCGGTGTTGGTGCTGTCGATCCGGATCAGGTCGTGAGCAAGCGAGAGCACCTCGTCCACCGCACGCACACCAGGTATCACTGTCACAGCAGCACGGTCGCCTGCCGGGCCGCCGAATGCAAGCGATGGCACGAACCACCCCACCGTTCGCGAGTGCGACGTTGCTGACGCCAGCACCCTTGATCTGGCCCCGCTGAGGTCACCGATGTCGCATTCGCTAACCACCGAGCCCGGATCGTCGAGGCAGGCCACTTCAGCCAGCCGCGCCCGGTGGATTGAGCTCAGGCCCGAGCGCGCAGTGAACACCCGGGCCTGAGCTTTCGGCCCCGGTGTCGAACCTCCATCGGAGTTCCGGCAACCGCGGCCGCGTCGGCGCCCTGGTTGGATCAGGACCAGGACGCCGAAGTTAGATGCCGGTCAGCCGATCGCCGGCGCCACCTGAATGCGGTCGATGTCCGGCGCGTACCCGGTGGAACTGTTGGAGAAGGTGATGGTGTTGTTTCCGGCCGCCAGGTCGACATCGATCACGGTGGTTCGGAAATTGGACCAGCCGAGGGTGTTCCGGAAGTAGGTCCGCGACGCGGCGGCCCCGTTCACCGAGACATCGGCGTACCGGTCGACGATGTTCGAGTTGTAGTTCGATGCGCCGGCACCCAGTTCACCGTTGGCATAGGTGACGACCATCCGATACTTTCCGGCGGCCGCGGCCGAAACCCCATTGAAGGTCAAGGTGTTTGCCGCTCCGACACCGACGTATCCGACATACGATCCGCCGGATGCTGCGGTGTTCGACGCCCTTACCGCAGCGCCGCCCAGCGTGTTCGCGGAACTCTCGGCTTCGTAAGCGCCGATCGTCCCACCGGCCGCGGTGATGTCGAGGGAGTCCACGGCGATGAGGTCTCGATCATCTTCCGTGAATGCGTTGATGCCGATGCGGTTGATACCCGCGTTCAGAAACACCTTGACCGAAGCGGTGTTCCAGGTGTTCTTGTTCGCCGTGCCGGGGAGCGACAGGTCGGTCAGCGTGGCACCGTTCAGGACGATCCGCGTCGCCCGGTCCGTCGGCGCTCCACTGTAGGGGGCCGCGGAATAGCGAAGGCCCACGGTGTAGTAGCCGTTGGTGGGAGCGGTGACGACGAATCCGGTACTTGCCGTGCTGCTGGAACGGTATCCCTCGACGAAATCGGTACCGGAGTAGCCCTGGTGGGCTCCGGAGGTGGTCCTGGCATCACCGGAGAGGCGGGCGTACTCCGCTTCGTACCGACCGGGCGCGTTGACTTCGGTCAGATCCGTGTCTGCCGTCACGATCACCTGATAAGCGGAGGATCCCTTCAACCCGGTCAGCGGGATGCTGATCTGACCATTGACCACGGGGTAGTCGGACTCCATCACTCGGTACTGCCCGGGAGACGGCGCGAGGCCTGTGGTGTCGACGCCCCACACGGTGGCGTGCACCTTGTTGCCGAAGTATTTCTCCGAGCCGAGACCCTTGACCACCACGTTCGTCGAGAACACATCATTGACGCTGGTGGATCCGCCGAGAATGACCCGAGCCTGCTTCTTGGCGCTGTCGAGACTCGCCAGCGCCTGCAGCGAGCCGTTCTGCGAGGGCGGGGTGACCGCGACCGTCTGGCCGGTCATTTCGCCGTACCACTTGTAGAGCCACCAGCCGCCGGTGGCCTTGTTGTTCTCGGTGACCAGGTCGTTGAGCGACCCGGCCGTCGTCCAGTAGGCCAGGGATCCGTCCACCTTGGTGTTCTCGAACCTCGCCACCCATTGCACGAGGTTTCCTGGAACGCCGAGATCGCCCGAGAACCGGCCGTACTCGTTGATGGAGATCGGGAGTTCGCGCAGGCCCAAGCTGGTTTCAATAGACCGGTAGTCGGCCAGGTTGGATTCCCAGCTCCAGAAGAAGTCGTCCTGGAGTTCGTGCCAGGTCATGACATTGGGCAGCACCTTGTTCGCCTTGGCGAAGGTCATGAAATGCCGGTAGTCCGCGGCGTGGTAATGCGCGTAGTTGGGGCCGGCGATCCGGGCGGTGGGATCAATGGATCTAATCTTCTCGAACACCGCCTTCCAGTCCCGCTCCAGGCCCACCACGTTGTTCGCGTACCAGATCTGGTCCGGCTCGTTGAACGGAACGTACACGTAGGAAGCGCGATTCGGGTCGGCGACGATCTTGCGGGTCATCGTTTCGACCTTCGCCAGATAGTCCGCAATGCCCAGCTTCTCATAGGGCCACTGCTTGTAGATGTCCTGCATGTAGATCTGGATGTCGCCGCCACCGGCCGCCTTGTACCCCGGCGCCACCTCGAGCCCATCGCCGTTGGGGTGCTGTAGACCATCGGGGGCCTTCTGCGCCGCGACCCGAGGCTTGAGGGCGGCCACCATGTTGTCGGACGGGATGCCGGGGTTGCCGAGGCCGTACAGGAACCCGGTGGCGCCATACTTCAACGCACCGGTGCGGGCCGAGACATCGACCGTCACGGTGGGCGCGTCTGCCGCCATGCCTGGTTCGGCGGCGAGCAGCGAGACCGCCAGTGCGCCCAATACCGCGGTGACGCCAAGGCTCTTGCTGAACATCCCATCCTCCTCGTTGAAGATGCCTGGCGAGACCGCCAGACGGGACTTGCTCGGTACTTGATACCGCTTTCTGATAGCGCTATCAAGAGATTCGGAAAAGTACTTGATCCAACAGCAAGATCCGAGGGTGACAACCGCTCCCCCGACGTGTTTTCACCTCGCAGGCAGCGCACGCGCATGATGGTGACGACCAGCACCGCGCCTTCGCGCTGCACCAGGACGGAATCGGACGCGGGGATGTCGTGGGTGCTCATGGTGTTCACGCCGTTTCTATGGAAGACCTGGGTAGCACCAATGGGTGCCGTATCGCCGGAGCGCAGATTCCCAAACATCAGCGAACCGGTCTGCGCGACCGCATGGTCGTGCAGTTCGGTGGCATCAAACTGACGATTATCATTCCCGAACCGGAGGAGGTGCTTCAGGCGCTTCCCGAAGTCCCTG
>JANNPJ010000499.1:0-1564 GCA_031400005.1 Kineosporiaceae bacterium | reverse complement strand
CGGCCAGCTCGCAGACGATGTCCAGCTGGCCACAATGCCGGGCGTACTCCTGCATCAGGTGCAGCAGCACACGCTCCAGGGTGGCCGGTTCCGCGCCGTCCCACCGCTCCCCCGGCTGCCCGACGTCCGTCAACTCGTGGGCCTGCACCACGGCCCGGCTGCGCGCCGCCTGCGAGTGCAATTCGGCAACGAGATCTGCCAGGCTCTCGTCCGCCGCGACGTACCAGTGCCCGTCCCGCCAGTCGGCCCAGGGATCGGGCACGTCCTGGCCCTCGAAGCCCCACTCCAGCCAGCGCACCTCGACCTGGGTCAGGTGCTTCAGTAGCTGGATCGGCGTCCACCCGGTCGGCAACCTACTGCTGCGCAGTTCGCCGTCCGGCAGGCTCTGCAGCTTCGTCACCAGCACAGACCTGAAGTAGTCGAGGTAGCCGAGCAGGACGTCGGCCCGCGACTCGATCGGGTTCGTCGGCGACGGGAACGGCAGGCTCACAGTTTGCAGCCCACCAGTTCGGGCTCGGCGACCAAACGGACGCCGAAGACGGAATGGACGCCGTCACGCACCTCGCGGGCGAGGGCCAACAGGTCGGCAGCCGAGGCCGAGCCGCGGTTGGTCAGCGCCAAGGTGTGCTTGGTGGAGAGACTGGCCGGGCCCGGCAGGCCGTGGCCCTTCGCGAATCCGGCGTGCTCGATCAGCCAGGCGGCGCTGGTCTTCACCCGCCCGTCGGGAGTCGGCCAGCGCGGGGCTTCGGCCGGCAGGAGTGCAGCGTCCCCGGCCGACAGCAGCGGGTTCGTAAAGAAGGAGCCGGCGCTCCAGGTGTCGTGGTCCGCGGCATCAAGCACCATGCCCTTGCCCCGGCGCAGCGCCAGCACCGCCGTTCGGACGTCGTTCAGCGGGACCCGGTCACCGACCGCCACGTCGAGGGTCCGGGCCAGCTCGGCGTACTTCACCGGCTCTGACCGGTCTGCCACCACCAGCTGCAAGCCGACGTCGAGGACGACGTATCGCGGCCCACCAGCGATCCGCTCCCGCTTGAAAAGCGAATCCCGGTAGCTGAATTCGCATTCGGCGCCGGCCAGCGTGCGGATCCGGCCGGTGGCCCGGTCCCAGGTTCGGACGGTGGCCACCGAACCGGCCACCTCCTGGCCGTAGGCGCCGACGTTCTGGATCGGGGTAGCCCCGACCGAGCCGGGAATCCCGGACAGCGCCTCGACGCCGATCCAGCCCGCTCCGACCGCCTCGGCGACGAACCCGTCCCACGATTCACCGGCCGCCACCTGTACCTCGGCGCCACCGCAGTAGTCCACCGAGACCTGGTTGATCCCCCGGGTGGCAACCTGGACGACGAGACCGTCGAAGCCGGCGTCCCCGACGAGCAGGTTCGAGCCACCGCCGACCAGGAGCACCGGCGTCCCGTCGCTATCCGCCGTGCGGACGGCGTCCACCAACTCATCCGTGGTCTTCGCCACCACGAGTCGGCGGGCCGGCCCGCCGACTCGAAGCGTGGTGAGCGAGCTGAGGGCGCTTGCCGTCGAGCTCAGGGCACTCTCACCATGGCGGTCGCCT
>JANNPJ010000482.1:0-11659 GCA_031400005.1 Kineosporiaceae bacterium | reverse complement strand
TAGCGTTTCTCGGTGCATCAACCGGCAAGGCCATCGCCGAGACCTACGGGCGGGCCGATCTGGTCGTCGGCAACAACGTCTTCGCACACACCCCCGAATTGCTGGATTTCGCTCAGGGACTGCGAGCGCTGGTCGCCGACGGCGGTCTGGTCTCGCTGGAATTCCCGCACCTGCTTCGGCTGATCGAGGGCCGCCAGTTCGACACGATCTACCACGAGCACTACTCGTACTTCACCCTGCGCACGGCGGCGGCGGCGCTGGCCACCGCCGATCTCACCGTGGTCGATGTGGTCGAGCTCGGCACTCACGGCGGGTCGCTGCGGGTATTGGCCCGGCCCACGACCGGCGCGGGGCAGGTGTTCCCGGCAGTAGCCGAGGTGCTGGCCGCTGAGGCAGCCGCCGGTCTGCATACAGTCGAAGGGCACGCGGGTTTCGCGTCGTCCGTCATGGGGGTCAAGCGGGACTTGTTGGGGGTGCTGCTGGCGGCTGCGGAGCAGGGCCAGTCGGTCGCCGGATACGGCGCCCCCGGCAAAGGCAACACCCTGCTCAATTACTGCGGGATCCGTACTGATCTGCTGCCCTACACCGTTGATCGCAGCCCACACAAGCACGGGCTCTTCCTACCCGGTACGCACATCCCGATCCATCCGCCGCAGCGACTGCGGCAGACCCGCCCCGACGTGGTGCTGGTCCTGCCCTGGAACCTGCGCGAGGAGATCACCGAACAACTGTCCTACGTGCGTGATTGGGGCGGCCGACTGGTCTTTCCGATCCCGCACGTCACCTGGATCTGAGGAAGCAGGACACCATGAAGGTCGTCATTTTCTGCGGGGGACTGGGCCTGCGGATGCGAACGCAGAGCGAATCCGGACCCAAGCCGATGATGACCATCGGTGATCGTCCGGTGCTCTGGCACATCATGCGGTACTACGCGCACTTCGGGCACACCGAGTTCATTCTCTGTCTGGGCTACGGCTCGGCCGTGGTGAAGGACTATTTCTTGCGCTACGACGAGACGAGGTCCAACGACTTCGTCCTGACCAAAGGCGGTCAGGGAATTGAACTGCTGCAGTCCGACATCTCCGAGTGGCGAATCTCTTTCATAGAGACCGGAATCGACACACCGATCGGTGAGCGGCTGCGACGGGTGCGGCACCTGCTCGATGACGACGAGGTCTTCCTGGCCAACTACGGCGATGTGCTCACTGACGCACCGATGAACCAGATCATCGATGACTTCGTTGCATCGAACGCGATTGGCAGCCTGCTGGCCGTTCCGCCGCAGGCGTCGTTCCATGTCGTCGGGGTGGACCAGAACTCCCGGGTGAATGGCATCACTCCGGTCTCGACGTTGCCGATCTGGATGAACGGCGGCTATTTCGTTCTCCGGCAAGGAATTTTCGACGTCCTGGAACACAACGACGATCTGGTCGAGGACGGTTTCGTCCGGCTGGCCGAACGGGGTGCGCTCGCTGCGGTCCAGTACACCGGATTCTGGGCTCCGATGGACACCCTGAAGGAACGCAATCACCTGGAGGAACTGCATCGCAGCGGTGAAGCTCCGTGGAAATTGTGGTCTCCCGCGGTCCAGGCGGCGAAGGCGACGGAGGCCGTCAATTCCAGGCCGTCCACGCTGGCGGCCACACCATGTTAGGTCTTGCCCTCGCCGATCGCCCGCGTGGGTTGATTGCCCTCGGGGCTCATCCGGATGACATCGAAATTGGCTGTGGTGGAACTCTTCTGAGCCTTGCCAAGCGTTGGCCAGAAATTGCGGTCACGGTGGTGGTGCTGACCGGATCCCCGATGCGCCAGGAGGAAGCCCGAACCGCCAGCGAGTTGTTCCTGGCCGGCTGCCAGAGCACCCTGCGCTGCTTCGACTTTCCCGACGGTCGTCTACCGGCGCAGTGGGGTGCGGTCAAGGAAGTCCTTGAGGACGTCGCAACAGAGGTCGAAGCAGACCTGATCTTGGCACCGAGGGTAGGCGATGCCCATCAAGACCACCGTCTGGTCGCCGAACTGGTCCGGACTGTGTGGCGAGACCAGCTCGTCCTCGGCTACGAGATTCCCAAATACGACGGCGACGTCGGGCAGCCGAACGCCTACCTGCCGCTGTCCGAGGCCACCGCCCGGGAGAAGGTGCGCCTGCTGTCCAAAGCCTATCGGTCCCAGACCCAGCGCGACTGGTGGGACGAGGAAACCTTCCTCGGTCTGGCTCGGCTGCGCGGAATGGAATGCCGTTCCCGGTACGCCGAGGCCTTCGAGCTGACCAAGACGGTGATCACCTGGTGACAGAGCACCTCACGTCGACCCCGGCCAGGCTGGCCTGCCGCGGCTGTGGCAGTCTGCACGCCCGCCCGGTTGTGGACCTCGGCAGCCAACCAGCGTCGGACGACTTCCCGGCTCTGGATGCCCCCGGCCCGGACGCGGTCTGGCCCTTGCAGCTGTGGTTCTGCCCTCACTGCGCACTGGTTCAGCTCGGTCCCATCGAGGCCTTGATGGAGGAACCGGCCCGGGCCATCGAGTCGGAGACCAGCCGGCAGCATGCGAAGCACGCCGCCGTCGACCTGCTGGCCAATTATCCTCATCTGAGTGGGCATTCGGTCCGGGAGTTCGCCAGTCACCATGGCGGTTCGTGGCTCGATGCGCTGGCCGAGCTCGGTTGCCGGCCGACCGCGAACGACGCGCCGGCCGCCCTGGTGGTCGACACGCACGGCCTGGCCCACGAGCAGGACGTGGCCGGCGCATTGGCGGCACGAGTGGCCGCGCTGGCTCCGGACGGCCTGCTCGTCCTGGAACACCATCACCTGCTGCCCCTGGTGCAGCAGGGGCAGTTCGACACCGTGCGGCATGGGCATTGGTCTTACCTGTCGCTAACCGCAATCTGCCGGCTAGCAGACCAGTACGGCCTGCAGGCGATCCAGGCCGTCGCCGAGCCGGTCTTCGGTGGCAGCCTGCGCGTCGTCCTGGCCTACCGATCGGCGGCCTATCCGGTCGACCCGACGGTGGCGACCGTGCTTGGCGCCGAACGGGCAGCCGGGTTGCACGACGGAACGGGCCTGACCACGCTGGCTGCCCGGGCTCACGAGTCGGCCCAGGCGTTGCGCGCGTACCTGGTCGAACAGCAGGCGGCCGGGCGGCGGGTGCTCGGCTACGGTGCCCCCTCCAAGGCCGCGATCCTGCTTGGGCTCAGCGCGGTTGATCGGGAGCTGCTGGAGTTCACTGTCGACGCCGCCCCGCTCAAGCACGGCCTGGCAATCCCGGGTGCGCGGGTGCCGATCCGGCCCGTTGCCGATCTCGTGACCGCTCGTCCGCCCGTCGTCCTCGTCCTGACCTGGGACATCGTGGACGAGGTGGTGGCTCAACTCGAGGCTCAGGGTGGCTGGGGCGCGCAGTACGTCGTCCCGCTGCCCACTCCACACGTCTACCCGCCGCCGGCTCGATCGGAGCACTGAGGTGAAGGCACATCGAGGGTTACTCGACGACACCATCATTTTCGAACCCACGCCGATCCATGACGATCGCGGGTTCTTCACCCGGACCTTTGATGCCGAGGTCGCGATGGCCGCCGGCTGCGATCCCACCCGGCTGGTGCAGGACAGCCAGAGCCGGTCATCTCTGGGGGTGGTCCGCGGGCTGCATCTGCGGACCGACGGCGGTGAAGGAAAACTGGTGCGCTGTGCCTCCGGCGCCATCGTCGACGTGGCGGTGGACCTGCGGCCGGCCTCCCCGACCTACCGGCTGTGGATGACCGTCGTGCTGGACGATGTGGACCATCGATCGGTCTGGCTGCCACCGGGCTTCGCTCATGGGTTCCAGGCGCTGACCGAACAGGTAGACGTCTGCTATCGGATCGACCGGGTGCACCAGCCCGGAGTCGAGGCCACGATCAAGTTCGACGATCCCGAACTCAACATCCCCTGGCCACTTCCGGTGAGCGGACTTTCCCAGCGTGATCGGGATGCGCCACCCCTGGCCGAGGTCGAATCGATGCTCGATGATTGGTTCGGGGCCTTGCATTGACCGCCTCCGAGGCCACCGGGCGGACACCCCGTCGGGGTTTGTGGTCCGTAGCCGGGCGCCTCGGCTGGGGGGTGGCAGACCAGGCGGTCTCCAGCGCGAGCAATTTCGCTCTTGGCTTGTTCGTGGCCCGGACCTTCGGGGCGAGTGCATTCGGCGCCTTCACCCTGGCCTATGTCACCTATGCGGTCGTGCTGAACGCGGCTCGTGGGCTCAGCACCGATCCGTTGCTGGTTCGCTTCAGCGGGGTGGAACCTCAGCGTTGGCGCCGGGCGACGTCGGCCGCTGCGGGCAGTGCGCTCGGCGTCGGGTCAGCGGCCGGAACGGTGTGCGTCCTGGCGGGTCTAGTCCTGCCGAACCCGGTGGGGCCGGTGTTTGTGGCGCTCGGGGTCGGCCTGCCCGGATTGATGCTTCAGGACAGCTGGCGGTTCGCCTTCTTCGCCGCCGGTCGCGGCGTCTCGGCGCTGATCAATGACCTGGTGTGGACCGTACTGTTGATTGGCGCGCTGATTCTGCTGCACGTGTTCGAGGCCGGCAGCGTCGCCCGGTGCCTGCTGGCCTTCGGTGCAACCGCCTGGATCGCCGCGCTGTTCGGTGCGGCGCAGGCCCGGGTGCTCCCGCGACCGGCGCAGGCCTTCGGGTGGTTCCGGACGCACCGGCAGCTCTCGCTGCGGTACCTGGTGGAGAACGTGAGCATTACCGGGGCCAGCCAGCTGCGCGCGTTCGTGCTGGGTGGCGTGGCCAGCCTGGCCGCGGTCGGTCAGGTGCGCGCCGCCGAGATCTTGATGGGCCCCTTCTACGTGGTGCTGATGGGGATCAGCCAGGTGGCCGTCCCCGAAGCCGCACGGGTATTGCACCGCTCACCTGCCCGGCTGACCAGGTTCTGTCTTCTGCTCGGTGGTGCCCAGGCCGCAGCCGCGACCGCCTGGGGTCTGACCATTCTGCTGCTGCTGCCGCTCGGAGTCGGTGACCTCCTGCTCAAAGATCTCTGGACGCCGGCCGCGCAGTTGCTGCCGGCCGTGCTGCTCACGGTGGTCTGCGGATGCTTTACCACCGCAGCGACGGCCGGCCTGCGGGCGATGGGGGTGGCCCGCCGCAGCCTGCGGGCGCAGTTGATCGCCTCGGCGGCCTACCTCGTGGGGGGTATCGGCGGAGCCATCCTCGCCGGGGCAGCCGGAACGGTTTGGGGCGTCGCGTTGGCCGGAGCCCTGGGCGCACTCGTCTGGTGGTACCAGCTCCGGTCGGCGCTGGTGGAGACGGCTGCCGGAGACGGACTGAAACCCAAACCCGAGGAGATTTCGTTATGAGCTCGCGATGAACGCTTCCGCGCCTGGCCCCCGGCTCACCCTGGGCCTGCCGGTGTACAACGGCGAGCGGTTCCTGGCCGCCGCCTTGGATGCCCTGCTGGCCCAGACCTTCACCGACTTCGAGCTGATCATCTCGGACAACGCCTCGACCGACGGAACCGGGGTGATTGCTGAGCGTTACGCGGCCCTCGACCCCCGGGTGCGGTACGTCCGGCATCCCACGAACCTCGGCTCCGCGGAGAACCACAACTTTGTGGTGCGCGAGGCGGTCGGTGAGTTCTTCAAGTGGGCCTCCGACGACGACCTGTATGCACCAGACCTGCTGGAACGCTGCATCGAGGCGCTGGAGGCCCGACCGGAAATCGTGCTGGCGCACGCGGGGACGGCGTTCATCAACGAGAGCGGCGATGTGATCCGGATCCAGGGGTACCCGCTGATCACCGATGTCCTCAGCCCGTCCGAGCGATTCCGCAGCCTGCTGTACACGGTTGGCGGTGACGACATCTACGGAGTGATCCGGACCGAGGTATTGCGCCGAATTCCTCCGCACGGCAGTTTTCACCTCGCCGACCGGGTCTTCGTCGCAGAGCTCGCCCTGCACGGGCGGTTTCACCAGGTACCCGAGGCGCTCTATTTCCGTCGCGATCACCCCGGTCGAGCCGAACGGGCCTCCGCAGGGATCCGCCGACGCTGCGTCAACCTGGATCCGCGCCGTTCGAATCGCTGGCGGCACCCGGCGGTGCGGTTGCTGGTCGAGTACGTCCTCGGCTATGTGGCGGTGATCCGTCGTTCCCCGATCAGCCGGTCCGAGCAGGTGCGCTGCACGCTGGATCTGACCATCTGGGTACTGGCGCACTTCAACCCCTTGCGCGGTCGAAAGCTGCTGCGCAGTCCGGATCCCGCGATTCGGGCCCGCGGCGCGCGGTCCTGGATCACCCGGCTGTCCGACCCGAACTCCGCGGGCACCAGCGAGCAGCGGGTCGAGGGTGGGGTCGGCCCTCGATGACCGACATTCGACGGATTGCCTGCTACGGGTTTCTCGGCAGTGGCAATCTCGGCAATGACGCCTCGCTGGAGACCGTCCTGGCCTGGTTCCAGGAGCGGCACCCGCAGATCGAGCTGAGATGTATCACGCTGGCTCCGGAGGTCGTGCAGGCCCGATACGGCATCCCGGCGGTTCCGCTGGCCTACCAGGCATTTGCGGGGCGAACCGGTGGCGGCCGGATCGCCCCGACCCTGGGCAAGCTCCTCGGTCGGCTGGTGGATGTGCCACGCAGCCTGCTCCTGGCCGGACAGGTGGATGCCGTTGTGGTGCCCGGAATGGGCGTGCTGGAGGAGCAACTCGGGGTGCGACCGTGGGGCTTGCCGGCCTGGATGGTGATGATGGCGGCGGCCTGCCGAATCCGGCGAACCCGGTTCGTGCTGCTGTCGGTCGGCGCCGAACCGGTACTCAATCCAGTGACCCGAAAGCTTTTCGTCTGGACGGTCCGGTTGGCCGATCACGTGAGTTATCGCGACGAATGGTCATTCCGAGCAATGCGCGACGCCGGCGCGCGCAATCCGGACGCGATCGCGCCGGACGTCGCTTTCGCCCACCCCGCAACAGCGACGGCAACGGTGCAGCCGGGTCTGGTTGTCGTCGGGGTGATGGCCTACTACGGCCGGCTGGATGACCCGGTGCGAGGCGCCGACCTGCGTCGCGAATACCTCGCCTCGCTGACCAAGGCGCTGGTTCAGCTGGTGGATCAGGGCGATCGGGTGCTGTTGGTCGGGGGTGACCGGGTCGACGTCGAGGTGGCCCAGGAGGTTCGGGCGGCAGTGCTGGCCAGCCGTCCGGACCGCGGCCAGGACACGGTCGTCGTCCGGGACGTGCAGCGCTTCGATGAACTCGTCGACCTGATGGCCCGGGCCGAGGTGGTGGTGGCATCCCGCTTCCACAACCTGATCTGCGCCCTGAAGGTGGGTCGACCGGTGGTCTCGATCGGATACGCCCAGAAGAATGCCCGGCTGATGGCGGATTTTGGGCTGGCCGACTACTGCCAGGACATCGAGGATCTGGACGCCGACCTCTTGCTTGAGCAACTGCGACGAGCTCGGGAACACCGACATTCGCTGGCCACCATGATTGCTGAAAGGGCCAGCAGATACCAGTCCTGGGTACAGTCCTTGATGGATCAGGTGGCCGCCCAGACGCTGCGCTCAGCAGTTGTCGAATCACGAGCAGGGGAGTGAGCATGCTGGGGGATCCGAGCGATTACGGGCGAGTCTGGGCCGACGACTACGACCGGCTCTACGAGCAACGCGATGATCCGGAAACGGTCGCCACCTGCATCGCCAAGCTCGCGCCCGGTGGCAGTGTGCTGGAAATGGGCGTCGGGACGGGTCGCCTCGCCGTCGGTTTGCTGGCGGCCGGGCTGGCTGTCACCGGGGTGGATGCCTCGCCAGAGATGCTTTCGCGGTTACGAGCGCGACCCGGCACCGAGCAGGTGACGATCGTCCACGGGGACTTCACCACGGTGGACGCCGGTGGACCGCACGATGTGGTGTTGATCGCCTTCAGCACGCTCTTTCTGGTTCCGTCTCAGGCCGGCCAATTGGCCTGTTTGGCCAACGCCCGACGACACGTGCGCCCCGGTGGATCGGTGGTCATCGAAGCTTTCGTCCCCGACCATTCGCGGTGGGTCCGCGGTCAGAACCTGAGTATCGGAGACCTGAACGCTGCGGGCGCCAGCCTCAAGTTGTCCGTTCACGACCCGGTGCAGCAGGTCATCACCACGCAAGAGGTGCTGTTCGGGGTCGAGGGCACGACCTTGCGCCCAAACCTGCTGCGGTACGCCTGGCCGGCCGAGTTGGATGCGATGGCCTTGGCCAGCCGGTTACGCCCGAAGCACCGCTGGGCGGACTGGACCGGTGCGCCGTTCACCGCGGCGAGTACCTCGCATGTGTCCGTCTTCGAGGCTCTACCGTAGGCGGGCTCCGGCCTAAGCAGGCCCTGCCTAGGCGCAGGGCCTGCTTTGGGAGGCCCTGCCTAGGCGTAGGGCCGAAGGGCGGGTTGTACCGGCCGGCCGCGCAGGTACCTATCGATGCCTTCGTCCAGAGCCCGGCGGTACACCAAGCACGCTTCGTACACCGCCTCGGCCGTGCGACGCAGATCCTCCTCGCTCAGGGCCGCGCTCACGACAAACGACGGGGCGATGATGCCGCGGTCGAGCAACTCTTGGAGGAACAGCGTCCGGAACGCCTGAGAGCGTTGTCCCTGCTGGTCGAGCGTGGCGTACACGAGATTGCTCGGTGCTCCGAGCACCAGCACGTGATCGGCCACGCCCGCAGCCGTCGTGGCCGCCCGGACCTGTTCGGTCAGCGATTCACCGTGCGTCCTCAGAGTTTCCACGACATTCTCGGTGCGGTATGCCCGGATCACCGCCATCGACGCCGCGAGTGCATGCGTTTCGGCTCCGTGCGTTGTCGACAGCAGGAAGACCCGTTCGGCGGCGTGATTCATCCCGCCGAACTGCATGTACTCACGTCGTCCCAGCAGCGCCGAAACGGCATACCCGTTGCCCATTGCCTTACCGAAGGTGGACAGGTCAGCGTCAATCTCGTACAACTCCTGGGCGCCGCCCAGTGCCCAGCGGAACCCGGTGATCATCTCATCCAGGATGAGCAGGGCACCGTGCTCGTCACACAGCGCCCGAAGCTCGCGGAAGTAGCCGGGTGGAGGCTGCGCGATGGTGGCCGCCTCGAGGATCAGGCAGGCGATCCGGCCGGGGTTCGCCTCAAAGAGCTCGCGCGTCCCCGCCAGGTCGCCGTAGCCGAACGAGACAGTCAGGGCGCGGGTAGCCAGGGGGATGCCGGCGGGCATCGCGGAGCTTCCGATGAACCAGTCGTCAACCGAAAAGAACGGTTGATCGCGGCAGATGGCGACCAGGTCACGCCCGGTGACGGCGCGGGCGAGGCGAACCGCTGCGGTGGTGGCGTCCGATCCGTTCTTGGCGAACTTGACCATGTCCGCAGTGGGGACGACGGACAACAGGCTTTCGGCCGCCTCGAGTTCCATCACCGTCGGGCGAACGAAGTTGGTACCCAGCTCAAGTGCTCGGGTGACACTGGCGGTCACGCCGGGATGGACGTGCCCCAATGCGACCGAACGCAGGCCGCTCCCGTACTCGATGAACCGATTGCCGTCCAGGTCCCAGACGTGGGCGCCCTCGCCCCGAACGATCACCGGGGCCATTCCCTCGGGGTATTGATCCGAGCCCTTGGCGTAGGTGTGTGCGCCACCGGGGATTGCTCCGGTTAACCTCTGGTCATAAAGATTTGATCTGGAGAAGTCACGCCTCGTCACCTGGTTGGCCAAATTCGTCACTGTCTGGCGTTCTGTCATCTCCACCTATCCCTCACCGCCACGAGATCTCCCGCCGATAATGAAGAGAACAACGGGTCGTCTCTAGATACCGAACGTCATTAGGGTGTTTGACACCCTCGATGCGCGATCCTAGGTTGGAAGCTCGGCCGTTGGTGCCGTGCGATAGGGGGCTGTTCGTGAAAATCCAGCTACGTCCACTGAATCGCCCCACGGTCGCGCTGGGTGTGATAGTGGCCGTCGGTAGCGTTGCTGCGCTGTCCGGGTATGCCTTATCCAACTCCAATGATCCAACCTCCACTGATCGACCCGCGGTCTCGAGTGCTCCAACAGCACGCTCGAGTGATCCAACAAACCCCGCACCAAGTCCGGCGTCCGGTGCGGCACCGACCCAACCGATTGCTCGAACCTGTGGCAGCCCTCGAATGGCCGGGCCGGCGACGGCTCCGTCCGGTGCGGTGGTGGTGTCGCCGACGCAAAATCTCGGGGACGTCGTTGAGAGCGGGGGTGCAAAGTCCACGTACTGGCTTGCTCCGGGAACTCACACCCTCGGGAAGGGACCGTACGACCAGGCAATTCCGCATGACGGTGACACCTTCATCGGGGCACCTGGCGCCGTTCTGGATGGCGCGCGCCGGAGTCGGTACGCCTTCACCGGTAACGCCACCGGAGTCACCATCTCGCACCTGGTGATCCAGAACTTCGGAAAGGCTGGGGATAACAATAACGAAGGTGTGGTCAATCACGATTCGGCGGCCAACTGGACGGTATCGTTCAACACGGTGCAGAACAATGCCGGCGCTGGGCTGATGGTGGGATCCGAAAACAAAGTAACTGGCAATTGCCTGCGAAAGAACGGCCAATACGGCTTCAATGCGTACCATGCGGATGGTGTGAGAAACATCGTTATGACTGGCAACGAGATTTCCGGAAACAACACGGACAACTGGGAAAAGCGGCAACCGGGCTGCGGATGTACCGGTGCCGGCAAGTTCTGGGAGACAAATGGCGCCACGGTCACCGAGAACTACGTCCACGACAACCTAGGTGCTGGATTCTGGGCGGACACGAACAACGCCAACTTCCTGTTCCAGGGTAACTACATCTCCGGCAACGAGGCCGAAGGCATATTTTATGAGACCAGCTATAATGCGGCGATCGTGCACAATACCTTCGTTCGCAATGCCATCGGTAAGGGGCCGACGAATCCCAGTTTCCCGGCGTCCGCCATCTACCTTTCCGAGTCCGGCAGCGACAAGCGGGTGGCCGGCCCTTACGGTTCCAGTTTCCGGGTCGCCGACAATGTTTTCATCGATAACTGGTCCGGCATCGTGCTCTGGGAGAATGCGGACCGGTTCGCCGGTTCGCCGGCGAACACGAGCAGCGGAACCACGACGCTTGTCGCCCCGGACGTCGCCACCGAATCCGCGTGCAAGAAGGCGGCGAACATTGCCAAGGCCCCGTTCAACGATGACTGTCGCTGGAAGACGCAGAACGTCGTGGTGGAGCGAAACGAGTTCACCCTCGACCCGGCCAAAGTGGCCAAGTGCGCCCCGAGCAAGGGCTGCGGTTTCAATGGGGTGTTCTCGAACTACGGGACCTTCCCGGAGTGGTCGCCCTTCAAAGCCTACGTGGTCGCCGACGACATCACGTTCAAGCAGAACAACATCTGGAGAAACAACGCCTACCGTGGGCCATGGAGTTTCATGACCCGGACCGCCGGGGAGGTCGTTTCGTGGGCGGACTGGCAAGCGGAGCCTTACCGCCAGGATTCCGGCAGCACGTTGACACGTTGAATTGAGAATGACCCGTCGTGTTCGGGCTATCGGGTGGTCCAGAACAGGTCGGCGTCGAGCTGCTTGGTGGCGATCAGGTGCTCGAGTTGCTTGAGCCGGGTGTGGCCGCGGCCGGTGAAGGTTTCGGCGTCCATCCCGATCTGCTCGAAGACGTCGTGCAGCTGCTTGGCTCCCTT
>JANNPJ010000480.1:0-8983 GCA_031400005.1 Kineosporiaceae bacterium | reverse complement strand
AGTACCAGCAGCCGCAGTACCAGCAGGAGGCAGGTCAGCCGCAGTACCAGCAGCCGCAGTACCAGCAGGAGGCGGGTCAGCCGCAGTACCAGCAGCCGCAGTACCAGCAGGAGGCAGGTCAGCCGCAGTACCAGCAGCCGCAGTACCAACACGCAGGTCAGCCGCAGTACCAGCACGCACCTCAGTTGGCCCGGGAACCGCAGTAGCAGGTGCGCTGTGCAGACCTCGGGTCAGGCTCAGTCGTGGTCGGTGCCGAGGTGCCCGGCGAGGCGCTGGTGACGTTCGGCGCTGGCGACCCACCTGTGGGTCCACCTCGGCGATGCTCGAGAAGCTGATCGCCTCCGGGATCAAAGCCAGCGCCACGACCAGCCCGGCCGAGACCTCCACCCGCAGTCGGCGCGGTGACCGCAACGCCGCCCGAACCGACGTCACGTCGTCCTTAATCGGTTCGCGGCCACCGCCGGACGCGGGCGGGCTGACCGGACTGACGACGGTCAAGGTTCTCCGAGATGAGATGGAAGCGGTTCTCACCCTGGACCCGGTGGGTGAGGAGCCAAGCGCTAGGAGCTGATGGTCTGGTTCGTTCCGGTCATCACGGTGATCGGGGTTTGTCGCTGTCGGCGCAGGCCCGCCGCGAGGGTGTCGGATACGCCAACGGTGACTGGCTTGCCCCAGATGCTGGTCAGAAGCCAGGCCAGGACAATGGTCGGAGGTTGGAGCAGACTCCCGGACAAGAAGAAGATCATGAAGATGACGGACGTCGGCAGCACCGGCAGGGGTGGCCCGCGCAGAATCGACACCAGGAGGAAGGCGACGAACAGGACGGCGGCAACGAAGCCGTACTCGAAGGCCATCTTCGGTGCGATTCCGTAGACCACGGCTTCACCTTGATCGTCCTTGGCCGAAGACTCCAGCAGCCGGTCGGAGGCGCCCGGGCCTGCCCCCACCACGTATCTGGAGGGATCCTCGGCAAGCCCCTTCGTCACCTCGGTGTAGGGCTGCACGAATCGCAGCGATCCGCTGGATCCCGACCGCGACGTCTCATCTCGGCGGTCAAGCAAAATATCGGCTGCCGGAGTGCTGAAGACGATCGCCAGGCCGACGATCCCAGCCACCAGGTAGCTCGGCCGGATCCGGTTCGGGACCAGGACGAACAGCAGGGCGATGCCGAGCGCGAGCAGCAGGATGCCGGTCCCGGACAGGGTTGCCGCCATGCCGATACCGAGGATCAGTGGCTGCCAAGCCGGTGCCCGGAGCAACAGCGAGATGATCAACGCGAGGGCGCAGAACTGGCAGAGGAACGACGGCTCCAGGAACACGAAGCTGTTCGCCTTGATGACCGGGTTGGTGAACGAGATCGGGTTGTTGGTGTTGTACCCCTGGTCCAGCCAGAGCTCGGCCAGCGGGTCGCCCAGCCATTCGGCCATGTAGTCCTCGTACTTCCAGCCGAGGGCCACCTGGGCGACCATCTGGCCGGCCCCGACCACGGCGATCCCGACCATCAGCCGAACAAAGGTGCGCAGCAGCGGCTGCATCAGGTCCAGGAACTGCGGGGAAACGCAGAACACCCAGGGCAGGTAGATCACCAGGAGCAGCATCATCGAGTTCATCGAGATGTTGTCCCCGCGCCAACTGGTGAACCAGGCGCACAGCGCGATCACCGCGCCGGCCGCGATGTACAGCTCGCTGCGCACCCGGTTGTACTGGATACCGCCGCGCAACCGAGCCAGCACGAGCGCGATGAAGGCGGCGATCAAGGTCAGGGAGACCGGGAGCTCGCCGATCGGCACCAGGATCCGCTGGCCGAGAATCGTGACGACCAGCAGGGTCTGCAGGACTCGCAGGACGTAGACCCGATCCCGTTCGGAGATCGGTTTGACCGGCATCGCGTCCATCAGTCGGAGGCGATCCGACTTCTCTTCGTAGCTGTCGAACGAGCTCACGTTCGGCTGCGCGTCGGCCCGGCCAGGCATCCGACGGATACGGTCCGGACCCTTGCTCCCCGGCGGGTGATTCGGTTGATCCGCGTTGCGGTCTCTCGGTCCGGTGTCAGCCACCGATCACCACTTTCCCACCCACGGTGGCCTTGCCGGTCAGGACGCCCAGGACGTAGTTGAAGTGTTCCTTGGCTCGGGGCCGGTTCCGGGCTGCCAGCTGTTCGGCCACCCGGGTGAGATAACCGAGGGCCAGGCACAACCGGATCAGACGTGCAGTGTTCGGAGGGTTGTACTGGGAGACGTAGCGAGCCATCGACGCTCCACGCAGACGCAGCATCTCCAGGTTCGGCGCACCGGAGCCACCGGCGGCGTGCGGGACCAGGACGTCGGTGCGCAGCGACTGGCGCAGGCCCTTCTCCCGGGCTACGCGGCCGAACGCCATGTCTTCGTTGTAGACGTAGTACTGCTCGTCGAAGCAGCCGAGGCCGAGGAAGGCGCTCAGGCGCACGGCCATGCAGGCCCCGGTGGTCCACTCCACCGCCAGCGGCAGGTAGGGCCGGGGGCGGGCGAACAGGCCGGCCTCGGGCAGCAACTTGTGCAGGCCGATTGCGTGGATGACGGCGCGTTTCAGGGTGGGCTCCCAGCCGCCGGTCCCGATCTCGACGTCACCTTCGGGCGAAACCATGGTTGCTGCGCTCGACACCAGGAGTGGTTCATCGGTCAGGGTGTCGATCAAAGTGTCCAGATTCGCCTGGGTCGGGCGGGCATCCGGGTTGACAAATATCACATATTCATATGCCGAACTCCGGGCTCCAAAGTTGGCCGCCCGGGCAAAACCGTTGCCGCCGCCGTCCAAATAGCGCGTTTTGGGCCGGGCAGCGGCGAGCTCGGCCAGGCCGTCCTTGCCGCCGGCATTGTCGACGATCGCCAGCGGAACGTCCGCGGGCAGTCCCGCCAGCAGTCCTTCAATCTGTGGCCTGCTGTGATAGCTGACAACGACCACTTCGTACCTGGTCACTGTCACGCCATCCTGGGCGCCTTCCTCCACGTCTCCTCCTGATGCCGAAGCAGTTGATGCGCTCAATACAGTCTGTGTCGGCATAGCGCCGGGGCGTATGTGGCGGCTGTGTTGCCGGGGCATAAGCCTGCCATCTCGCCGCTCAGGCTAGGCGGTCATGACAGACTGTGGCGCAGAACGAGCGGTTCCTCATCGAAGAGGAGCAGTCGAGCGGGCCGCGGGGACCCGACGAGTCACAGCTGATTCAGCCTGGGCAGGCCCGCCCGCGCATCACTAGAGGAGAACGCGTGCAGGACATTTTGGCGGCGAGGCAGGCGGATTCCAGCGCTGCTGCCGAAGAAGCCCCGAGCATCGTCCAGGCCATCTTTCGGGAGCGCTGGATCGTCTTGGCCTGCGTCCTGATCGCCGGCCTGCTCGGCGTCGGGCTCAGCCAGCTCCAGCAGAAGTCGTACACGGCCTCGTCGCGGATCTTCCTCAATGTCTCCGCCAACTTCGATCCGCTCAACCCCGGCGCCAACAACGACCCCACCTTCCTGGCTAACCAGGTCGAGATGCTCGGCTCCAACCAGGTGCTGGACCGGGTGATCAAGAACCTGGGTCTGAACGTGGGGCCAGACCGGCTGTCGGCGTACCAACTGCGGGCGGACATCAAGGTCGCGGCCGGTGTGGACAGCAGCGTGATCCAGATTGATGCAGCGGCGGCCGAGCCCAAGACGGCCAAGGCGATTGCCGACGGCATTCCGGCGGCCTACGTCAAAATGATTCAGGATCGGGTGGAGGCCAGCGCCGATACGGCCAGGAGCCAGGGCGGCACAGCTACGGCGAGAGCCGCGATCACGGCGGCCGAGAACGTCTACTCGAACGCGCTGGCCGAGGTCGAGCCCGCCGAACTGCCGGCCAGCGCGTCCAGTCCGCAGCCGATCCGCAATGCCATGATCTTGGGCCTGATCGGTTTTCTCGCAGCGACCGGTTACGCGCTGTATGCCCAGTCCTTCTCGCGCCGTCGGGTCGGGCCGGTCGAGGCCTCGGCAATCTTCGGGGCTCCGGTGCTGAGCGAGGTTCCCGACCGCGGTCGGATCAGCTCGGACGACGCGATCGCGGCGGCCTACTCCGAACCCGGTGATGCCTACCGGATGGCCGCTGTCGGGCTGGACTACATCCGGGGCACCGCTCCCGGCGTGTTCTTGGTGACTTCCCCGCACGACGGTGCCGGTTCCAGCCTGACCGCGCTGAACCTGGCCGCCGCCGCCGCCGACCACGGTCGGCGGGTCTTCCTGCTGAACATCGAGGACACTGTCCGGCCCTCGTCCGACTCCGACTCCGGCGTGCTGCGGGTACCGCTGCACGATCTGGCCCAGGGCCGGATCGACCTCAGTCAGGCGGTCGAGCGGCGGCCCGCTTCCCGCGCCCAGTTCGGCATCATCCGGCTGCAGGTGCTGCAGCCGGTGCAGGGACACCCGGTGCCGGATGTCCAGTCGATCCTCAATCAGTTGCCCGACGACACCGACCTGGTGCTGCTCGATGCGCCGCCACTGCCGGCCAGTTCGGCGTCCTTCGTGCTCGCCGGTCAGGTTGACGCTGCGGTTGTGGTGGTCGACGAGGTCACCACCCCAGCCGACCTGGAAGAACTGCAGCGGCGGTGCCGGCTGGCCGGGATTCCGGTTGCCGGGGTGCTGTTCAACCACATCCGCGGTCGCAGCACCGCTGGTAATCGGCGTCGCCGCACGGCCGTCGGTTCGCCGCCGCCGCGGATGTACGACACCTCACCGCGTGGCTTGCCGATCCTGACCGGTGGTGCAAACGCCGGCGACGGGCGCATGCACTCGGACTCCGGGGGCTTCCCGTCGGCGCAGGAGCCGGCAGCGGCGCAGGGTAGCTATGGCCGCGATGGGCAGCCCGCCTACAACGGACAGCAGGGCGGGTACGGCCAGAACGGGTACGGTCAGGACTACGGCCAGCAGCCCGAGCAGCAGTACCCGGCGGGTGCTGCTCAGCCTGCTGGTGCCTTCGGTACCCAGGCCTTCCCGCCGGCGCCGTCCCAGCAGTCGGCCGAGGACCTGCCCTGGTCGTCGGTCACCCGGGTCACTCCGGGCTGGGAACAGGAGAACGGCGACGCTGACGGGCCACCAAGCCGATCCCGGCGCTGACGCGATCCTCCGCATCCGGATGCCGGATGCGGAGGATATCGTTACTCACAGTAATTTGATTAACCCATAGAGCTACGATTTTACTGTTCAAATCTGGACAGGCCTTCAGCGTGGTTAGACTCCCCAGCGTGACGCTCTTTCGGATCCGCGCTGCCCGAGTTCGGGCTGGTCGACTGGCCTCGACGGTCAGCGGCTGGGAGGGGCTGGATGGCTGAGCGGCCATCCTTCTCCGAGCCGTCGTCGTCCGACGTCCGGGCCAAACCTGCTGCCTCGTTGGGTTCCTGGGCTTCCTTGGTGAATCGAGTGCAGAGTCCGCGACCCGCGCCGAGCGCCCGGTCGATCGACCCGCCTCAACCGGCGAGCCAAGCCCTGGCCGATGGCACTTCGGCGCGGTTTCACGTGTTCGCGGACGCGCATCGCGCCAGTCCGATCGTCAGCCCGAATATCAACCCGAATATCAACCCGATTGTCGACCCGTTCGCGCCCGTCTCCCGCCGCCAGCCGGCCGCCAGCGGCTCATTTCGCGACGCAGCGTCTCCAGATTCAGCGTTTCGCGATGCGGCTGCCCTGCAGGAGCCACGCTCCTTCAGCGGGTCACGTTCCCCCCATGGGTCGAGTTCTTCCAACGGGTCGAGCAAGGCCCCAGCGAAAGCGCCGGGCACGCCAAGCCGGGGTGTGCGGCGGCCGCACCTGTCGGCGACAGGCCGGGCGCGGCTGGCCGGCGCCCTGGTCCTGCTGATCGTGCTCGGCGCGGCGGTTGTCGGGATCCAGCAACTGACCTCGAGCTCGCCCGCGCCGGGCAAGCGCATCGACTCGGGTGAGGCCTCCGCCATCGGTGCCGTCGAGACCAAGGTGGTGCCGGATGCGGTAGCCAGCGTCGCGCCGCCCACCCCGGTTCCCTTGATCGACCCTCGAACCGGTGCCGACTCCAAGGTGAAACTGGGCATTTTCGTCGGCACCAACGAAGCCAAAGTGCGCACCTTCGGGAAGTGGCTGGGCCGCGAACCGGATTATGTGATCGACTTCTCCAGCCGAAGCACCTGGGCCGAAATCGCGAATCCGGCTTACATGATCAACCATTGGCAAGGGTCGGATTACCGGATGGTCTACTCCGTCGCTCTGCTTCCGGCGAAAGGCAGCTCCTCGATCAAGGCCGGTGCCCGCGGCGAGTATGACGAGCACTTCCGCGCCTTGGCTCGACTTCTGGTGGCCGGTGGCCAGGAGGACGCAATTCTGCGACTCGGTTGGGAATTCAACCTCAAGGGGTGGAAGTGGTCTTCGGACAACCCCAAGGACTTCATTAGTTATTGGCGGCACATCGTCACTGCGATGCGTTCGGTGCCGGGGGAGAAGCTGCGATTCGATTGGAATCCGAATATCGGCGAAACCCCGTACGAAGCACATTTGTATTACCCAGGTGGAAAATACGTCGACTACGTCGGGGTAGACGTGTACGACGTCTCCTGGCAGAAAGACACCTATCCGTACCCTGGCGACTGCGATGCGAGGTGCCGCCTTTTCCGGCAGGAGGCGGTCTGGGAACGGCTCTACGACGGTCACTACGGCCTGCGCTACTGGGCCGACTTCGCCCGGTCCAAGGGCAAGCCCATGTCCGTTCCGGAGTGGGGGCTGTGGAGACGGACGGATGGGCGCGGTGGCGGTGACAACCCCTACTTCATCAAGCAAATGCACGCCTTCATTGACGACCCGGCCAACCGGGTCGCCTACCACGGCTACCTCCAGGTCGACGTCGAGGACGGCGAGCACAAGCTCAATACCTTGAAAGCGGCTGGCCGCACCTACCGAAAGCTCTTCAAGTAGGCAGCAGAACGCCCCCGATCCTGGTGAATCGGGGGCGTTCTCGCTGGCTGGATACGGCGGGTGAAACTGATCAGGCGAACATCTTGGCCTGTTCGATCCGCAGTTCGTCGACCAGGCGACCCGGCGGAAGTTCGACATCCGCGTAGGTCAGTACCTCGTCCTTGGCGATGTCCCGGGTGGTGACGCAGCCTTCGGCCACGCCCATCGGCAGCAAGTTCTCCGAAACCGTGACATCGGCCCGCTCGGCGACACCGTAGCTGTCGTAACCGCCGAGCCCATCGATCGTCGTCCCGGCCGGCAGGTCGCGCTTGGCCACGGTGACCACCTCGACCGTTGGTGCACCCAGCGGCGCCATCGTGGCGTCACCGAACAGCACTGCCCGGGCGACGGTCATCGGCACCTCGAAATGGCACAGGTGGTAGGGCGTGTAGAAGCTGTACAGCGGGCCTTCACCGAGCTTGTACAGGTTCAGGTAGTGCCGCTGCTTCGGGTCGTCGTGGGTGGCCAGGACGTAGACGCCCGGGCCGGGCTGGCTGCCGACCACGTAGTCCACCACGCCGCCCGCCGCGCGCAGCGCATCGACGTCGTAGGCGGTGGTCAGCTCGTCGACGTGACCCTTGTGGTTGGCGCCGCGCATGCCGCGCTTCTCCACGGTCATCCCGGTCGCATTGGCCACGATCGCCTGCTCGAACGAGATCTTCGTGCCGTCGGCGAAGCTGGTCACCATGTGTGGGTCCTGGCCCCACTTCTCCGCGAACGCCTTCTGCGTCGTCGGAGTGCGGTACTCGTCCTGCAGGCCTTTGATGTTGCCGCAGACCAGCGGGGTGAGGCCGATTCCCTTGACGAACCGGACCAGGTTCAGCTGCACGCCCGGCTGGTCGCCGTCGCAGCCGCTGAGCACCACTCCGGCCGCGTCGGCCTTGGCCTTCAGGACCGAACCGACGGTGCCGTCAACCTCGGCGTTGAGCAGCACCACGTGCTTGCCGCCATTGATCGCGGCGATCACCACATGAGCACCGAACTCCACGTGCCCGGTCGCCTCGACGATCGCATCGATCGACTCGGCCTCGCAGACCGCCTGGTAGTTCTGGGTGACGACCGGGACGCCGCGGGCGAGGGACTTGTCGAGGCTTGCTGCGTCGTCCACCACCTCCCACTCGGCGACACCGGCGTCGGTGAAGGCCCGCTCGGCGTTGGCCAGGGTGCGGTTGCAGATGGCTGCCAACTGCATCCCGGGAACCGAGTTGACTACCTGGTTCACGAAGCCGCGGCCCATGAAGCCGGCCCCGACCAGAGCGACTCGGATGGGGTTACCGGCCTCGGCGCGCTTCTGCAGCGCGGTGTCGACGATGATCACGCGGTCACGTCCGCCATCAGCGCCCACGCGGCGTCCTTGGCGCTGATCGTGGTGACCTCCAGCGGCCAGTCCAGCTTCAGGGCCGGGTCGTTGTACCGCTGGCCGCGCTCGGCCTCGGGGGTGTACTTGCCGGTCACCTGGTAGGTCACCTCGGTGCCGTCGACGAGCGTCTGGTAGCCGTGGGCGAACATCGCCGGGACATACAGCGCCCGGCGATTCTCCGCGGTCAGCTCGACCGAGACGTGCTGCAGGTAGGTCTCCGAGTCCGGGCGCATGTCGACGATCTTGTCGACGATCGCTCCGCGGATACAGCGAACCAGCTTGACCTCGGGGGCGTGGGCCAGCTGGTAGTGCATCCCGCGCAGGGTGCCCGCCTTGTGGTTGAACGAGGCGTTGCACTGCTCGACGGCCGGGTTCAGGCCGGCGGCCTCGAACTCCGCCACGTCGAAGGTGCGAGCGAAGAAACCGCGGTCGTCCTCGCGAAGCTCGAGATCGATGATCGCGACGTCGGGAATGTGCGTTTTGGTGATGATCATGCGCGAGCCTCCGTCTGGGTGCTGCCGGTCCAGAACAGGTCGGCGTCGAGCTGCTTGGTGGCGATCAGGTGCTCGAGTTGCTTGAGCCGGGTGTGGCCGCGGCCGGTGAAGGTTTCGGCGTCCATCCCGATCTGCTCGAAGACGTCGTGCAGCTGCTTGGCTCCCTT
>JANNPJ010000456.1:0-3366 GCA_031400005.1 Kineosporiaceae bacterium | reverse complement strand
GTTGAACGGCTGGGACGGTAACTGGGGCTACCTGAACGGCGTCAACAGCCGAATCGACCGGATTGTCGGGCCGACAATCATGCTCTCCCCGTACTTCGACGACACCGCGCTGACGCTCTACAACGCGACTCGCTACCTGTGACCTACGCCGGTCGCTGAGCGAGATGACTGAACAGCAATGAGTGAGGGGACGCCGGGAACCCGGCGTCCCCCACTCGCGTCTCACCATTGCGGCCAACTGTCGACAGACGCCGGGCCGGAAACAGCCGAAGGAGGCGAACATGTCATACCCAAACCAAATCGTGCTATTGACAGCAGTTTTCGGAGTCGTGTTGTTGGCGGCCGGGTGCGGATCGCCGGTTTCGGGTGACACCCGTGGCGGCTCCGACATCCCCCCGTCGATCGGAACCGCTAGTGGCGGTCCGCCACCGCTGCCGGAGAGTAGCCCGCCACCCATCCCTGCCCCGGTACCGATCACTCCGGCACCGGGTCAGCGCGAGCGGGTTGCGCAGTGGCACCTGGCCAGTCAGTCGGATGACGGTCGCCGACTGCTGGTGGATGTCGCCATCGGCGGCCCGCCCTGCGACACCGTCACCGGGGTGGACGTCTCGGAGACCACGACCTCGGTCACGGTGACCGTGTACGCAGGTCGCCTCACCTCGGCCGATTGCCCGGCCGGTTCGGTCGGGTCACTGGCCACCGCCAGGGTGGAGGCCGTGCTGAGCCAACCGCTCGCGGATCGGGAACTGCGCGGTGCAGCCAACTGACTCAGGAGGCGTCGGTAACGATGCCGATCATCTCCGGACCGGCCAACGGGGCTTCGAAGGGGGCGCCCCCAGGCAAGCCGACCTGGAAACGGACCTGTTCCGGTCCTTCGGTGAGGCGGTCCTTCGCTGTCGGCAGGACAAAGTCGGCTGTGACCTTTCCGGCGGGGATCTCCACTGTCAGATACGAGTCGTCGGTGTCGGACAGTGGCCTGGAGGGCAGTGGGTCGCCCAGGTAATCGCGCATCCAACGAGCCGGAACGTCTGTGGTCGACAGTTCGGCGCCGTCCGGAGGCAGGATGGTCAGCGGCAGGCGCAGATCGACCGCTGCCGGTTCGGACAGGGTCAGTCTCCACCTCAAGGCCCTGCCCTCGGCAACCTCGACGACGGGCGTCACGGTGGGGGTCGGCGCTGGATCGTTCTCGGTCACCTCGAGCAAACCGGCGAAGCTGCCGATGATGGTGCCTTTCACGGCTTGTGCGAACACGACGTAGTACCCGTCGTAGCCGTACTTTGAGTCGCCCGCGACCCGCAACGGGACGTCGATCTGTCGCGTTCCCGGCCGTACCGTCACCAGTCGAGTGGTGACCTTTCCGGCGTTCGCGTCGATGGTGAAGAGACGCAGCTTTCCGGCCACGTTTCCGGAGACCGATACCGGCATCTGGTGCGTGGTGGCCGAATCCGTTTCCGCTACCGGACCCAGCGTGCCGATGTCGATCCGAGCCGTCTTGGTGATCCGCGCGACCGGTGTCCCCGACCGCCAACCCCAGGCGTCCAGCAGCCAGGCCTTACCCTGGCCGCTGCGCGGAATCAGTTGTAGTTCCTTCATCTGGCGCAGGTTCAACCCGCCCCGACGGGCGGCCGTCAGCGATAGCCGAACCTCCTGGCCCCAGTCGCCAACCGTCACGTTCGTCCCCGGCAGGCCGGCGAGCGAGGTTCGGCCGAGGGTGGCCTTGCGCCCGGCGGAATCGGTGACGACGACGTCGAACGTCTTCGCCGGGCTGTTCGGCGGCACGATGATCCGG
The DNA here is from genome assembly GCA_031400005.1 of Kineosporiaceae bacterium. Classification (GTDB taxonomy): domain Bacteria; phylum Actinomycetota; class Actinomycetes; order Actinomycetales; family Kineosporiaceae; genus JANNPJ01. Next base: position 1,577 of record JANNPJ010000456.1, on the reverse strand, counting down.
AGAGCCAGCGACGTCGAACCGGCCAAGGACATCGGCTGATGCGGTCTCAGCTTCGCGCCTGACCCTCCGGCCTTGGACCATTTCAGCGAGACGGCATACCGGTCCGGATCCTCAGTGGCACCGGGGAAGGCCAGGAAGTGCGGACTCCACCGGGCGCAGAGCGACTTTCGTCGGCTAACCTGCCGGCAGAGATGGGCTTTGGTTGTCCCGGTGGCTTTGACCTTCAAGTTTGCTGCCGGCAGGACGAACGGCAGGCGGGCGGCGCCGATAGCGTGGCTGAGTACGCGGGCCTTCCGCACCGACGGCGCCCGAACCCCGGAACCGTCCAACAGCGGCAGCACCCGGTCGTCGTCTTTGACGAACAATCGGGCAGCCGCAGCAATGTACGTGGCACCGACCCGCTGCTGCTGAACTGGTTTTAACCGCAGGGACTTTGAACCCTGACCGCAGACCGCGTCGTTCGGATCGAACCAGTCGTCCGCGGCGGGGGCCACCGCGAGACCCGGCGTCCACTCCGAGTTGAAGAAGTTGTGATTGGCGCCCACCACAAAAACTGAACTGTGTAAGGCCGTTCCGCTGCCATGCCCATTGGTGCCATCAACCGAGATCTGGCCTTGCAGGTCGTAAACGTCGCCGTCACATCCGGGCAGGATGACGACCGAGGGAACGTCCGGCTCCGGGTTGTGGCCGAAGAGGGTGGGTGCCAGCAGCACGGTGCCACGAATCGTCCAGCGAACCCGACCGGGATACCCGTCGATGCCGCTCGGTGGCGGGGTCACTGAATCCATCGCGGCTCGGTTGACACCGTCACCGCCTCGGGAATGTCCCATCAGGAGAACCTGAGAGAGTTCGGCGCGAGGCGACTTTCGCACGATGGCGGGGGCTGCGGACTGATCACCGGAGGTCCAGTCTGCCCAGTGTCCGAGGTGCAGGCGGATCAGGGACGAGCGGGCCCCCGCCCCGCCGTCCGGGCTCTCGGCGTCCTGCCCGTTGATGCCATTGGCCGAGATGGACACCGTCACGTACCCCTGCGAGGCGAGCAGGCGCTGCGCGCGAAGATACCCACGGTAACTCGGGATCGGCTTCGTCCCGGCCCGGCAAGGCCAGGAGCCGTCGACCTCCCCGCCGCCGTAACAGGTTGCGTGTCGTCCGTGCAGGAACAGCGCGATCGGTCGGCGTCCGGTGGCGCCCTTCGGTGCCACCACGACCGCCCGCATCTCCACCGGTTCTGGGTGGTCCGGCAGCTTCACGGCAGGCAGGTGGTACTCCCCCCGAATCGTCTGGAACTTTCCGCGTTTTCCTGGGTCTACCCCGACCGGTGGGAGCGCTGCGGCGGTGCTCGCTGTGAAAGGGCTCGCTGTGAGGGTGCGGGAGTTGCCCTGGATCGCGATACCAACGGCGTCCAGTCGTCGTCCACTGGCCCGGACCTGCAGGTCCATCCGGTCGGATACGGTCCCGACCGGGACGTCGAGTCGGTAGCTGCGGCCGCTGCGATCCGGCCGGGGCGTGCCCAGCAACTGGTCGCCGGCGAAGAACTGCACCTGAGCGCCGCCGATGACGGCTTTCGCGCTGGACCA
>JANNPJ010000419.1:0-4119 GCA_031400005.1 Kineosporiaceae bacterium | reverse complement strand
GACCGCCCCTTGTAGTGGATCTCCAGCGCCTCCCGGTTGTAGCGCTTGCCCTTGCACACCTCGCACGTGACGTAGACGTCGGGCAGCACTCTTGACGCCCGGGTCGGCGACTGCCCGCGACTCGGTCACCCAGCGCAACTTTCGAGGCGCCCTGGGTGGCCGAGTTCGGTCAGACAGGTACTCCACGTGACACTTTTGCGGCTCCCGACCCGTTTCCCGGCACAACCGCACCATCGAGTGACTAACGTGATCGAATGTCCCGCGTCGATACACCCTCCTTACGCCAGTGCGTTTTGGCTGTCAGCGTGCTCCGGGACATCGATGTAACGCCCTCCGACGCCGGTGTCGTGATCGCCGGTCCGCGCGCTGCCGTGGTGGCCTGGACGGCGGTCCGGGACGCCGTCGGCGCCCACGATCCGAGCGGCCCGACCGCCCAGCGACGGGTGGAAACCCTGCTTCGCCTGCACCGAGTGGCGAGCGACCTGGGCCCAGCCGCCGCGGAACGGTTCCGGTCCGCCGCCCGGGTACTGGCCCTGCCCCCGGGCCATGCCGAGCACCCCGGCGCCGAGTGGGTCCAGGAACCGCTAGCCGGCAACGCCCTTGACCTCGGAGTCGCCGTCCTTGGCCTGCTCGGCGAGATGGGCCAGACCACCCCCGTCGCGCCCTCCGTGCTGCGCAGCATCAACGCCGATCCCAAGGCGTGGTGGCCGGAACTGCGCGAGCACGCCGAACGAATGGGCTCGCTGTCAGCCGCCAGGTTGACCCGCGACGGCGACACCGGCCTGATCCGCCCGGTTGGCGGTTGCGACGTCCTCTCCCTGCTCAGTTCCCGAGCGCTCCGCCAGCACCTCGCCCAGAGCGACGGTTCCGGCCTGCGCGTCCTGGCCGCCCCGAGCCGGCGGCGCGCCTGGTTCAACGTCAGCCAGATCGACCCGGCGTTCATCCAAGCCGCCTGGTCACTCACCGAGGATCACGAACGCGGCATGCCGATACCGCTCCTGATCACTGCGGACACGGTCACGCTGCCCTTCGGCCCGTAACTCCCGCCCAACCCGGCCAGTCAGCTCACCACCGGCCAGCTCAACCGGGGCAGCTCGACCGGTCAGCTCGACCGGTCAGGGCAGGTCGGCGAGCGCCGCTTCCTGGTGGGCGAAGTGCTCCACCACGTCGCGGGATACCTCTTGGGCGGTGAGCCCGATCTGCTCCAGCACCTCGGCCCGGCTGGAATGATCGAGGAACAGCTGGGGGATGCCGAATCCGCGCACCACCGTCGGCACCCGGCTGGCCCGCAGCGCGGCGGTGACCTGCGTCGCGACCCCACCGGCGATGCCGTTGTCCTCCACCACCACGACCAGCCGGTAACGCGCGGCCAGCGGCGGCAGCGCGGCGTCCACCGGGAGCACCCAGCGCGGGTCGACCACGGTGATGCCGATCCCCTGCTGAGTGAGCCGGTCGGCGACATCCAGTCCGAGGCCGACCATCGAGCCGACGGCGACCAGCAGCACATCCTCCTCACCGTGGTGAGCGAGCACGTCCATCCCGCCGATTCGGTCCAGGGCCGTGGTTTCGGGTGCCACCGCGCCCTTCTGGAACCGAAGCACGGTCGGGCCGTCGTCCACCGTCACCGCTTCGCGCAGCAGTTCTCGCAGCCGGGGCGCGTCCCTGGGGGCGGCGATCCGGATCCCCGGGATCAGGCCGAGCAGCGACAGGTCCCACATGCCGTTGTGGCTGGCACCGTCGTCACCGGTGACGCCGGCCCGGTCCAGTACGAAGGTGACGCCCTCGTGGTGCAGTGCGACGTCCATCAAGACCTGATCGAAGGCGCGGTTGATGAACGTCGCGTAGAGCGCGACCACCGGGTGCAGGCCGCCATGAGCCATCCCGGCGGCGCTGGTGACGGCGTGCTGCTCGGCGATTCCGACGTCGAACACCCGGCTCGGGAACCGTTCCGCGAACCGGTGCAGGCCGACCGGGATCAGCATCGCGGCGGTGATGCCGACGACGTCCGGCCGTTCCGTGGCGATCGCCAGGATCTCGTCGGCGAACACGCTGGTCCAGCTCTGACCGGCGCTGCTCTTCAGCGGCACCCCGGTGACCGGGTCGATCACGCCGACGGCGTGGAACTGGTCTGCCTCGTCGTTCAGGGCGGGCGGGTAGCCGCGGCCCTTCTGGGTGATCGCATGCACGATCACCGGCCCGCCGTAGGCCTTGGCCCGGCGCAACGCATGCTCCATCGCGTCGATGTCATGCCCGTCGACCGGGCCGACGTACTTCAACCCGAGGTCCTCGAAGAGGCCCTGCGGGGCGACGATGTCCTTGATCCCTTTTTTCACGCCGTGCAAGGTCTCGTAGGCGAACCGGCCCGGCGCGCCGCCGCGCTGCAACACGGACTTGCCCAGGTCGAGCACCCGCTCGTAACCCTGGGCGGTGCGCAACGTGGCCAGCCGGTCTGCAAGTCCGCCGATCGTCGGAGCGTAGGAGCGCTCGTTGTCGTTGACGACGATCACCAGGTTGCGGTCCCGGCCGATGGCGATGTTGTTCAGCGCCTCCCAGGCCATTCCCCCGGTGAGCGCACCGTCGCCGACCACCGCGATCACGTGCCGGTCGCTGTGCCCGAGCAGCTGATGGGCCTTGGCCAGCCCATCCGCCCAGGACAGCGACGTGGAGGCATGCGAGTTCTCGACGATGTCGTGCTCGGATTCGGCCCGGCACGGGTACCCGGCCATCCCGCCGCGCTTCTTCAGCCGGGAGAAGTCGTGCCGGCCGGTGACGAGCTTGTGCACGTACGACTGGTGCCCGGTATCAAAAACGATGTTGTCCAGCGGCGACTCGAACACCCGGTGGACCGCCAGGGTGAGTTCCACCACACCCAGGTTCGGCCCCAGGTGTCCCCCGGTCCGGGCTACCTCACGGATCAGGAACTCGCGGATCTGGGCCGCCAGATCGTCCATTTCCTCCCGGTTTAGACCTTTAAGGTCTTCCGGCCCGCGGATATTCGCGAGAGCCACCATCTAATGCACTCCTCCATCAAGCCGGGTCACGAGTCTAAGCGGGACCACTCGACCGCGCGTCCTGGGTCCCCACATTCCAGACCGTGCCGACAAGATCTCCACACGATCTCCACGAGAACCCGCCAGAAGCCCATCAGGTGTCGGCGAGCGAGATCGCCAGCAGACCGAGATCGCCGGCAGCGGGATGCGACCGTCTGCGCTCGAGTAGTACGGCGCCGGCCCAGGAGGGCAGCTCGCCGTACCCGATCAGCTCTGACCGAACGTTGTCGACAACCCACCCTCGGCTCCGGGACGGGACCAGCCGCGCCGCTCTCCCTCGTCGATGAGTTCCCGGCTTGCCTTCCAGAGCGACGTCGACGCGTCCCCGATCACCGCTTTCCTGGCCCGGACGTCGTCCGCCGTCACCCCCGGCGTCTGCCAGGTTCCGCCGCGAGCCATCCAGTTGAGAAGCAGTGGCTGGAACCGGTCCATCGCCTTGGCGAAGCGGGCCTCGGGTGTCTGCCGGGCCTCGAATTCGTCCCACAGCCCCCGCAACCGCTCTGCCTGATCGGTCGGCAGCAGACCGAAAATCAGGTCAGCGGCCGCCTCTTCCCGATCGACCTGGTCAGTTCCCATGGCGTCGTCGTACAGCGGAGTGTCGCCGGCGTAGATTTCGACCAGGTCATGCAGAAGCACCAGCTCCACCGTGTGCCCCAGATCGATCTGCTCGTTCGAGTGCTCGGCCAGGACCGCCACCATCATCGCGAGGTGCCAGGAGTGCTCGGCATCATTCTCCCGCCGGTTCACGGCTGCCAGCGGCGACTGGCGCAGGATCGTCTTTAGCCGGTCGATCTCGATCAGAAAGGTGAGCTGCTGGCGCAACCTCGCCTCGATCGTCGCCGGAAACGGGTTCGTGTCGGCGAGCAGGTCGGTATCCATACCTGAACTCTGTCAAACGACGGGCGTCACGCTCCACCGGGCACCTCCTCGTCGCTGCACTCGACGCTTCAACGCAGCTGTGATTCCTCCAGATGGGCATTCACCAGGGATGGGCATTCACCTCGGATGGGCATTCACCTGGGTTGGGCATTCACCTCGGATGGGCATTCAACGGTTGGGCAGGACGACG
>JANNPJ010000414.1:0-4693 GCA_031400005.1 Kineosporiaceae bacterium | reverse complement strand
GCAATGGTGGCTGACAACGTCGAGCGCCTGAAACGGCTGGTCGACGACGTGATGGAGGTGGCGCCCGGCATCGATGCCACGCCGCGCACGATCGACCGCTCGGCGCGGTTGCGGACGCCGAGCTCGGTCAAAATCCGGCTCACGTGGTGCGCCGCGGTCCGCTCGCTGATCGTCAGCGTTCGAGCGATCTTGGCGTTGGACATTCCCATCGCCACCAGGGCCAGCACCTCCTGCTCACGTGCGGTGAGCTTGCCCGCAACCCGCGGCTGACCGGCCGTGCCGCTCCCCAGCGTGCGCAGGAACGCGCTCGCCGCGTTCGCCGCCCGCTGTGCGCCCAATGACCGAAAGGTCACGAGCGATGTGCGTGCCTCGTCGGCGGCCACTTCCGGCGCCGAGTCCGCGAGCGCCCGCGCCAGCTCGAGCCGCGCTTCCCCTGCGTCCAGGGGCATGGCCAGCGCGCCAAACTCCGCCAGCGCCCGACGTGCAGGCTCGGCGGCCTCCGCGGGTCGGCCTCGAGCCAGCAGCACGCGGGCGGCGGCAGTCTCAGCGCGGGCGCGCGCGATCCGCATGCCGGACCGTTCCGCGATCGCGCCCAGTTCTTCGCGCGCGAGCGTGGCGGCGTCGACGTCACCGCAGGCCAGGCGCGCGTCGACGAGCGCGGCAAGCAGCGTGACGGCGCGGACGGCATCTCCTTCCGTGCCGTCCAGGCCACGCTCGAGAAGGGCGGCTGCCTCCTGCGATCGGCCCTCGGCGATCCGGAGCAAGGCCAAGGCGCGCAGGCACGAGGGATGCTCCTCCCGGCCGCTGAGCAGCTCCTCGGCAGTGGTTAGCCTGCCTTGCTGCACGCGCAGCTCCGCCAGGCTCGCGATGGTGGGAGCGCCCATCTCGGGGATGAAACGGTCGTGGGTCGTCAGCGCGACCTCGAGGGCATGCTCGGCCTCGGGCCAGTGCCCGGTCGCGAGCAGCACGTCAGCGTGCACTGTCCGGCAGGCGCCGAACAGCGGCGCGGCCCGGCGGGTCCGGGCGAAATCCTCGACGTGCTCGCACCATTCAGCAGCCCGCTCCCACTCGCCGGCGCCGGCGCACGCCATGATCAGGTTGCAGTACGCCTCGGCCAGCGTGTGCAGGTTGCGGACCCGGCCTGCCGTTGCGGCGGCCATCGCTTCCTCGAGCAGGAGCAGTCCGGGTTCGCGCCGGCCCGCGTTGAGTTCGGCCCGTCCCAGCAGGCTGAGAGCGAATACCTCCAAGTCGTCGGCGTCATACGTCCGAGCGACCTCGATCGCGCGGGTGGCATGGCGGATCTGGTCGTCGACCGACAGGGCGTGTCGCGCCCGTTCCACCGCCACCCAGCCGTGCCCCACACACGGCCCGGTGGCGTTGAGGGCCCGTTCTGCCCGGGCCAGCCAACCGCGGGCGGCGGAGGGCCGACCTGCGACCAGGTGCTGATGGGAGACCCAAACGGCGACCCGGGCGGCGTCACTGCAGCGCCCCTGCCTGACGTACGTCGAGAACGCCTGCTCCCGCTGCGCGATGCCCTCGTTGGGACGACCCTCGAACCACAGCGCCAGCCCCAGTCCCTCCTGGGCCTCGGCCGATTCCCCGCGAGCAAGGGCAGCCTCGAACGCGGCACGCGCCTGCGGCCAGGCAGCCCGCTCCAGGGCCTGCGTTCCCTGGAGGATCTCCTCACCCTCCCCAAGGGTGTCCATCCGGCGAGTATCCCACCGCAGTCATGATCTCCTGCGTGGTTCCGGTGTCTCACTGTTTCACTGGGCCGACTGGTGCACCCTTCATGATCATCTCCGCTTGGTCTGATGGTTAGGGTTCCTTCGAGATGGGGGACATTGGGACGAAGTACGGAAAGTGGCGCTAGCCCGTAATGTGTGGGCATGCCGGGCTATCTCGCGGTGGATCTCGGCGCGGAGAGCGGTCGTGTGCTCGCCGGGGTGTACGACGGTGAGCGACTGGCCGTGCGGGAGGTGCACCGGTTCCCCAACCGACCCTTCCGGGCGGCCAACGACCTCACCTGGGATCTCGCCGGCCTGCGCGCGGAGACGATCCGGGGCGTAGAGATGGCGGTGGATCAGGTCGCGGACGTCCGCAGCGTCGGAATCGACGGCTGAAAAAGCGACTTCGGGCTGCTGAACGGAGAGGGCCGGTTGCTGGCCGCACCCTGGCACCACCGCACGCCCCGGACCGCCACCATGGTGCAGGAACTACAGAAAATGGTCGATCCGCAGCACTTGTACAACGTGACCGGGACTCAGTTCCTGCCGATCACCACCGCCTGCCAGCTCCTGGCGATGCGAGAGGCTCCGATCCTGGCGCGGGCCGACCGCCTCTCGATGCTTCCGGACCTGATTGCCGCTCGCCTCAGCGGTGTCCACCGCACGGAGCAGACGATTGCCAGCACCACCCAGCTCTGGGACATCCGGAACGGCCGTTGGGCTACCGAGGTGATCAACCTGCTCGGCCTTCCACAGCACCTGTTCCGGTCGGAGGTCGTGCCCGCCGGGACGTCCCTGGGTCCGCTGCGTACGCAACCGGACCGGGCACAGCAGATCTCGGTGGTCGCCGTGGCCGGCCACGACACGGCCTGCGCGATCGCCGCCGTGCCGGGCGGCCGAGGGGTCGGCTTTGTGTCCTGCGGTACGTGGTCACTCGTCGGGATCGAGATCCCGACGCCGATCACGACGCCGGACGCGCGGGCCGCCGGCTTCACGAACGAGCTCGGGGTGGGCGGCGGTATCCGCTTCCTGAGCAACGTCAACGGGCTCTGGCTGCTCCAGGAATCGCGTCGGGTCTGGGCGGGTGAGGGAAACCCGCTCAGCTACGCCGAGCTCACCGCGATGGCGGCGCGCTCGACGCCATACCAGAGCCTCATCGACCCGGACCATCCGAGCCTGCTGTCGCCCGGGGACGTTCCCCGCCGCATCGCCGCCCTGTGCCGCACGACCGGGCAGCCCGTCCCGGACACGCCTGGCGCGATCGCCCGGTGCATCCTGGACAGTCTCGCCTGCAAGTACCGCTGGGTGCTCGAGCGCGCGTCCGCGATCTCGGGACAGCCGTTGCGAACGGTGCACGTGGTGGGCGGCGGTGCCGCGAACGACGTGCTCTGCCAGCTCACCGCGGACCTGACCGGGCTGCCGGTCGTTGCCGGCCCGGTCGAGGCCACGGCCATCGGCAACCTGCTGGTGCAGATCATGGCCGACGGGGGCCTGAGCGGTCTCCCGGAGGCACGCGCCCTCGTCCGCTCCTCCGTTCCGTTGCGCCATCACGAGCCAACGAGCGAGACCGCCGGAGCCGAGGCGGGCTATCAGCGGTTCCGGACAGTAGTGGCGCGCCTGACACCCGAGGACGCCGTCTGATGACACAAGTTGACATGTTCTGCCTTATCCTTGCGCTGTGATGGGGAGATGCGACCGAAACAGCCGGCGGACCGGATGCTGATCGCCGAGCGACGCAGCCGGATTCTGGCGCACGTGCGCACCCAGGGCTACTCATCCTTCCGCGAGATCGCGGAGGTGGTGGGGATCTCGGAGTCCACCGTCCGCCGCGACCTGCGGGCGATCGTGGCGGACGGCTTGTTGACGGCCACCCGCGGTGGGGCGGGCCCCCCGGGGAACGATGGCGAGCCGGTCGAGTGGAACGCCGAACGGCCTGCGGGGGACGGCCTTTCCGGCGACCGCGCGGCGATCGCCGCTGCCGCGGCCCGGCTCGTTACCGAAGGCAGTGCGATCCTGCTCGGTCCCGGCCGCTCCACCCTCGAGCTGGCCCGCCGCCTGACCGTCGGTTCGCTGACCGTCCTGACGAACTCCGTCCCCGTAACGACCGTCCTGCTCGAGCGCGAAGAGATCGAGCTGGTCATGATGGGCGGCACGCTGCGACGCTCGATCCAGGCCTTCGTCGGCCCGCTGACCGAGCAGAGCCTGCAGGGCCTACGCGGTGCGCAGGTGTTTCTCTCCGGCGAGGGCGTCACCGCAGAACGCGGGCTCACCACGCCCAACGTCTTCGCCGCCGCCGCGGACATCGCCATGGCCGCCGCGGGCCGACAGGTCGTCGTGCTGGCCGACCACACCAAGATCGGTCGCGAGACGATGTGCCAGACAGTCCCGAGCGACCGGATCGACACGCTCATCACGACGCCCGGCGCCGATCCCACAGCGCTGCAGGAGCTGCGTGACTGCGGGATTGACGTGGTCGTCGCCGCTCTCGGCGACTGACCCGTCGTCGTCGCCCTTCTTCGCCAGTCGTCGCCAGCCCGCCGCACCGTTACGTCCCAATCGGGCCGCTTCAACGGGACATCGATGACAGGATGTGAAATCTATCCTGACAACTGTTGATATCTGATCGCTCTGCGAGACATAATTCGACAAGTTCCGCTACGAAGTTGACACCTCCTCCACGTTACGCGGTGTATCGAAAGCGGGCGCCCACGCGCCGGCTCCTGCCCGTACCGCATCGAAGGGAACTTGTCTCATGTCTCAACCCAGGCGGCTCGGTATGACCACCGGAGCGGCTCTGCTCGCCGTCTCCCTCGTCACGGTCAGCGGGTGCACGAAGAGCGCGGACGACGATGCCGCGGCGGCGGGCGCGACCCCGAACGCCGGTCAGCAGGTACAGGCCACCGCCAGCGGAGACGCCGGCGGAGACGGCTGCACCTTCGAGAAGTACAACGGCGGCGTCCCGGTCGCGC
>JANNPJ010000387.1:0-1706 GCA_031400005.1 Kineosporiaceae bacterium | reverse complement strand
AGATTGCGCTGGCCCAGAAACAGCGCGATCTGGAAGTGGCCGAGAAGCTTTTCGCCGGGGGCAGCACCTCCGAAAGTGCCCTGACCAACGCCCGATCCGACCGTGACGCGGCAGAGGCAGAGCTCAATCGCGCCCAGGCCGCTGCAGATCGGCTGAAGCTGAAGGCCCCGTTCGCAGGACTGGTCGATACGGTGTCGGTCGAGCTTGGGGAATGGGTCCAGACCGGGACGCCGGTCGCCACGATCCTGGCGCTTGACCCGATCCTGGTGAAGGCCGAAGTCAGCGAGCTTGACCTTGGCAGCATCGCGGTCGGCTCGACCGCCCATGTCCGGCTGGTGAACGGGAAGGAGATGAAGGGGACAGTGCGCCTTGTGGCGCACGAAGCCTCGGCGGAAACGCGGACGTTTCCGGTGGAAATCGCGCTGCCCAACCCGGATTTCAAGATTCCGTCCGGCATGACCGCCGAGGTCAAGCTTTTCGCAGCACCGGTGAAGGCCGTGGTCGTGCCACGCTCGGTCATCACGCTGACGGAAACCGGCGAGATCGGGTTGCGGGTCGTGGGGGCCGACAACGTTGCGCAGTTTGCCGCCATCAAGATCATCGACGACACGCCCGAGGGGCTGGTGGTCACCGGCGTTCCTGACGGAGTCCGCATAATCACGGCAGGGCAGGATCTGGTCCAGAACGGCGAGGAGGTCGTGGTCACCGTCGCCGCCGGGGTCAGCGAATGAGGATCGTCGAAACCGCCATTGCCAATGCTCGGCTGACGATCTCGGTCCTGCTGTTCCTGATGCTGGCCGGGACGATGGCCTATATCAACATCCCGAAAGAGGCCGAGCCGGATATCCAGATTCCGGTCCTTTACGTCAGCATGAGCTATCAGGGCATCTCGCCCGAGGACAGCGAGCGGCTGCTGCTGAGGCCGATGGAAACCGCGCTGAAGTCGATCACAGGGATCAAGAAGATGACCTCCAGCGCCTATCAGGGCGGTGGCAATGTGGTGGTCGAGTTTCAGGCCGGGGCCGACCTGACGAAGGCGCTGGACGATGTGCGCAACAAGGTCGCCGAAGCCCGGCCCGAGCTTCCCGACGGAGCCGACGAGCCGAGGGTTGTTGAAATCAATCTGTCGGAGTTCCCGATCCTTGTCATTACCCTGTCCGGCGACGTCCCCGAACGCGCCCTGGCCGCAGCGGGCCGTGAGCTGCGTGACCGGATCGAGGAGCTGCCGTCCGTCCTTAACGCCGATTTGCAGGGTGTGCGCGAGGATCTGGTCGAGGTGGTCATCGACCCCGGCAAGCTGGCGAGCTATGGCCTGCGTCCGGGCCTCTTGCTGGAGGGATTTGCCGCCGGAAACCAGCTGGTTGCGGCGGGGTCTCTGCAGAGACGCTCGACCGCGTGGCCCAGCGCTACTGGAAGAACCGCGTTTCCGACGAGCCGCGGGTGCGGCTGCGCAAGCTGTGGGCGTTCCTGGTCCGTCGGGGCTTCGCGTCGGACCTCGTGCGCGCCCGGCTGACCGAGCTATGGCCGCGTTGGCGCGATGCCCTCGATGGCCTGGAAGCGGCAGACGGGGAGGATTAGGCCGTCGGAACGACCCCCATTTCCAGTATCGCGGCGAATTTCGTAAAATGGGTGGTTCGACATGAAGACCGCAGACCAGATCCGCAGCGCGTTCTTGCGCTACTTCGAGGAGCGGGGCCACCGCGTGG
>JANNPJ010000381.1:0-3205 GCA_031400005.1 Kineosporiaceae bacterium | reverse complement strand
CTTGATGTCTGTGTGTTGATGATCTTCTGGCCTGTCGTTCTGGGAGTGCCGTCGGTGGCCGTCGAGGAGGTGGTTGAGCAGGGGGCGTTGGTGCGTATCGAATGTCGTTCGAGGTACGAGAGGCGGCCTGCCCGCAGTGTGGAGTCTTGTCGGGCAGGGTTCACAGCTGGTGTTCGCGGACCCTGGCCGATGTTCCGGTCGGCGGGCGGACGATGGTTCTGGTTCTGTGTTTACGGCGGCTGGCGAACCGACCGGATGCGTGCGATGATCGCCCGCTTCGGTATCGAGGCAACTGGGCGGGCCGGGGTCCGGCTTCTGGAGCCCGCCGGGGTGAGCGTCTCGCGGGACACGGTGCTGCGGGTGGTGATGCGCCAGCCGCAGCCGTTCGATCTGGACCGTGAACCGGTGCTGAGCGTGGATGACGTCGCGATCCGCCGCGGGCACCGGGACGTGACGATGATCCTTGATGCCGTGCCCCATCGGCGGGTGGACGTCTTTCTGACCGGCTCTGCGGGACCTTGTCGGACTTTATTGAAGCCCACCTGCGGCGGAGATCGTCTGCGAGCTTGTCAAGATGTCTGTGGTGCGCCACGAGGCGCTGTTGTTTCGGATGGGGTGGGAGACCTTCATTGCCCGGCCGTCGTAGCGGTGGGGTAAAGCTGGCGGCAGCCTGATCCGGAGGACGCCGGGGAGGGGTGGGAGCAGCCGCGACGAAGTCAGGCCGGTTCAGTACTGCCGGATGGGCCGGGCCTGGTGAGCGAGACGGGAAGGCATACGCGAGGAACCGGTGGATGTGGGCTGGGTCGCGGTGCGTACTCCGACGTGATTGTGGTCGGGGAACTCCTGGGAGGGTGCCACAGGTCTGGCCTGGGAGGTCACGGTGGAGGTCTACGGCGTAGCCGTGACGATGCCGCAGGGGTAAAGCCGGGTGCCTCACCCGTTGACCGAACAACAGTGAACGTGGGAACCGCCTGCGTCGCGTTCCGCACTGGCCACCGTTCCACGGTGGTAGCGGTGTGGATAGGTGCGTCGCTCGCCGAAGGGCGCGGGTGGGGCGGAGCCGTCGTAGTACTCCGAGGCCGGGAAAGCCGGTCGCATGGGGAAGGGCGGCAGCGTGTCAGTCAAGGAGGAGACTGCAATGTCCGAAGACGCGCCGGTGAATACCGGCGCCACCGGGGCTGTTCCGGTCGGGGCGGCTGTGGTGGTACGGAAGATGCAGGTCAATTTGCACCGTTGGGCGCAGGCCGATGGGCTGCGCCGGTTCGATGATCTGTACAACCTGGTGTGTGATCCGGCGTTCCTGCTGACTGCCTGGGAACGGGTGGCGGGGAATGTTGGAGCACGTACACGTGGGTGCTGGAGGCCGATATCCAGGCGTGTTTGGATGCATGGTCACACTGCTCCTATCGCTCATTGTTGGTTTAGAACAGGCCGTCCTGTGGTTGGGATACGTTTATGCGTAGTCCTTTTCGTCGTCCGGTGCGGACGTGGACGGCTTCGAGTTCGCCGCGCTTGACACGTTGCATGATGGTCTGGCGGGACACGCCGAGGGCGATGGTGGCTTCGAGCATGGCCAGCCACCCATCGGGGGCGTCATCGACGAACAGGGCCCGCAGGTGATCGTTCATGCGGATCCGCCAGGGTGCGCCGGGGGTGACTTTTCACCGGCGATGAATCCTTCGCTCAACCAGCGGTGTAGGGTGGAGGGGGCCGGGTTCAGTTGGTTCGCGGCGGCGGTCACGGTGAGCAGTTCTCCTTCCTGTTCGTCGGCGGTGTTCTTGATGGGCTGGTAGCAGTCGATGTTCCAGTGGTGGCGCAGTGATTGGACTCTACTGGCGGTGTATGACAATCCGCGGGCGGTCGTGCGGTGCTGGCGGTTGAGGATCCCGGCGATGGGCGGGCGGTGGATTCGTGATTGCGTTCGACTTGCTGCAGCGTCGATTGACGCACGTAAACGATCGCTGCCCGCCGCAGATGCGAGGCGGTGACCTTCGTGTTCTCACTCATCGTCGGCCCTCGCGATCTGCGCTGCGGCCGCTTTGGCGATCATCAGGGTCAGGACCTGGGTCGCTTCGCTGACCTGGGCTGGTGGTAGTGACCCGAGTAGATGTTCCGGTGGCGCCGGGACCGGATCGGGGATCAGACTCAACTGGACAGGCTGCATGGTCGGCCTCCTCGCACGGTGACTTCCGTGCAGCCTGTCCCTGCCCCGCCTCCTCACGACGGGCAAACGCCTCAACCAGCCGGCAGGCCCGCAGCAAATCATCCGTTCCCGCTAAAACCGCTGCGAAATCATGCTTCCCAGTCCGATCGAGGGCCTCAACCGTCGCTTGAGAAACGCTCGGATCCGCCGCAGCCGCATCGTCGGTCCAGACCGCGGGCATCAGCGTCTTGCTGCCATCGGGCAGGACCACCAGCAACTGCACCTGACCCTGGCGTCTCATCCGGCCAAGCACGCTCAGGACCCGACCGGTCAGCGGATGATTGGCCCGGGTCACCGTCACCGCGCTCACCACGACCCCCGGCCCTGCTCCAGGCCGCCGGCCGGCACCCGATAGGTGCCCCGGCATCCACCAACGCCCAGCACCGCTCCCGCCACGAGCCTCAGGTTCGCCTCATCCAGACCACCTACGGCATCACGCAAACCGAGTTCGACGTCCTCGGCCAGGCTCGCAGCGATGACCAGCACCTGCCCCTGACTGTCCGAGCACGACAGGCGGCCCTGACGCAGAGCCGCAGCGGCCGCTTCCCAGTCCACGAACGCCGCCGCCGTGCCATCCGCCCGAGCATCCAGCTCGATGAACAAACCAACGAAATCGTTGTGGGACAACCAGAACCGGTTCCCGATCAGCAACTCAACAGCCGCCACCAGACAACACACGCCCTCGGCATACGCACACAACGCCGCCGAAAGGTCCGGTAGATCTCATTAGGCCCACTGCTCTGATGAAGAGTCACCGGTTGTCAACGGCGGCGATGCCGCGATGGGAGACTCATTTGGCCTGGGTGATGAACACCGAACCATCGGAGCTCTTATGTCCACCGCGCGTCCCAGCGTGCTGTTCGTGTGCGTGAAGAACGGCGGCAAGTCGCAGATGGCTGCCGGCCTGATGCGCGAGGTTGCCGGTGACGGGATCGACGTCGAGTCCGCTGGAACCCGACCCGGGGCGGCGATCAACGCGATGTCCGCGCAGTCTCTGCTCGA
>JANNPJ010000347.1:0-21405 GCA_031400005.1 Kineosporiaceae bacterium | reverse complement strand
CACGCTGATCTGAGTGCCGGTGCTCAGATCAGCCGGTTGAGCTCCTCGAATGTCTGCACCGCAGCCGCCCGGACGGCGTCAGAACGCCGGCTAGGTGGGCTAAGCAGATCGTGGCCAAGCACCAGGACCTGGTCGCCCAGCGCGTGCGCGGCCAATTCGGGGACGACACGCCTGCGCTCACCGTCGGCGTCGGCTGCGAGATCGGCGAGACGCTGCAGCCCGGCCCGGATCTCCTGGAGCACCTGGTGCGCCGCCTCGCCGTCCCGGGCAGCGAGGCGGGGTCCGACCACCCGCAACCGGTTCGCCAGCCGTTCCAGCCGACGGACGGCGTCGTCAGTGTCCACCGCGGTCACGGCACCTCGAACGTCATCATGGGCGACCGGCGGCGGCCGCTGTCACCAGGGCGGCGAACAGCGATCGGTCGTCACCGACCTCGGGGTGCCATTGCACGGCGAGACAGAACGGCATCGACTGGTCCTCGATCGCCTCGATCGTGCCGTCCGGCGCCACAGCGGACACGGTCAGTCCCGCCCCCAACTGATCGATTCCCTGATGGTGGTAGGTGGACACGTCGGCCTCGGTCTGGCCCAGGGACTCGGCCAGCAGGGATCCGGGAGTGATGGTGATCGGGTGATGGCCGTAGACCGCCGGTGCCGGTGCGTGGTCGTTACTGCCAACGACATCCGGCAAGTGCTGATGCAAAGTGCCTCCTCGAGCCACATTTAACAACTGCAGACCACGGCAGATGCCAAGCACCGGCAGACCGTTCTCGAGCGCGGTCCGAACCAGGCCCAGTTCGGCTTGATCTCGGTCGACCCGAGGAGCGCCGGTTGACTCTGACGGCTCAGCTCCGTACCGGCTGGGCTCGATGTCCGCGCCGCCGGACAGGATGAGCCCGTCCAGCCGGGGCAGCGCCGCCTCGATGATCTCCGGGAGTGGCGGCAGCAGCAGCGGCAGACCACCCCCCGCCACCACCGCCCGCACGTAGTCCGACGGCAGCAGAACAGTCGATACGTCCCAGACACCCCACCGCGCAGGCTCTTCGTAGGTGGTCAGCCCGATCACCGGACGAGGGTCAGTCATCTGGAACCTTTCACTCGTTGTCATCCGCGACCGGTTGTCATCCGCGCCTGATTGTCATCCGCGACCTTCAGAGCGGGGTGACGTACGCCCCGGTTAGTCCGCCGTCCACCAGGAAGTTGGACGCTGTGATGAAGCTTGCATCGTCACTGGCTAGGAACGCCACCGCAGCCGCAATCTCGGACGGCTCGGCGAACCGCCCGATCGGCACGTGCACCAGTCGCCGCTCAGCCCGCTCCGGGTCGTTGGCGAACAACTCCATCAGCAGGGGAGTGGCCACCGGACCAGGGGAGAGAGCGTTCACCCGCACCCCCTGCCGGGCGAACTGGACTCCGAGTTCGCGAGTCATCGCCAGTACCCCGCCCTTGCTGGCGGTGTACGAAATCTGTGAGGTCGCCGCCCCGAGGGTGGCGACGAAGGATGCGGTGTTGATGATCGAGCCGCGGCCCTGAGCGAGCATGTACGGCAGCACCGCCTTGCAGCCGAGGAACACCGACGTCAAATTGACGTCTTGAACCCGCTTCCACGCCTCCAGCCCGGTCTCCAGGATCGAGTCGTCGTCCGGCGGGGAGATCCCCGCGTTGTGGAAGGCCACATCGATGCGCCCGTAGCTGGCGTGGACCTGCTCATACACGCGAAGGTTGTCCTCCGCGCTGGTGACATCAGCAGCCAGGAACAGCCCGCCGAGTTCATCGGCCAGTGCCTTGCCGGCCTGCTCATTGGTGTCGACGATGACCACGGTGGCACCCTCCGAGGCCAGCCGCAGAGCCGAGGCCCGGCCGATCCCGCTGGCGCCACCGGTGATCACGGCGACCCGGTCCGAAAATCTCTCCATCTTTGAACTTCCTCAATTTTCTGCCGTGATCATGCACGCTTGCCCGCCGAGAAAGGGGCAAGCGTGCATGATCGCCGCGGGATGTGGATCAATCGTTGGCGAAGAAGACGTTCTTCACCTCAGTGAACGAATCAAGGGCGTCCGGGCCAAGTTCACGGCCCAGCCCG
The DNA here is from genome assembly GCA_031400005.1 of Kineosporiaceae bacterium. GTDB lineage: Bacteria > Actinomycetota > Actinomycetes > Actinomycetales > Kineosporiaceae > JANNPJ01. Next base: position 19,323 of record JANNPJ010000347.1, on the reverse strand, counting down.
GACTGCTTGAAACCACCGAAGGGCGTGGAGTACCGCACCGAGGAGTGCGAGTTGACCGAGAGGTTCCCACTTTCGACGGCGCGCGCCACCCGCAGCGCCCGGCCCAGATCGCGGGTCCAGATCGAGCCGGACAAGCCGTACTCGGTGTCATTGGCCATCGCGATCGCCTCGGCCTCGTCCTCGAACGGGAGGACGGCGACCACCGGGCCGAAAATCTCCTCCCGCCAGACCGGGTCGGCCGCTGAGCGCGGCAGCACCACCGTCGGCGGATACCAGAACCCCGGCCCGTCCGGTGCGCTGCCCCGGAAAGCGATATCTACCGAATTCCCCGCAGCGTCCGTTCCACCTTCGACTAACCCGCGCACCCGCTGGCGTTGGACAGCACTGATCAGTGGGCCCATCTCGGTGCTTTCATCGGCCGGGGCACCGACCCGGAATCCGGTGACACCAGGCTCCAGCAGCTCCAGAAATCGGTCGTAGACCGACCGCTGAACCAGGATCCGGGAGCGGGCACAGCAGTCTTGACCGGCATTGTCGAAGATCCCGCCAGGTGCGCTGGCCGCTGCCTTCTCGATGTCGGCGTCCGCGAACACGATGTTCGCCGACTTGCCGCCCAGTTCCAAGGTCACCCGCTTCACCTGGGTCGCGGCCTGGCGCATGATCTGCGTACCGACCGCCGTGGAGCAGGTGAAAACGATCTTGCGGATCTGCTCGTGGTTGACCATCCGCTCGCCCACCACCGAGCCCTTGCCGGGTAGCACCTGAAACACCCCCTCCGGCAAACCCGCCGCCAGACCCAGTTCGGCCAGCCGGATCGCGGTCAGCGGGGTGAGTTCGGCGGGCTTCAACACCACGGTGTTGCCGGCCGCCAGCGCTGGTGCGAATCCCCAACCGGCGATCGGCATCGGGAAGTTCCAGGGAACGATCACCCCGACGACGCCGAGCGGCTCGCGGAATGTGACGTCGATGCCGCCCGCCACCGGGATCTGCCGGCCGAACAGCCGCTCCGGTGCCGCCGCGTAGTAATCGAGCACGTCCCGAACGTTGCCGGCCTCCCAGCGGGCGTTGCCGATCGTGTGCCCGGCACCCCGGACCTCCAGCTCGGCCAGTTCCGTCAGGTGCTCGTCGACGATGCTGGCGAACCGGCGCAACAACCGGGCCCGATCCGCCGGGGCAAGCGCCCGCCAGGCCGGTCCGACCGCGACCGCCCGAGCCACCGCGGCGTCCACCTGCTCGACGTCCAGCAACTCCACCGTGGCGATCGTCTCCTCAGTTGCTGGATTGATCACCTCGTAGTCGCAAACCTGCGAGATCCCCATCAGAACCGCTCGAATCCGCGCCGACGTTCCCAGTCCGTGACCGCGCCGTCGAACGCCTCCAGTTCGACATCCGCTGCCCGCACGTAGTGCTTGACGATGTCCTCACCAAAGGCACTCTTGGCCAGTTCGGAGTCGTTGAAGATGTCCCGCGCCTGGCGCAGGCTACTCGGCACCCGGGCCAGGTCGGACTGGTAGGCGTTCCCGACGAAGGGCGCCTCCAGCGGCAGCCCGGCCCGGATCCCGAACAGCCCACCGGCCAGCATCGCAGCCTGGGCGAGGTAGGGGTTCACGTCACCGCCGGGCACCCGGTTCTCTACCCGCAATCCGGCGCCGGACCCGATCACCCGAAGCGCACAGGTTCGGTTGTCGTCACCCCAGGCGATCGCGGTGGGTGCGAATGAGCCTGCCTGGTAACGCTTGTAGGAGTTGATCGTGGGAGCGTAGAGCAGGGTGAAATCGCGCATTGTGGCCAGCACACCGGCGACGAAACTCTTGAAGATCGGGCTACGGCCGTCGGCATAGTCAGCGCCGCCACCGTCCTCGGCGAAGACCAGCGAGCCGTCAACTCCGCGCAGACTCATGTGGATATGACAGGAATTGCCCTCTCGTTCATCAAATTTGGCCATGAAGGTCATTGACTTGCCGTGCCGCTCGGCAAGTTCTTTCGCCGCTGTCTTGAAGACGACGTGATTGTCGGCCGTCGTCATCACCCGGTCGTACTTGAACGCGATCTCGTGCTGCCCCAGATTGCACTCGCCCTTGGACGACTCGACGGTCAACCCGGCGTTGTACATCGTGTTTCGGATGTCGCGGATCAGCGGTTCGTCACCGCTGGTGCCGAGAATCGAGTAGTCGACGTTGTAGCGGGTGGACCCCCGCAACCCGTTGAACCCGGCCTCGAACGCCTCCTGGTACGTGTTGCTGAACACCAGGAACTCCAATTCGGTGGCCCCGAAGGCCTCCACACCGAGCGCCAAGGCCTCGTCCACCTGCGCTTGCAACACTTGGCGCGGGGACTGCCGAACCGGGGTGCCGTCCAGCCAGAGCAGGTCGCACTGCACCATCACGGTGCCCGGTAGCCAGGGCGCGGCCCGTAACGTGCTCATGTCCGGTTTGAACATGAAATCGCCGTAACCCTGGTCCCAGGAGGAGATCTCGTAACCCGAGATGGTGTTCATCTCGACGTCCACGGCGAGCAGATAGTTACAGCCCTCCATCCCGTGGTCCACCACCTCGTCCACGAAATACCGGGCATGTACCCGCTTCCCCGCCAACCGACCCTGCATGTCGGTGAAGACAACCAGCACGGTATCCACGTGCCCGGATTCCATGATTTGGCCGAGCTTGGCCATTGAGAGTGGAGAACTGCCCTCTGGCATCGCGGTGATCCTTTCTCTGGCCGGTTGATCCGTGCTGTCGGGATGGGTCAGTTCAGGGCGGGTTTCACCCTGGCAAGAGAGCCCGCACCAGGGCGGCCGTCGCTTCGCAGTGGTGTTCCATGACCGCCTGGGCACGCCGATCGTCACCGACCAGCACCGCCTCGACGATCTCGGTGTGCTGGGCATCGGAATGCGCGATGTTCGGCGCCAAGACCGGGATGCTACAGAGCAAATCAGCGGTCAGGGAGCGGGCCTGGCTGACCGCCTCCACGAGCCTCGCCGAACCACTCAGGGTGGCGATCGCCAGGTGCAGCCGGGAGTCCGCGACCCGGCGGGCGCCGTCGTCCTCGATTCCCATCGTGGCCCGCAGAACATCCTGCAACCAGGACCGCTGATCGGCGGACAGTTCGGCGCGAGCCGCCAACCGGGCCGCCCCGGGCTCGACCACATTGCGGAAGGCCAGGGTGTCGGCCACCTCGGCCGCGGTGTACCGGGGCCTGGTGAGGTCGGCCGGGTCCGACTGCCCGTCGGTCTGCGGACGCCCCTGATAGACCACGACGGTGCCGCCGGACCTGCCTCGACGGGTGCGAACCAGGCCAGCCTGACGGAGGGCACCGATCGCTTCGCGCAGGGTGGCCCTGCCGACCTTCAGCCGCTCGGCGAGGTCGCGTTCGGAGGGTAGACGCTCGCCCTCGGTGAAGACACCCAACCGGATCGCCATCGCCAGATACTCGACCGTGGATTCGAAGGCGTTGCCGTCCCGGATCGGCCTGATGACGACGTCAGCCAGTGAGGCTGGCGCGCCGGCCTCACTGGCCTCGCTGGGGACCGGCAGCACTGTCCCGGAACTCATCGACTTCGCCACATCGCTCACCTCCGCGCGTCACACGGTCACTCTGTCAGCGTAACTCGATTAATGGCTAGCTTGAGAACCATTTACTTCATCAGGTAGCCGCGAGCCTCGAGCAGGGCCCAGACCGTGCCCACCGCGTCCACGACGTTCAGCCGGGAGGTATCCAGCCGAAGGTCGGCGTCCACGGGTACCTCGTACGGCGAGGAGATCCCGGTGAAGTCGGGGATCTCCCCCCGCCGGGCCTTGGCATACAGGCCCTTACGGTCCCGGCGCTCGCATTCGGCCAGCGGCGTCGAGATATGAATCAGAACGAAGTCGCCGACCTCTTCGACGCCGGCTCTGACCTGGGCACGGGTCTGGGCGAAAGGGGCTATCGGCGCACAGATCGCAATCCCGCCATGCCGGTTCACTTCGGCGGCGACGAAGCCGATCCGGCGAATGTTCAAATCCCGGTCGGCGCGGCTGAACCCGAGCCCGGCCGACAGCATCCGCCGGACCTCATCGCCGTCCAGCAGGGAGACCGTCCGGCTGGTGCGCTCGGCCAACTCGTCCGCGAGCGCCTTGGCCACAGTTGATTTCCCCGACCCGGAGAGCCCGGTGAAGAAGATGGTGACACCCCGGCGATCCGGCGGCGGCATCGCCCGGTCACGCTCGCGGGCGAATACCGGGTGCGCCGACCGGTCGGCGGGATCGATCGGTAGGTCCATGACCTCCACCGCCGCAGCTCCGGCGAATACCCGGGCGACCGCTGTGATCAGATGGACGTCGTCCGCAGGGTCGGTGCCGACCGGCAGGGGCACCGCCACCGGGACCGCAACCGAGCGCACCCCCGCCTCGGCGGCCTGCTCAGAGATCTCCCGAACCGCTCGCCACAGCCCGGCAGCCGGCAGCGCCGACGGCCGGCCTGCTCCGAACACCGCCAACCAGAGCAGCGACTGACCGGACCTCACCGCGCGGGCCAGTACGGCATCCACCGTCGCCGCGCCGAGCATGGACTGCACCGGGACGACGAGGACCTCTCCCTCGACAGCCCGGTTGCCCCCCGCCAACTCGGCCCGCACCTGATGCGGACCACGGCGGGCCGAGCGAACCGGACCGTGGGTGAAAGCCCGCAGCGGCTCGAACTCCACCATCCGGGACGAGCCGGCGTCGCCGCGACGGCGTAGCACGGCGACCGGGGTGCCCTCGGCATCCTCCAGGACCAGCGCCTCAGCCTCGAGGTGCTCCTCGGGAACCGGGATCGGCACCGGAACGGCCGTGATCGCTCCCGAGAGCATCAGTTCGGCGTACTCAAGCACCGCGCGCGGCGGATGCCAGGCGGGTAGGCCGGTTGCAGGTCCCAGGGCTGACATCGCGCCAGGCTACTTGGGTCGGGCCAGGCAAGGGCGCAGAGCTGACCAGACCCCGATGGACAACACCTGGACTAACCGCCGGAGCCGCGACACCCGAAGGCGCCGCGGCTCCGGCCGTGGGTCGTGCTGGGACGTCAGTCGCCGCGGAGGATGGAGATCAACCGAAGCATCTCCAGGTACAGCCAGACCAGCGTGACGATCAGGCCGAACGCCGCGGTCCAGGCGAACCGCTCCGGCAGGCCCTGCTGGATGCCCTTCTCGACGTAGTCGAAGTCGAGCACCAGGAAGAGTGCGGCCAGACCGACACCGAAGGCGCTGACCAGCAGGCCGAGCCCGCCGACCTGGTACACGCTGTTCCCGGTGAACACGGCGAGACCCAAGTTGACCAGGCTGAACACCAGGTAGCCGGCGCCAGCCATCAGCAGGATCCGCTGGAACTTCGGCGTCGCCCGGATCACGTTGAACCGGTAGAGCGCCAGCATCGCGGCGAATGTCGCCAGCGTGCCCAGCACGGCCTGGCCAACCACGCCGTCCCACCGGTTCTCGTAGAAGAAGCTGATGCCGCCGACGAAGACGCCCTCAATGGCGGCGTAGGCGAACATCGCCGCCGGACGAATCGTCTTGCTGAACGTGACCCACATGGCCAGGCCGAAACCGACCAGGGCCGCGATCAGCACCAATCCGATCGATGGCTTGACCACGAAGAACGTGGCGCCCGCCGACGCCAGCAGCACCGTGAAGAGCGCTCCGGTGCGCATCACGACGTCGTCGATCGTCATCCGCCGGGTGTCCGCCGTGGTCGCCGACGGAGCGTTGTACTGGTCCTGCAGCTCCCCCGCGCTGGGCGTCCGCGTGTCGAACGTCGCGTAACCCCCGCGCGCGAACTGCTCACTGCGCCCGAAGACGGGATTCCTGCTTTCCATCGGTCCTCCGACCGTTGCAATCGTTGACGTACATTGTCGATTCTGCCCTAGTTCTGCAGATCCCGAAGGGGCTCTCGCCGTCAGCGGAGCCCTTCCGTACAGACTCAATGCTCAGGGAGCCCGCAGAGTTCCCGATAAGCGGGATCGCCGTCGATCCATTCCCGGGATTCCGCCAGCTTAGACGGATCAGCGATCGGGACTGTCGGCGTAGTCGGCACCGCTAGCCCGGACCTGAAACCGGGACTCAAACCGGCACTCGATGAGCCCAACCGTCGGCGATCAACCGATCCAGCTCCGAGCGCCGCGGCAACCAGCCGAGTTCGGTCCGGATCAGCGTGCTGTCGGCCATCAGGACCTGGGATTCCGGGGCGGCGGGCCGCCACTGCACCGGCACCGGGCGACCGGTCACCCGGCGGACGGTGTCCACCACCTGGCTCACGCTCACCCCGGTGCCGCTGCCGACGTTGAAGACTCGATGCCGCCCGGGCGTCACCGCCGCCAGGGCCAGGGCGTACGCCTCCGCCACGTCGGCCACATGGGTGTATTCACGCATCGCGCTGCCGTCCCCGTTGATCTGCAATCCCTCGGCCGTACCGGCGGCGACCGCAAGAGTCTTCGGGATCAGCCGGGACAGGTCTCGGTCCGGCAACCCTGGCAGGGCTCCGGCCACGTTGAAGCAGCGCAGGCTGATCGCGCCCAGCCGGCCGGTGTCGGCCTGGAACCCGATCAACTGCTCGGCAGCATGCTTGGCCGCCGCGTACGGGTGAGCCGGCCGGCTCGGCTCGTTCTCGGCAAGCCGCCCCTCCCGGGTGCCATAGACGGCGCCGGTGGACGCGAACACCAGGCGGGCCGGTCGGCCGGTCCGCCTGGCCTCATCGTCGAGCGCAGCCAGCAGATGCCCGGTCCCAGAAAGGTTGGTCTCGAAGTAACCAACGGGATCCGCGATCGAATCCCGAACCCGGGTCAAGGCCGCCAGATGAACGACGCCATCGAATCGGCCCTCAGCGATCGTGCGAGCCACCGCAGCCCGATCCCGCAGATCAGCGACGACGACACTGGGAGCACCGGCGGAGGCCGGGGCATCCACACTCACCGGGGCACCCACGCCAACCCGGCTTGGCGACTGCTCGCGCACGAGCAGGACGACGTCCTGCCCACGCTCGATCAGGTGCCGGGACAGTGCTTGCGCGACGAAGCCGTAGCCGCCGGTGATCAGCGTTCTCACGGTTGAGGTTCGCGCTTCGGGCTCATGGTGGTGACCTGCCCTGTTTCTGGTTTGCTCTTCGGAAAGATCGAGTACGACAGCGCGATCAGGAACCAGATCCCCAGGACGCTGGTGAGCTTGGAGATCCAGCCTCGCAGTTGAGTCGCGTCACCATCACCGACCAGGGCGATCGCCGCGAGCAGCAAGGCACATGATGTCAGCCAGGCCACCACAGCAAGGCCGAAGACCTTCCATTCCTTGACCGCTCGGGCCGTGCCGTACTTGTCCCGGGTGTCGGGGGCCGGACCACCGGCGAAGCGGTGGGCGAATCGGACATCCGCCCAGCGGATCGTGCTGTGCCCGAAGGCCACGGAGTACCCGATGTAGGCGGCGGCCAGGCCGTGCATCCACTCCGCCTGCGCACCGGAGCGAAGGTCGAGCACGGTGGCGACCAGCAGAACCAGGTCCACCAGCGGGGCGAGAAGGAGCACGGCCGCACCCAGGCGCGGTCGACCGGCAAGATATCGAAGCGCTAGCCCCGCCCCCAGCACCAGCCAAAATCCGATCTCGCAACCGATGATCACTGCAGCAAGCATCGCTGTGCCCCCTTCTCCGCCGCCATGTCGCTTCGTCGCTTGTCGCTTCGTCGCCCGTCGCACCGAAGCCGTCGATCGCTGGTGGCACCGAACCCCCGCCAACCGCCAGGCGATCACCTAATGCATCAAAGTAGGACTAATATCATCCTTTTGATCGCAAGAACGAGAATCAGCGGACCGAACTCAGCACCTGGAGCACCTCGGGGCCACGCTCGGCCCAACGCCGGGCCGCCATTCGCCGCACCGCCGCGCCAATCAGTCCTCCGTAGACCGGGCCGACAAGCAGCAAGGCGAATCCCCAGATCGGCGCGTCGGTCACCAACGCGGGAATCAGCAAACCGAGCAACGGCAGGCAGATGATCACCTCGGCCAGCATCGCGCCCATCGTGAGCATCCCAGCGGCACAGCCTTGTCCGCCTCCACCGCCTCCGAAAGCGTTCTGCGAGGGCGGAACCGGATACGGCGCGCGCACCGAAAGCAGGTCGGCCAACCCCAGCCCCACTCCGTAGAGCGCCAACGCAAGGCCGATGGTGGGGGCCAGATACTCCCAGCCGCTGGTGATCACCGCGAGCATGGTGGAGATCGAGAACAGGACTGGCACGGCGATCATGGCGGCAGCAATGTCACCACCAACCAGGTCCCGGTGGGCATCCCGAGCGTCGGTTGCACTGCTGATCAGTACCCAGGTCGCGGTGCCGTCCAGACCGAACCGGTTCGCTCCGCTCAGTGAGCTGAGGATGCCGATCCCGGTAGCGGCGAACACCAGGCCGCCGGATGGTCGACTACCGGTCAGGGCCACCGGCCCGAGAACAACGGCGAGGACCGGAAGTAAGGCGCCGGTCAGCGCCGTCACCAGTCGTTTTGGCTCCCGGAGTGAGTAGCGCAAGTCCTTGGCCAGCACCGCGCCGATCCGACCGGCCGGCACCGGCAGGCCCCGGGGAGCCAGGGGGGTGCTGCGCCGACGGCGGGTACCCGACATCTCGGCGCGTTCCAGGGAGCGGCGCACGCTTCGATCCCAGAACACCAGCAGCAGGACGACGGTCAGCAACCCCAGGAGCAGCGAACCAATCGCCGCGGGCAGCGGTCGACCAGGGGCGCTGGCCAGCAACCCAGGAGGGGTCCAGCGCAACGGATCGGCAAGGCCCCGAAGCACGTCCTCGCCCGCTCCTCCTTGGCGGAGCGCGATCTGCACCAGCGGATTGACCAACTGGAAAGACAACGCGACAAACGCGGTCACTGCCACCCCGAGGTCGCGGCCCCGGCGCGAGCGCAGCAGCCCCGAGAGAGCGCTGGAACAGGCCCTACTGGCGCTCACACACATCGCCAGGAGGAGCACCACGGCGACCAGTGCCACCAGCCAGGACGCCGGACCGCTCGCGGTCGCAGGGAGCAACCCGAGCGCAGCCACCAGGGTGGCGATCGGCGCCACCCCGACCATCGCGCCAACCCCCATCACCAGGAGGAACTCCGCGCTGGTGAGCGGCAGCAGCACGAGCTTGGCCGGGTCGAGCAGGTCGTCGCTGCCGAAGGTCAGGATCGGTAGCACCACCCAGCAGGCCAGCAACCCGGTGAACAGCACCACCGCCAGGTCTTCCGGCAGTCGCCCGTGACCGCGGGCGGCTACCAGCGCGACAAAGGTCAAACCCGCTGCCACGCAACCGAACAGCGCACCGGCGGCCAGGCCGCTGCGTCGAGCGGTCGACCCGGGTCCAGCCCGGAGCGCGCCGCGCAACAGTGCCCATCGAAGCCCTGCCGCAATGGGGACCAACTCCCAGCGCGGGCCGCGATTTCGTCGGGCGATCACCGAGTCGGTACTCACTGCGCACCCAGCCAGTCGAGACCACGCTCCCCCGGGGCGATCCCCCCACCGACCAGTTCGACGAACACTTCCTCCAGTGGCCGGCCGGCGCGTATCTCGCCCACCGGTCCGGCCGCCAGCACTCGACCACCGGCCATCACCGCGACGTCATCACAGATTCGCTCAACCAGGTCCATCACGTGACTGGAAAACACCACCGTGCCGCCGCGACCGGTGAACGCACGCAGCACCGCACGGATAGTCCGGGCCGAAACCGGGTCGACCGCCTCGAACGGCTCGTCGAGAAACAACACCGCCGGATTGTGAAGCAAGGCCGCCGCGAGGGCCACTTTCTTCCGCATTCCGGTGCTGTAGTCCACGATTAACTGACCACCGGCATCATCCAGGCCGAGGACGGTGAGCAGTTCGCCGGCCCGTTCATCCACCTCGGCTGTCGGCATCCCGCGCAATCGGCCGGTGAAGTGCAACAGTTCACGCCCGGACAGTCGCTCGAAGAGACGTAGCCCTTCGGGCAGCACCCCCATCCGTTCCCGGGCGAGCAATGGACTCGCCCAAACATCGATCCCGTCCACCCGAGCGCCGCCGGCATCGGGGCGGAGCAACCCCGTAACCATTGCCAGGGTGGTGGTTTTCCCTGCCCCATTCGGACCGACCAGGCCGAAGAAACTGCCACGCCGAACGTCCAAATCGACGCCGCCGACTGCCTGGACCGAACCGAAACGCTTGACCAGCCCGCGCAACTGCACCGCCATGGAGCGTTCGTACTCCTCAGCTGCCGGCCGATCCGGCCCCGCTAGCCGATCCGGCCCCGCTATCTGATCCGGCCCCGCTATCTGATCCGACTCTCCGTGCTGGTTCACCACACCTCCGACGCTGGTTGCGACCACACATCCGGCCTCCGCCGACGGCTCAGCGCGCAGCATACGGTCAACTGGCCAACGCAGGTTGCCACCGAATTCAACTGCATGAATAACTCTGAGTCCCGACTAATAACGGAACGTGCAGACCGCTATCGGCATCGATGGGAACGGTTCCACGTTTCCATCCTCGTTGCACTATGCACGGGATGCGATCAGATTCTCGGACACTTTCAATCGTGTCGAATTGACATTGCTCCATGCCATCGGGAACATCGCGCCATGGCAACCAAAACAGTTACCGAACTACTCGATGACATCGACGGCAAGCCGGCGGACGAGACGGTGAGCTTTGGGCTGGACGGCGTTGAGTACGAGATCGACCTTGCTACCGACAATGCAGAAGCGCTGCGCGACGCATTGAGCCCGTGGGCGGAAGCCGCTCGCCGGACTGGTGGCCGTCGTGCCGCGGGCCGTCCGGTCCGGGTCCACACCGAGGTAGACAACAAGGCCGTGCGTGCCTGGGCTGCCAGCAACGGCGTCGAGCTCTCCAGCCGGGGCCGGATTCCTGCGAGCGTTATCGAGCAGTACCGCGCTGCCGGCAACTAGGACCCTGCTGGTTTATTGGCTGGCGTGCCTGTTTCCTCGACGTCGTCGCGCACGATGACCCCCTAACCGGGTCAAAACGCGCGACCGCTTCGCCGCAGCACCCGAGCAGCCGTGCATGATCACGGCAAAATGGAAGGTCTCCTTCGCTACAGACCGGGGATTAGCCAGCAGGGTCAGCTAGGCCCGCAAACACCCAAGACCGGGTAACGGGCAACCGGTGCATGATCGATCGTGGCGACGTTCCGCTGGTCAGACGAGGTTCCCGGGTCTTCGCCGACATTGATCACGACCTGCGAAGTCGGCGGCCGGCCTCGCTCAGCCAGCGCTCGACCTGCCTCGACACACGTCGGTTCCATCACCTCGACGCCGCGACTCGCGACCGCGCTCAGCCCGCGATTCGCCGAGGCCGCGACTCGCGACCGTTCAGCCCTCGATTCGTGACAGCGCGCCCCTCCACACCATTGCCCGTTTTCCTCGACGTCGTCTCGCACGATGACCCCCTCGCCGGGTCAAAACGCGCGACCACTTCGCCGCAGCACCCGAGCAACCGTGCATGATCACGCGAGAGCTTGGGGCATGCGCGGATCCCTTCGCCAATCATTCTCCCGTGGGCGCCGTCAGAAGCAGGCCAGGAACAAACCGCGCAGATCGGCCTCGCTGGCCCGCTGGCCGAGGTGAAGGTCGCCAGCGGCGCTCATTTCGTCACGCCAATTGGCCCATAGTGGGCATGTCCGGCGTCCTTGGTGACGGCCAGCCAACTTCGACCGATTGCTCGACAACCCCCGCGATCCCATATCTCCCAGCAATCTCAGCTTTACCTTAAGAAACTCCGAAGCCACGGCCAAGTTGCCGCCAAGAAAGCGAATTTGAGTCGGCCATAGCGGATTCTCGGGAAAATGAATAGCTAGGCATCCCTTACCTGAATCCACAGAAACACCACTCACGTAGGCCAGCGGATACAGTGTGTGATCATGCACTCGCAGCATGACAGGGTGAGCCTCTTCAGCGCACGCAAAGTAATCAACAAAGTTTCCTTGAGGGTTGAACTCTGTTCCCAAACCCTCCGTAAATCGGGTGTACGAGACTTGTTTGGTGGAGTGATCAGGAGACTGCCTGGTGGACGAGTTGAGCAGGTAGGAGTTGCACTGGTGGATGAGTCGGTCACTGTCACGGCAGTACACACCGTGGCTTACGGACGCGAGGCCGATTTCTTTGCCTGGGTGAACTCGTTGCTACTCCACGCGGAGACCTCTCCGGATTTCCTCGGCGGCGGATTACTCGGCCCGCCCGAAGCAGGAGGTGAATGGCATGTCATCTATCGCTGGGTAGATCAGGAATCCGCTCTGTGGTGGGAGGATGTCACCGCCTCCGCAGCGTGGGTGGACCGGGCGGAGGCGTTCGCTCAGCCGACTCAGGTACAGCAGATCACCGGCTTACGGGCATGGTTCGAAAAACGCGCTCAGGCCCCGACCCCGCCACCGAAGTGGAAAATGGCAATTGTTACCTTGACCGCCGTATTTCCGCCGGTGCTCCTGTTCAATGTGGCAATCATTCCACGCCTACTCGGCCTGCCCGTCGTGCTTCGCACCCTGGTGCTCTGCATCGGCGTGACAGTCGCTGTCACCTGGGTGATGATGCCGAGATTGACCCGGCTGCTCAAAGGCTGGCTGCAACCGCCGGCCTCAGGGCAGTCATCGACACCACCTGTCCAGCTACCCCGGATCGCTTCACCTCAGCGAACCTTTAACTCGGCTAGAACCGTGAACTCGGCGAGAACATTGGGGCCGGCGAGAACATCGGGGCCAGCCCCACGACGACCAGGTCGGCACGCCGCAACGGATCCAGAGCAGTGGTCACCCGACGATCGACCGGTCGAGCGGGAAGCATTGACACATCGACCATCGGTCGGCACCGGTCGCCGCCCAGTGTTGAACCTGGTCCGGGACGGTGACGTCAGGCGGCCCCCGTACCGCCGACCACCTTCCCCTGACCCTCGATCGTCGCACCTGAGGAGAGAGACCGGATGAGAACGTTACTGTTGGACAACTTCGACTCTTACACCTACAACCTGTTCCAGTTGATTGCTCAGGTACAAGGGGTCGAGCCCACCGTGCTGCGCAACAACGCGCCCGAAGGCGCCGACCTTGACCTGCACGCGTTCGACAACATCGTGATCTCACCTGGTCCCGGACACCCCGCCAACAGCAAGGATTTCGGTTTCGCTCAGCGCATCTTGGCGGAGGCGACAGTCCCCGTGCTCGGGGTTTGCCTCGGCCATCAGGGCATCGGGATCGCGGAATCGGCGGAGGTGGGCCCGATGGCGTTCCCCCGCCATGGCCACCTCACCACGATCCGGCACGACGGCCGGGACCTGTTCGACTGGGTCCCGCAGGGATTCACCGCCGTGCGCTACCACTCGTTCTCCATCCGAGGTCCGCTGCCAGCAACTCTGGAGGCCACCGCGTGGTCCGAGGACGGCGTACTGATGGGCGTGCGGCACCGCACTCGCCCGCGGTGGGGGGTTCAGTTCCATCCCGAATCCATCCTGACCGAGCACGGGCATCGGTTGCTCTCCAACTTCCGGGACCTGACCCACGAACATGGATCGGCCAAGCGCCGTGTCGTGGCCGGTTGGACCGCCCCAGCCGACCCGGGCTCGGCCGCAGGTCCGCAGGTCCGCGAGCTCGATCCAGCAGCGAATCACTCGGATCCCGAGACCGTCCAATCCCCCGGCACCCACACCGAAATCGGCACCGAGACGGCTGTCGAACACCGTCTTGTGAAGCGGATTTTGGACGTCGCGGTGGACGCTGAACGGGCCTTCGCCCAGCAGTTCGCTCACCAGTCGCGCGCCTTCTGGCTTGACAGTTCGCGGATCGAACCAGGACAAGCTCGATTCTCCTACTTCGGTGACGGAACCGGTCCGCTGGCCGAGTTCGTCCGCTACGACGTGGGGACCGGCGTGGTTCAGGTCGAACGGACCGGGCAGCCGACGCAGCGGATCGCCGGGAGCGTCTTCGACTATCTCAAGTCGGGGTTGGCGCGCCGCTACGCCGACGATGCCAGCCTGCCGTTCGATTTCACCTGTGGCTATGTCGGATACCTCGGCTATGAAGTGAAAGCCGACTGTGGAGCGGACAATACCCACCAGGCGACGACGCCGGACGCGTGCTGGCTCTTCGCCGACCGGATGGTCGTGGTCGATCATCAGGAACGCTCCACCTACCTGTTGTGCCTTGCCGAGAACACGCCGGCCGGTCTCGACACCGCCCACCAGTGGCTGGACCGGACCGCCACGCTCCTGCGTCCACTGGGCGAGGTCGAGCCAGTCGCTATTGCCGGCCCGCCGAAAGCGAAGACCGTGACGCGGTCCGTGACGAAGACCGTGACGGGGCCCGCGACGGGATCCCTGGCGATGGCCGAGGTGAAACTGGGCGTTGGCGGTGACACTTCGGTGGAACCGTGGCTGGTTCGGGATCGAGAGCAGTACCTGGCCGATATTGCAGCGTGCAAGCGCAAACTCATCGCTGGAGAGAGCTACGAGATCTGCGTAACAAATGCCGCCTGGCTCCCGGCGCTCGATGACTCACTCGGATACCACCGCCTGCTCAGGAAATTCAACCCTGCGCCCTACGCGGCTTACCTCCAGTTCGGAGATGTCGCGGTGGCGAGTTCATCACCGGAGCGGTTCCTGAAGATCGACCGCGACGGTGTGGTCGAGGCGAAACCGATCAAGGGCACCGCGGCGCGCGATGAAAGTCCGGAAGTGGACGCCCGGCTGAGGGCTTCGCTGGTGAAGAGTGCGAAGACTCGGGCCGAGAACCTGATGATCGTTGATTTGTTGCGCAACGACCTGGGCCAGGTCTGCGAGGTGGGCACGGTTCGGGTCCCGAAACTCATGGCGACCGAGTCCTACGCGACGGTGCATCAACTGGTGTCGACCGTGCAGGGCCAGCTCCGGGCCGACGTCGACCCGGTGGACTGCGTGCGGGCCTGCTTCCCGGCCGGGTCGATGACCGGGGCCCCCAAGCTGAGAACTCTGGAGATCATTGACTCCCTGGAAACCGAAGCCAGAGGGGTCTATTCAGGTGCGATCGGGTTCCTGAGCTGCAATGGCACCGCCGACTTGAGTGTGGTTATCCGCACCGCGGTGTTCGTCGATGGCCGGATGCACCTCGGTGCCGGCGGCGCGATCGTCCTCGACTCCGACCCCGAGGAAGAATACGCCGAGATGCTGCTGAAGATGGCGGCGCCGATGCGGGCGTACTGGGCCTGGACCGCGGCCAACAACCCGCCCGGCCAGGCCGAGCGCCATCCGCAGGACAGTTACGCCCCGAAACTCCCGCTTCAGGGCCCCGCCGTCCGTAAATCGACACTCTCCCCCGGCTGGTCAACGCGGATCAAAGCCTTGGCGCACCCAGGTGAGACAAGCTGATGGGCCGGGAGCAGATTGACCTCAGACGAAGCGGTTTCGTTCAACGTAACGTCGCGGCGGATCTGGCTGAACGCGCCGAACGCCACGGCTGGTCGACCTCCCCGGCATACCTGGTGGACGATCGGGTGTGGACGCACGGTGAGGTGCACGATCTCGCGGCCGGGGCCACCTCGGTGCTGATCGATATCGGTGTCCGGCCCGGAGACCGGGTGCTGATGGCGCTTCCGGATGGGATCGGGTGGGTGATCAGCTTCCTCGCGGTGGCACGTCTGGGCGCGGTCGCGGTGCTGATCAATCCGGAACTCACCGTCGATGACCACGCCTTCCTGGTCGACGATTGCCGACCGACGCTGTGCGTCACCGAGCCGAGGCTGCAGTCGAGGTTCTCCCCGGACAGGTGGTTGGACGTCGAGCAGCTGCTGGCTCGATCGGTCTCCGCCGCCCGCGCGCGCCCGCAGCGAGTCGGTCCTGAGACGCCGTTGTACATCCAGTACACCTCCGGGACAACGGGTGAACCGAAGGGTGTGGTGCATGACCATGGCCATCTCCCAATCTATTACGAAGCGGTCGGCCGGCGGGTACTGGGTCTGCGTCCCCAGGACGTCACCCTGTCGATCTCAAAGCTGTTTTTTGCGTATGGCTTCGGCAACGCCCTGGTGTTCCCGCTGTATTCGGGATCAGCTGCGGTACTGGTCAGCGATCGGCCGACCGCGGACCGGGTGAGCGAACTGGTATCCAGGCATCGAGTCAGCCTGCTCTACGCCGTACCCACGGCCTACGCGGCCCTGGTGAACCAGACCGATTCCACCGCCTTCGGGTCGCTGCGCGGCGCGGTATCGGCCGGCGAGAGCCTCTCCTCACACCTCGGGCAGCAAGCCGCCGAATTCCTTGGCGCGCCCATTTACGAGCAACTTGGCTCTACCGAAGCTGGTCATGCGTTCTGCGCCAACGGAGTCGAGCACAATGTGCC
Organism: Kineosporiaceae bacterium; assembly: GCA_031400005.1. Taxonomy (GTDB): domain Bacteria; phylum Actinomycetota; class Actinomycetes; order Actinomycetales; family Kineosporiaceae; genus JANNPJ01. The sequence goes on along the minus strand of JANNPJ010000347.1, from coordinate 3,007 downwards.
CGGTTCGATCGGCCGCCCGGTGTCTGGATACACGCTCAGTCTGCGGAACAAGTCCGGTACCCCGGTCGACGATGGCAGCGAGGGTGAACTCTGGGTGCGCGGGCCGACGCTCTTGCGGGAGTATTTGAACCGACCTACGGATACCTCGAGAGCCATCGTCGATGGCTGGTTGTCCACCCGAGACCTGGCCTACCGTCAGCCCGATGGCACCTATCGCCACGTCGGCCGGGTGGACGACATGGAAATGGTCGGTGGAATCACCGTCTCGCCGCAGGAGATCGAAAGGGTCCTGGTCGAGCATCCTTTGGTCCGGGAGGTCGCCGTAGCCGCGGTGACGAACCAGATTGGCGCCACCAAACTCCAGGCCTTTGTCGTGCCGACCTGCCCTGTCGATGATGAAACCCGCTTGCAAGCAGACCTTCTCGCGCTGGCTCGGCAGCGTTTGGCGGCATTCAAAGTGCCCCGAACGACTCGATTGATCACCGCGTTACCCCGTACATCAACCGGAAAGTTGCGCCGACACATCCTGCGTACCGGCGCCTGGTGAGTTCTTACCCGTCTTGAAGGAGTTCACATGTTGCAGCAATTCCTTTCCGAGCGTGGCTTCTACCTAGGCTCCCTGTTCGAGCGCGCCGCGCGTCAGCACGGACGACTCCCGGTCATCCTGGACCGTCCACTCGATGTGGCTCCAGAGTGCGGGATGAACCTGAACTATCTCTCCGTCGCCGACATCGTTGACGACCTTGCGGCCCGGCTATGGGCGGCCGGGGTCCGCACCGGTGAACAGGTGGCGGTCTACAAATCGGACAACTTCGATATCGCGCTGCTGGCCTGCGCGATCTCTCGGGTCGGCGCGGTTCCGGTGTTGCTGTCACCCACGCTGGAGCGCAGCGTCGTGGGCCAGTTGGTCCGTCGCCTGGACCGGCCTTGGTTGATCACCGACCGGGAAATGCTGGCCGGTGATTCGGCACCGATAGGGGTCGGCAAGGTGCTCGTGGTCGGGCCGGAAGCCGCAGACGTGGCCGAGGCCATCGGGGGCCTGCCGATGCAGAAGTTCGCCGGTGCCCGACGGCGAGCCGCGGTCCAAAGAGGCGTTCGTGAACCGGCACTGATCACGCATAGCTCGGGCACCACCGGCCTTCCTAAGCTCGCCGTGCACAGCCCGAACACGCTATGGAACCGACTGGTGCCGCAGAAACTGATGGGCTGGCCGACCCGGGGCGAGACCGCAGCGGTATGCATGTCCTACGTGCATTCGCGGTTCTACCATGCCCTAGGCGTGTTCTTGCACTACGGCAGCCCCCTGTTGGCCCTCGTCGACCACGATCCAGCCAGTGTCGGGCCACACCTGGCGCGGGCCCGTCCCGGCATCGTGGAGACGCACCCGAACACGTTCGTCCTGTGGGAGGAACTGGCTGATGCGCCCCACGCGCCGTTACGAAGCGTTCGCTGCTTTGGTAGCACCTTCGACGCGATTCACCCTCGCACGATCCAACGGCTGCTTGGTGCCTCCGAGCGCCGGTTCCCCTACCTGATGCAGCTCTACGGCCAGAGCGAGACCGGTCCGATCACGGCCCGGTGGTTCACTCGGCACAGCGCGGCGAAAGCCAATGGTCGGCTGGTCGGGACGGCGTTGCCTGGCTTCACGCGGCTCCGGGTCGTCGACGAGGCCGGGCAACCATGCAAAGCCGGTGTGCTGGGGCACATCGAGGCCCGCAGCCGGGGGCGGATCCTGACCTATGTGGGCGCGGGCGAGCAGTTCGCCGGACAGTTGGACGGCGCCTGGTGGCGGATGGGCGATGTCGGGCACACCAACCGGTGGGGAGCGCTGTATCTGTCCGACCGGGAAGTGGATCAGATCGATTCGGTGGGCAGCACCCTCGAGGTGGAGGACCTGCTGATGTCCCGACTGGACGAACTGCGGGAGATCGTGATCGTGACGGGTGCCCGCGGCGAGGCGATTCCGGTGATCTGTATCAAGGGAGATCAACCGCTCGACGCCGAGCGCTGGCAGAGCGCCACCGCCGACCTCCCGATGATGGCCACGCCGGTGGAGTGCCGCTTCGACGACCTCCCGCGCACCGGCACCTGGAAGATCAAGCGGCTGCAGGTCGCCCGCCGATTGAGCGAGGGCAGGATGCTCGTCAGTACTGGATCCGTCAGGTGACCGACGAGTCGCTGCCGGATCGAGTCGCTCCGGTAGTCGTCGTCGGTGCAGGACCGGTCGGCCTGACCGCGGCGCTCGCCCTCCGGGCCCGGGGGCTGGCCGTCACCGTGCTGGAGGCTGACCCGCTGGATCGGGTCCGACCGGGTAGCCGGGCATTGTTCCTGCACCGGGATTCCCTGGCCGTGCTGGAACGGATCAGCCCAGGGCTCGGCGGCCAGATCGGTCGGTACGGCGTGGTGTGGCAGACCAGACGGACCCTTTATCGAGGCCGCGAGGTGTACTCGCGAAGCTTCCCGGCCGCCGCTGCCGGGGTCTTGCCGCCATTCACCAGCCTGCGACAGACGGACACCGAGCAGTTTCTGCTTCGGGCCTGTGTAGCGGCCGGAGTGATCTTCCACTGGGGTGCGCAGGTCTGCTCCGTCCAGACATCGCCCACCTCCGTATCGGTGACGACGGTCGACGGAAGAATCTGGAAGAGCAGTTACCTGATCGCTGCGGACGGCGCTCACTCGGCCGTCCGTCGCTCACTCGACATCCACATGAGCGGCACCCAGTCTGCGGGATATCACGTCGTGGTCGATGTGGCGCAGCGGGCCGGCGAAGATCAGTCCACGGCCCGGGTGTTCCACTACGAACACCCGGGCGTGGGCGGACGCACGGTGCTCCAGGTGCCGTTCACCGGTGGGTTCCAGATTGATCTGCAGGGTCGAAACAGCGACTCGTCCGAGGACTACGGCACCGAGGACGCGGTGCGCCAATGGCTGCCACGCGTGGTGGGTGAAGGATACGACGACCGGATTCTGTGGGTGTCGACGTATCGCTTCCTTCAGGTCGTCGCCG
>JANNPJ010000346.1:0-1546 GCA_031400005.1 Kineosporiaceae bacterium | reverse complement strand
GACCGCCCTCATCGCGGATTGTTCGTGCCCGGACTTCTGCGAGCGCGATCACGCCAACGAATAGGTCGGACCACCGATGATGACCCTCGCCGACCGCCCCGCCGAGCCAGCCCCCGCCGAGCCACCCCCCGCCGAGCCAGCCACCGCCACCCGGTTCATCGAGGACCAGGTTGCCGCGGCCCGGGCATGGATGGACGGTCCCCGATTTGAACGGATCGTCCGCCTGCACACGGCTCGGGACGTGGCCGAGCAGCAGGGTTCCATTCCGACAGACAACACCGTCGCAAGGATCGCGGCCGAGGCGTTCCACGCGCGACTGCGCGAGTTGTTCGCGAGCCGCCGCCAGATCACGACCTTCGGGCCGTACTCCCCTGGGCAGGCCGTCGTCATGAAGCGACTCGGCATCGAGGGGATCTATCTCGGCGGCTGGGCGACCTCGGCCAAAGGGTCGTCGCACGAGGACCCGGGGCCGGATCTGGCCAGCTACCCGCTCAGCCAGGTCCCCGACGAGGCGGCCGGGTTGGTTCGAGGCCTCCTTGCGGCGGACCGCAACCAGCATTTCGCCCGAACCAGGATGACCGAGGACGAGCGCCGTACCACGCCCGCCATCGATTTCCGGCCATTCATCATCGCCGACGCGGACACCGGTCACGGCGGCGATGCCCATGTCCGTAACCTCATCCGGCGCTTTGTGGAGGTCGGTGTCCCGGGCTATCACATCGAGGACCAGAAGCCCGGCGCCAAGAAGTGTGGCCACCAGGCCGGCAAGGTCCTGGTGTCTTCCGACGAGCAGATCAAGCGTCTCAACGCCGCCCGACTCCAGCTGGATATCATGGGCGTGCCGGGCATCATCGTGGCTCGAACAGATGCCGAATCGGCCACGTTCCTCGAGGGCCGCAGCGACCCCCGTGACCAGCCGTTCATCCTGGGCGCGACCAATCTCGATGTCCCGAGTTACCGGGCCGGCTTCGTCGCGATCCTGCGCACCCTCCACGACCTGGGACTCGACGACGTTCGTGGGCATCTGCTCTTCGCCGAGCCGGCCATCGAGCACGAGCGGGCGACGGCCTGGCTCGATCGCGTCGGCCTGATGTCGACCATCCGGAAGCAGACCGAGGCCGCCCTCGGCCCCGACGCGGGTATCACCACCCATACCGTCATGGACGCCATCGACGAGGAATATGCCCGGATCTGGCAGACACAGGCGGGTCTGCGTACCTTCGGCGAGGCCGTCGCGGCCGCCCTCGAGTCACAAGTCACGGACGGCGCCAACCTTCCGATCACGGTCGATGCTTGGCGCGGCTTCGCGAAGCACGCCTCGTTCGCCGAGATCCATGAGCGGTCCGCGTCGCTGGACCTGCGCGTCGCGTGGGACCCCGAGCTGCCCAAGACCCCGGACGGCTATTACCAGGTCCAGGGCGGCATCGAGTACGCCATCGCCAAGTCACTGGCCGCCGCACCGTTCGCCGACATCCTGTGGATGGAGACCAAGACCGCGGACCTCGATGACGCCCGCACCTTCGCCGAGGCCATCCACGCCAGGTTC
>JANNPJ010000024.1:0-18431 GCA_031400005.1 Kineosporiaceae bacterium | reverse complement strand
GCCCGCAGCAGGCGCCCGATCGGCAGGATCGTGGTGAGCAGGGCCAGAAGCGTTGCGCCGCCGAGGACTGCTACCCACCCCAGGGTCGGCACGTACGGGACGGGGTTGCCGGTTAGGGCGTTGACCACGAGAGCGAGGGTGATGGCCGCGATGCTCGCGCCGATGACCAGGGCTACTCCCAGCAGGCCGGCCTGTTCGGCGTGGACCATGTTCTTGATCTGGCGGCGACTGACTCCGACGATGCGCAGCAGGGCCAGCTCCCGACGGCGGGCCAGCGCGGCCATGACCATCGTGTTCGCCGCGGCCAGTGCCGCGTAACCGACCATGACACCGATCAACAACTTGTTCAGCCAGGCGCTGAGAGCGAGATCCTTGGACAGCCGGCCGGAGAGGTCAGCGGTGCTGACCACGGTGCTGCCGGGATAGCGGGCCGCGAGTCGAGCCAGGTCGCCGTCGACGGGGGTGCCCGCCTTCGTGCGGATCAGAAGCTGGTCGTCCAGGTTGGTGCGGGTGTGGCCGTCGACCATCGACCGGCTGAGCAGGACATCGCCGAAGCCGAGACCGCGTTCGTAGATTGCCGCCACCCGGGCCGTGATCGGTGTGCCGTCGCCCAGCCATACTTCGGCCTGATCGCCGAGTTTCCACTTCTGCGAGGAGGCACGCAACGAAGAGATCGCGATGGTCTTGTCGCTCAGGCCGGAGAGACTGCCCTCGAGCACGCGGGGATCGATGGTCTCAGCGGCATCGTGAGGGTCGATCGCTTGCGCCTCGACCGGGATGCCGTCGCCGAACATCCGGACCAGCACGGAGGTGCGGCGCAACGGTGTGACGGCCAGGACTGCGGGCATGGCGCGGGCACGGTCGGCCGCCGATGCGGGAAGCCCTGCCGGTGCGACAAGCGCGTAGTCGGCCAGGGTTCCTTCGACACGCTGGCTGAGCGTGCTGCGCTGCAGGTTGTCTTGGAGGAACCAGACCGAGCCACCGAAGCCGACCGACATGACCAGCGCCGTGAGTACGGCAGCCATGCCGGCGGCATTGGCCCGAAGGTTGGCGCCGGCCAGGTACCCGGCGTTGCCGAAGGCCGTGCGCAACACCGGAGTGAGCAGTCGGGCCGCGAACCCGTTGATCCAGGGCGCGAGCAGGGCGACCGCGAGAACGAACAGGTAGAGCATGCCGAGCGCGCCGGCGAGCGCCGTCTCTCCGCCACCGGCGGCGGCGAAGGAGCTGGCCGATCCAGCTCCGACGAGCGTCAGGAGGCCGAAGATCAGCCGGACCTTGCCGCTGCGCGAGGGCTCGATCGCGGCTTCGCCGAGCGCCTCGGCCGGGCGGATGCGGGTCAGCCTGCGGGAGGCGATCAGGGCCGCGCAGACGGCAACGAGTGCCGTGAGCAGGACTGTGGCCAGGCCGGACAGCAGACCGTTAGTCATCGGGAAGGTCGGCGCGACGAAGCCACGGGTGAGGAGTTGGTCGTGCACGAAGGCGGTGGCCAGCAACCCGCCCGGGATCCCGATCACCGCGGCCACCAGGGCCAGTAGCAAGGACTCGGCCACGAGCATCCGGCGAATCTGACCCGGGGTGGCGGCCACGGCTCGGAGCAGAGCGAGGTCGCGGCGACGGTGCCGGATAGAGAGACCGATCGTGCCGGCGACGACAAAGATGACGAGCATGGCGACGTAGCCGCCGAAGGTGGCACCGATCAGCATCAGCAGCACCCGGGTGGCGGCACCGTCGGGCTGTTCGAGCAGCCCGCGATCGTTGCCCGTATAGGCCTCGGCTCCGGCCGCCTCGGCGAGCTTGGTCACCCCGGCGATGGCTTCCGGGGTATCCGCGACCACCGCGATGGTGTCCACCCGCCCGGGGTGTCCCTCAGCACGCTCGATGCTCACGTTCGACACCCCGGCGACGACACGAATCTGGTCGACCAGCTCCGCCGGGACAGTCCCACCCTCGGGCAGGGTCACCGTGGACTTCGTGATCTCCCCGCCAATGTCCTTGGAGGTGAAGGTGATGTCCCGGTTGGCCACGACAACGGTGCTGGCGGCGTACTTGACGGGGGCGGGTGAATAACGCAGGCCGGACTCGACCAGGGTGCCCATCGACATCAGGATTATGACGCCGGCGGTTAGGGCGACCAGGGTGGCGAGCGCACTGCCGGCGCGGTGGCGCAGGGAGCGGATGGCAAGGTTCAGCATGACTCAGACCCCCAGCGTGATGTGCTTGCGGCGGCCGAGGGCGGCGAGCTGCTCGGCGATACGCTCAGCGCCCGGTTGCGGCATGTCCCGGCGGATCTGGCCGTCGGCCAGCACGACCACCCGGTCGGCGTACGACGCGGCCACCGGGTCGTGAGTCACCATGACCACGGTCTGTCCCTGGTCGTCGACGACCGAGCGCAGTAGTGACAACACGTCCGCTGCGGTCTGGGTGTCGAGGGCACCAGTCGGCTCGTCGCAGAAAATGACTTCAGGGCGGGTGGCCAGGGCCCGGGCGATGGCGACTCGCTGCTGCTGGCCGCCGGACAAGGCCGCCGGGCGGTGCCCCAGCCGATCGCCCAAGCCCACCTGGTGAATCACCTGGTCGATCCAGTCACGGTCCGGCCGTAGGCCCGACAGGCGCGGCGGCAGCAGGATGTTCTCCTCGACGGTCAGCGCGCCGATGAGGTTGAACGCCTGGAAAATGAACCCGATCCGGGTCCGGCGCAGCTTCGTCAGCTTCGTCTCGGAGAGCTGGGAAAGTTCCTCGTTCCCGATCCAGACCTTGCCGGACGTGGGTCGGTCAAGGCCGGCGGCCGCCTGCAGCAGCGTGCTCTTGCCGGACCCCGACGGGCCCATCACAGCGGTGAAGGTGCCGCGCCAGAAGGTGGCGTTCACGGCGGCCAGCGCGGTGACCGGCTGGCCGCCGGTGGCATACGTACGGGTAAGCTCCTGGACCCGCACAACGGCATCGTTCGTCTGAATGTTCACAGGTAAAACGCTATTGACGAGATCGAGGCGAAACTATGCAGCCAGCGGGCGGGCCGGGGTACAGCAGGCTGTACCGACTCGCACCCGGGCCAGGCCCTACCGTCTCTGCCAGAGCTCGACCGTTCCCGCCGAAGGAGGTGCCCATGTCGGACGACACCCACGCCGCTCACCACCGCACCGCCCTCGAAACCATCGCTGGTGGCCCGCTCACCGATCTCAGGCACCTCGCCACCGGTCTGGGCACCGCCACGATGGCGTTGGTCGTGCTCATCGGTCTGCTACTGAGCGCCCTCACCACCGTGGTCGGCATCGGGTTGCTGGTACTGCCGACGATGCTGAGCGCTGTCCATACGGTGGCCGGGCGTGAACGCCTTCGCCTGAACCGATGGCCCGCGAGCCCGGAACAGCCGCACCCGGTTCTGCTCGACCCCGGCCCATTGCCAACCCAGCTGCGACCGGCCCTGACCGACCCGATACTGCGGCGCGAACTGCGCTGGATCGCTACCCACGGGATCGTCGGGTTCGGTGTCGGCCTGCTCGGCGTGGCCCTGCCACTCTCCGGGATCCGCGACGTCAGTTTTCCCCTCTGGTGGTTTCTGGCCCCGGAGGGTGAGGCCACCCCGTCGCTGGCGTTGTGGAGGGTCTACACCTGGCCGAGCGCGTTCGCGGTGATGGCATTGGGGCTCGGCTGGCTCGTCCTCACCTTGTTCTGCTCGGCCCCGCTGGCCCGGCTTCAAGCCCGAGCCGGGTATCGCCTGCTGACTCCCGGCCCGAATGTAGATCTTTCGCTGCGGGTCGCTGAGCTCACCGCCACCCGTGCCGCCGCCCTGGACGCACACGCCACCGAATTGCGGCGAATCGAGCGGTCGCTGCACGACGGCACTCAAAACCGGCTTGTCGCGGTCACCGTCCTGCTCGGCGCCGCCCGCCGCGCCCTGACGCGCAACCCGGATTCCGCCGACGCCATTCTCGAACGCGCGCAAAGCGCGGCCGAGCAGGCCCTGGCCGAACTTCGCGCGGTGGGTCGCGGCATTCTGCCGCCGGTCCTGGCCGACCGTGGATTGACGGGTGCGCTCACCGGGCTGGCCGCCAGTTGCGCGGTGCCGTGCCAGGTTGACGTCGTGCTGCCGCATCGGTGCGCCGCATCGGTGGAGGCGACCGCCTACTTCGTGGTGGCCGAGGCGCTGACGAACATCGCCCGGCACAGCCGGGCCGAACATGCCACCGTGGTTCTGCACAGCATCGATCACCGGCTGCACCTGAAGATCACCGATGACGGCCAGGGCGGTGCCCCCGAGAACCAGGTCATCGACGACCATGCAGGGCGACGCGACGACCCGGCCAGCAACCTGAACCGGGGTTCCGGACTGATCGGCATCCGGCGTCGGATCGAGGCCCACGACGGATCGCTCATCGTCACCAGCCCACCCGGTGGGCCTACCATTCTGTTCGTGGAGTTGCCATGCGGATCGTGATCGCTGAGGACGACCCTCTGTTGCGGGAAGGTCTGGCGCTACTGCTGCGGGCCGAATCCCTTGACGTAGTGGCCACTTCGGGCAACCCGGACGAGTTCCTGATCGCTATCGACAGCCATCGACCGGACGTTGCCATCGTCGATGTCCGGATGCCTCCGACCCACACCGACGAGGGCATTGTCGCGGCGGTCGAAGCTCGTAGGCGGCAGCCCGATCTGGCCGTGCTGGTGTTGTCCGCGTACGTCGAGCAGAGCTTTGCCACCGAACTGTTGGCCGGCGGCGCGGCCCGACTCGGCTATCTGCTCAAGGAGCGGGTCGGCCGGGTCCAGGAGTTCCTCGACGCGCTGCATCGCGTGGCGGACGGAGGAACCGCCATCGACCCCGAGGTAGTCGGCCAGCTACTAGCCCGCACCCGAACGGACAGCGGGTTGAACCGGCTCAGTCCTCGGGAACGGGACGTGCTGGCACTGATGGCCGAAGGACTGGGAAATCTCGCCATTGCCGAACGGCTCTTCGTCAGCGAAGGCGCGGTGCACAAGCACATTCGCAGCATTTTCGCCCGGCTCGACCTGGCTCCCGACGACCGGGCGGACCGTCGGGTCGCCGCCGTCTTGCGTTACCTGGAGAATCCCGACAAGTGAAACACCGCCTGCCCGCCGAAGCTTGCACAATCTCGCGCCATGCTCGGCGACCGTACTTCTGACGGTCGGCGGCCGAGTTCTCGGACCGAACCGGCTTGCGCCGGCATCCGGCCGCGTCTCGTTGCGACGCTGATTACCGGGTGATCGCTCCGGGAGCGCGCTACTCGGGGAGCAGCAGCTGCGTCAACCGGTCCAGGCCGCCCTTGATCAGCTGTCCGTAATCGTCATCACCGAGGGCGTCGATCCCAGTCCGTGCCCGCTCGAGGTACTCCCGGGCCCGGCCGAGATCGCCAAGCTTGCGATGACACTCACCCAGGTTGAGGTACAACGACGGATATAAGCCAGCCAAGGGCAGCATTATCCCGGCCTCCCCCAGTCGGACATCGACGAGCTGGTCGGCCGCTGTCAACGCCCGTTCGTCCCAGACCAACTCCTCACGGACATCGTCCTGCACATCAGCCATCGCGTGCGCGAGGACGCAAACGTACAATGGATCCCCTTGCTCCCCGCCGATCTCGTCCCAGATCTGAGCGAACAAGTGTTGAGCAGCCTCACGCCGGCCCTGACCATGATGCAGTTCCACTCCCTGGCCGATGCGCACGAGCGTTGGATCGGTGATCATCGACATCTCCCTAGAGTCAGCCCAGCTCACGAGGTGGCGAGAAGTCTACCGAGGGCTGAGTGGAACCGGCACTCTCAGCGCTTACGGTGTCACGATCGTGGTGGTGGCGGTTGCCAATTCCGCTACTCTACTGCGATTCTCGCGTCGGACTCAGATCGGCGGCCCGTAGTACTTGCCATCTGCGTTCCGCACCGTCACGGGTGTTCTCGTGCAGACGCGGTTTCGAGGCCGTTTCTTCGACAGCGCTTTACGACTGGGTCTTCTCCGTGTAGTAGCCGAAGGCGAAACTGCCATCCGCCGAACCACCGGCAACGGTGGCCCGGAAGCTCACCGGCGCCGATCCGGAAACGTCCACGGTCTGCTGGTTACCGACTTGTCGCAGGTGTACGTGGTTTTCTTGGACGGGTTATGCGCAGCATCCACACCAACGCTGAGCTCTACCTTGGCCCCTCCTCCGTCGGCAGTCTCACTCGCGGCTCCATTCTGCACCCAAACCCACCATGTCGGAGGAGAAGTCATCATGTCTGACACCCGACTCGCATCGTGATCGTTGTCCTTCACGAAGGCACACAAGTCAACTGGTCGGGCAGCACCTTGATCTCGACCTCGGTAGCCAGCCGTCTCCATGCCTCGGAAAGCACTACGTCCGAGTGGTCTGACAGGATGCGTGCGAAGCCTTCGGTCCAACTGTCGCCATCAACCTCGTGCGGCGGAAGCAGGAAGCCGGGCATTCCCCGGGCACGCTCAATCGATCCAAGGGCTTTGGTCTGGTCGAATACACCGCGATCATCTTGATGTCATCGCCTGCATCCTCGTCCCACCACAGGTCACCGTCTTCCTCGTGGACATGTGCGTTGAACGTGCGGTCCGAGAACACGGCATGCGAAACATACTGAAGAATCAAAACTTCGGTCACCGGAGCGACTCTGCGCCGACGGGGGGTCCCGGGCAGCTCCGGGGTTTCAGGTCAGCGAATCGTCCTCGTCCAGGTGACAGATTGCTATGGCTGTCTCCACGTGGTCCTCGTGCAGGACTTCGCGGATGCGGGACAGGTCGATGAAGGCGTTCTCCAGCGGATGGGTGGAGAGCCGCGACAAGGCGCTGGCGTACTTGGCTACCGTCGTCCGCCCGGGCAGTCGAATGCTCACCTCGTCGAAGGGTGGGACATCCTGCACCGTCATGCCTGGGGGCAAGGCGGCTGCCAGCGCCGGCCGGTTCCCGGTAAACGGGACCTTGACCAGCCAGAGCGGCCCGTCCGTGGTCATCGCCTGATGCTTCTGCTCATCGGTCTCGATCGCCGGCGCACGCCAGGGAGCGCCGGACACGGCTGCTCCTGCCGCCTCCACTGCCTCGGCGACCTCCCGGATGGTGACGGCGACCGTGGTGCGGGTCTCGGCCCAGTCGTGACGGTCTGTGCCGGGCAGGTTTCCGGGCACCAGTTTCGACACCACCGTCATCGCCGTGGTCCGCCGCAGTGTTGGCTCTGGCCACGAACCGAGCAATTCCTCAGCGTCGCTGATCGACTCGTCCTGCTCCTGCCGTGCCTGCTGCACCTCGACTGTGTGCCGCCGGAGCAGGGCGAGCGCGGTGTCCGGTTCGTCGAGGGCGAGACGGAGGACTTTGACACTCATCCCGGTGCTGCGCAGCACCGTAATCAGCATGGCCTTCTCGACCTGGTCGAATGTGTAGGAGCGGTAGCCGGTCTGTTCATCGACGCAGGCCGGGACGAGGAGGCCTTCGGAATGGTAGTACCGCAGGGTCTGCGAGGAGAGATGACACATCTGGCTGAAATCACTGATCGACAACATGGTCCAAGGGTGGGCTCTCTGGTAACTGCAAGGTCAAATAGCGCGTCAACTGGCGGGCATCGCCTTGCGGTAGGCGGTCACGACGATCGCTGCGGTGACGACGTGCATGACCATCAGGGCCACCACGCCTGCAGTGGTCTGCCCGGCCGTCGAGTCTGTGGCGAGCAGTGCGATGTCCGGGATGAGCGAAAGGACCAGGACGGTCGGGACAAGCGTGTTGAGCAGGGCGCGGCTGTGGGCGGACGTGTTGACGATCAGGCGCCAGCCGATGGCGCCGATGATCGCGCCGAGGATCGTCCACATAACGATGGGGCCGAGGCTGAGCGGGACGAAGTCGTCGCTCGCGCCGAGCGGGCCGCGGGCGACCGCGGAGATCACGACGTTCGTGACCGCGGCGATCACACCGGCGACGGCGCCGGTCGTCAGCGCCGTGCCGTGGCCGACGGTGGAGCGGCGGGTGGGGGCAGAGGTGGACGTGGTCATCGGGACTCCTCGGTGTCATCCGCCGGGAACAACTCGGGCAGGTCGAGCCGCGGGAACTGGTCCCCGTGGAACGTAATGATCTCGCTGATCTTCCCGCTGTTGACACGCAGGACGTCGACCCCGATCGGCAGGTACGCGTCCTCCTCCTTGCGCCACAGGTAGAAGGCGACGGCGGGCTGCCGGTTCACGGCGGTGACAACGGCGCGTAGGTGCTTCATGCCCTCGAAGCCGCCCTCGACCCAGCCGTTCACCACCGTGTCGCGGCCGACGTACAGACCCGGCGTGGGCGGCATCGAGAAGCGGACGTCGTCCCGCAGCAGCGCGGCCAGCCCGGCGACGTCGGTAGCAACGCTGGCCTCGGTGTAGCGGCGGACGAGGTCCAGCGTCGCCGGGTCGTCCACGCCGTCCGCCGTCCAATCTCTGCGCTCGGCGGGCAGATGCTCCCGCATGCCGGCGCGAGCCCGCTGCAGCGCGCTGTTCACGGAGTTGACAGAGTCCCCAAGGAGCTCCGCGACGTCCTTCGCCGGCCAGCCGAGCACGTCCCGCAGGATCAGCACGGCCCGCGGGCGCGGCGCGAGATGCTGCACCGCGACCAGGTACGCCAGCTCGATCGTCTCCCGCGCAACGGCGACGATCTCCGGCTCGTCCGCGCTCCCGGCGGGCAGCTCGTCGAGCAGCCGGTCCGGGTAGGGCTGCAGCCACAGCACCTCGCCGCCGGTCGCGGGCTCCGGGCGCCGCTTGGCGAGCAGGTCAAGGCAGGCGTTGGTGGCGATCCGGTACAGCCAGGCCCGGAACGTCGATCGACCCTCGAAGGTCTCCCGCCGCCGCCAGGCACGCAGGAACGTCTCCTGCACCGTGTCCTCGGCGTCCTCGAACGACCCGAGCATCCGGTAGCAGTGCACATGCAGCTCCCGCCGATGCCGCTCCGCCAGCCCCGAGAAGGCCGGCTCGTCCACCTCGTCCAGCTCCATCACGCCCAGCTCCTTCGACCGCGTGTCCGCAATCATCGCGCCATCCTTCCGTCCCGTCGTGTGCTGTCGTAGGTGTGACAGGTGCGGACGCCGAAACTCATCACCATGCCTGGTACGAACGCGTGACTCGCTCCTAAACTCTTGGAGCTGTTCGTCGGATGGCCATTCCGGTGGGTGCATCGATAACCCGTTGTCCGGGACGCCCGCTGGACGAGAAGATCCTGGCCATGGTTTCAACTCGTGCGGACGGTCGGGCCGGAATAGATGCCCCGCTCGTGCGGCGCCTGATCGCCGCGCAGTTCCCACAGTGGAGGGATCTGCCGGTGACGCCGGTGGAGCTCGATGGCAACGACAACCGCACGTACCGGTTGGGCGAGGACATGACGGTGCGCCTGCCCACCGCCCCTGGGTACGTCCCGGCTGTGGCCAAGGAGAACCACTGGCTGCCCCTGCTGGCACCGGCGCTGCCGGTCGCCGTACCGCCGATTCTGGGCCAGGGCGCGCCAGGAGAGGGATACCCGTTCCCGTGGTCTGTCCGTGGCTGGTTGCATGGTCAAACAGCAGATCGAGGACGCATCGACGACATTTCGCAGTTCGCAGTCTCGGTGGCCGAGTTCCTCCGGGTCCTCCAGTGTTGCGACACTGCCGGTGGCCCGCTCGCCGGGGAGCACAGTTTCTACCGAGGGGCCTCGCCGACCCACTACGACGAGGAGACCCGTCGGTGCCTGGCCGCGCTGATAGGTCGGATCGACACGGGCCGGGCTGCCGCCGTCTGGGACGCCGCCTTGACCGCCCCGTGGCATGGGTCGCCCGTGTGGTTTCACGGTGACATCGCCTCGGGCAACCTGCTGGTCGAGGGCGGGAAACTGACGGCGGTCATCGATTTCGGCACCTCGGGCATCGGGGATCCGGCCTGCGACCTGGTGATCGCCTGGACGATGTTTTCCGGCGGCAGCCGGCAGGCGTTCCGACAGGCGGTTGGCCAGGATGCGGGCACCTGGGCCCGGGCCCGGGGCTGGGCACTGTGGAAGGCGCTGCTGGTCCTGACCAGCCACATCGACAGCGACCCGGAACAGGCCGCCACGCATCAGCACGTGATCGACGAGGTCCTCGCCGACCACAACTGCTTTGGCTAGTCCGCACCGCACCTCTCCGGAACGTTTCAATGGCATCCATGGAACGTTTTCAAGCCCCCGAAGAGCTCGCGAAGGAGCTCCAGGTGCTCAACAGGCGCATGACCAGGAAGAATGCAAATCAAGAAAGTCCTAGCTGGAATAACTGTTTCGCAACGATGGCAGATTGTTTGACTTGAAGTGCCTCTAAGAAAACACTGAACCCTCCGATGCGGACACGTATTTGCTCGCGAGGGATGCCGCCCTGACCGGTCACCTCACCGCTGTCAGTAGGAAGGGATCAGATGACCGACGCCCTTACCAACCCGAGGAGAAAGAGCCGTCTGCGACTGCTCCTCGGTGCCACGTACGCCACAGCGCTGGCCGTCGGCGTCACGATGGTCGCCACCATTGCTCCCGCCTACGCCGAGGCCGACCGGACCCTCTCCTCGAACTCCACCGGCACGCACAACGGGTTCTATTACTCGTTCTGGAAGGACAGCGGCGACGCCAGCATGACGTTGCTCGCGGACGGCCGATACACCAGCCGCTGGGGCAACAGCACCAACAACTGGGTCGGCGGCAAGGGTTGGGCCACCGGCAACCGAAGGACGATCTCCTACTCGGGCAGCTACAACCCCAACGGCAACAGCTACTTGGCGTTGTACGGATGGACGCGTAGCCCGCTCATCGAGTACTACGTCGTGGAGAATTTCGGCACCTATAACCCGAGCAGCGGCGCCACCCGAATGGGCTCCGTCACCACCGATGGCAGCACCTATGACATCTACCGCAGCCAGCGAGTCAACCAGCCCTCGATCGACGGACCGGCCACGTTCTACCAGTTCTGGAGCGTTCGCCAGCAGAAGCGCAGCAGTGGCACCATCACCACCGCCAACCACTTTGACGCCTGGGCGCGCGCCGGCTTGAACCTCGGGACCAACCACAGCTACCAGGTCATGGCCACCGAGGGCTACCAGAGCAGCGGCAGCTCCGACATCACTGTCAGGGAAGGCGGCACCTCCACACCGCCACCCGGGAACCCGGGCAACTGCAACGCGACGGTGTCAGCCGGTCAGCAGTGGAGCGACCGCTTCAACCTCAACGTCGCGGTCAGCGGTGCGAGCAACTGGGTCGTCAGCCTTGCCCTCAACGGCGGCCAGCGACTGCAGAGCAGTTGGAACGCCTCCGTCAGCGGCACAAGCGGAACCCTCACTGCTAGACCGAACGGCAGCGGCAACAACTTCGGGGTGACGATCATGGCCAACGGCAACACGACTTGGCCGACGATCACCTGTCGCACAGGCTGACTCTAAGCACTTCTGACACCGCACCGGTGGCGCGGCGGCCTACGCCGCCGCGCCACATTCAGGTTGATCAACCGCTCTGCCAGGAAACTTCGGGCTGACCATCCACCAACGGCAACCTGACGACGACCCCGCCGAATACGGTCCAGATAGTGTCAACGGATTCCGGACGACCGACGTCCCTGTCCGGTACCGGACAGGGCATCTGATCGCGGCTTAAGATTTGGCGGTGAGCTCTTCGCTGATTGTTCGCCCAGCCCGGGTCGATGACGTTACGCAGATGGCGCGGGTCATTGTGCGCAGCTGGCAGGAGACCTACCGAGGGCTCATGTCGGATGCAGTGCTCGATGACCCGGACTTCTTGGCTGCTCGAGAGCGTTTCTGGACTGCCGCTTTGACCGACGAGCAATATCGCGAGAACCGGGCGGCGGTGGCCGAGCGGGATGGCGAGTTGATCGGGATCGCCATGTCCGGCCCACCCCTGGACGCTGCGGTGGCGTGGACGAGACAGCTATATGTGCTCTACGTGTATGCATCTGACCACGGCACGGGTGCTGGGCGAGCGTTGCTGGAGGCTGTCATCGAGCCCGCGGAATCAGCGGTGCTGTGGGTCGCCGATCCCAACCCTCGTGCGCAGGCGTTCTACCAAAAGCATGGCTTCGTTCCCGACGGGACGGTCCAAGTCGAGGACGGCGTGCGGGAGATTCGCATGATCCGCGATGTACAGCACCGTCGGTAGTTCAGCTCGGTCCCGGGCTCCCCGCCAGTCTTCGTGAAGATAGCCGCACAGCAGGGATATTCGTTGGTGCTGCCGCGAAGTTCAGCATCTGAACCCACGCGCGCCGCGTCGAGGCTCAGCCGTGCCTGAGTTTCTGCCGAATTGATCTCTAGCGGATCGCGGCGCGCTGGTCAGTACGGCAGCGACACGTCGTGAGCATCCGTCGCTGACGGCTGGTCCAGCGCCCAGGGTCCGATCGAGTCCAGCTCTACTCGGGGCCAAGCCGTCACCAAGGAGGAATATGATTTTCCTTGCAGTAGTGCGCATTCCGGCGATGAAGTGCGCCTTCCGGATCAGATCGAGATCGGCGTCCGGCCACGATACGGGGTTGTACTCACGACCGTAGGCAGCACAGAACAGGACCCGATCGGGCAGCTCAACACAGCCATAAATCGTATGTTTTGCGATAAAAGTATTATTAACGGTTGACACCGCTACAACCCGCAGGTGAAGCTGGACACATTACACGGCGTCGTGCCAACAGGTTCGACCGTGCGCCTCAAACCCCATTTTCAATGGCTGGCGCGGTTTTCCGCGCTCGCCCGCGCCACCGGGCTGCTCGACCCGGCCTTGGGACCAGCCCGTCTCGACCCACGTCCGCGCGTTCAGGAGTCTGCATGACCACGCAAGTAGGGACTACTTTGTCCAAAGCGACGGCAACGCTGGCGACGGCCTTCGTTGCCGTCGCGTTGACTATGCTGACCGTCTCACCGGTCGCGACAGCGGCCTCGACGGCGACTGTCCCACCGACGCCGACTGTCCAACCGACGGCGACCTCGACGGCGACTGCGGCAACCGAGGACAGCGGGCCGACGCGAGGGCTTCGCGCCCTCGTCACCGACTATCAGACCCGGGTTCCGACCGAGTACACCCAAGGATCCTGGACGGCGTTCGCCGGCGCCCTGGCCGCCGCGCAAGACGTCCTCAAGCAAGGCAACGCCGGGTCCGCCGAAACTGCCTCGGCCAAGACCGCTTTGCAGGATGCAGCCGGCAAACTGGTCACCGTCTCCGAGGGCAGTTTCCAGCCCATCACCAACAACACTTTTTGGCACGACACCGCCGGCAACCCGATCTACTCCCAAGGCGGCGGCATCTTCCGCTTCGGCGACACGTACTACTGGTACGGCGTCCGCTACGCCAACGCCGACGACTACCACGCCAATCCTTCCCGCACCTACCCGTCGACCTTCCAGTCGATCCCGGTGTACTCCTCGAAGGACCTGGTGAACTGGAAGTTCGAGAACGAGGTCGCGACGCTCAGCACGGCTCTGAACGTCCCGGAGTCCAAGGGCTCGTACTTCGCGCAGGTAAAAACCCTCGCGGACGCCTCGTGGGTCGGACGCCTCGGCGTGGCCTACAACGAGAACACGGGAAAGTACGTGTTGATCGTGCAGATGAATCAATCGTTCGACCCCGACACCACGAAGACCGGGAGTGTGCTGTTCCTGCAGGGTGACACCCCGACCGAGGCTTTCCAGTACGCGAACCTACAGATGCAGGTGGTGAACTCGCCCACCAACGCGACCGGCGACCAGACTGTCTTCACCGATGACGACGGCTCGGACTACCTCATCTTCTCCAACAGCCGTGGCCGCGGACGGGCGTTCGTGAGCCTGATCTCCCCCACGGATTCGCTCAGCATCGAACCCGCCGTCCAGATCGGCTACATCCCTGGCAGCGGGCGCGAAGGCAACGCCATGTTCCGGCTCAACGACACCTACTACATGGCCGCGTCTGACCTGCACGGCTGGAATACCTCTGTCACCCATGTCATTCAGTCGCTGACGAACCAGATCCAAGGTCGTTACAGCGCGGAGTACACCCTGCCGGGAACCGAGAAGGACTACAGCCATGTGACCCAGACCGGTTTCTTCGTGACCATCAAGGGCACCAAGCAGGACACCGTCTTGTACGCCGGCGACCGGTGGGCCGACTTCGCCTGGAACGGCCTCGGATACAACCAGTGGGTACCGCTGTCCGAGACCGACAAGGGCCTGACGTTCAACTCCCTGAGCAACTGGGAACTGAATGCAGTCACCGGCGAATGGCGGGTGGGCAAGGACAACAACTACGTTCTCAATCCCGACTTCGCGGCGGATCGGGTGGCGGTCACCGAGCTGACCGGCTGGACCAACCACATCGACACCGACTACTCCGCGAACACGTTTGTCAAGAACGTCTCCCGCGGCGCGGATTCGACCCGTTGGGCGTTGCAGTTGAACAATGCCAACGCCTTCTCCGGGTCGGTGCGCCAGGAGAACAAGGTGCCGGACGGTGTGTACCGATTCGCCGCGAAGGTCAACACCGCGGGTGGACTCGAATACGCCCGAGTGGTGATCAAGGACAGTACGGGTCGGGCCTACCGCCTCGACGTCAATCGACCCACCCCCGGCTGGACCACTGTCGAACTCGGTGATCTTGTGCTCACCGGTGGCACCGCCACCGTCAGCATCGAGACCCGCAGCGCCGGCGGCAATCAGTCAGTACGCCTGGACCTTCTCTCCCTGACTCGATCTGCGGCAATCGAGTCCTGGGACCGGCAGACCACCTACCCCAGCGGAGGCACGGTGAGCTACCGCGACTCGGTCTGGCGCGCCACCTGGTGGACCCGCGACCAGGCGCCGGGCGATCCGAACGGGCCGTGGCAGGAAATCAAGCAGCTCGACGGCACCACGGTCTGGACCTCATCGCGGATCTTCGTAGCCGGTGACACCGTCGTCCACAACGGCATCACCTACACCGCCAAGTGGTGGACGAGAAACCAAGCGCCTGGCGACATCTGGGGCCCGTGGACGGTCAAACCGTAACCGCCACGATGACACAACCTCAGTAGGTCGTCGTCCCGCTCAGCGTCAAACACGAGGCTGAGCGGGACGGACGCCGGATACGGACGACGCTGTTGGGTGGGCCGAGCATGCGCAGGCACCTTCCAACGGCGCGATAATCCTCAATCATATTTATTGATATATGCGAATGACCTATTACTTCGATCTTCCGGAGCTCCGTGACACCATGAGGAGGTGACGGAGACAACGGAACGTGGCTCCTACCTCAGGACCATGGCTTCACTGGGGCCGCGCATCATTCTGGGTGAGCTCCCACCGGGACATCCGCTCGACATCGCCACCCTGGGCGAGGAGTACGGGGCCAGCCGGACCGTGGTCCGCGAAGTGCTACGGGTGTTGGCTGCCAAAGGCATGGTTGACGCTCGTCCGCGACGCGGCACTCAGGTCGCCGAGCGCAGCGAATGGTCGCTGCTTGACCCTGACGTGCTGCGCTGGCGGTTTGAGGACCAGCACGACCCGGAGTTCTTCCATCAGTTGTTCGAGGTCCGGCTTGCGGTCGAGCCCATGGTCGCGCGGCTGGCTGCGCAGCGGCGCGATGACGTCGATCTGTCGAATCTACATCTGGCCCTGGGGTCGATGCGCACCGCCAGGACCTCCTCACAACACGTCGACGCCGATCTGGCTTTTCATCGGGCCCTGTTGAGCGCGGCGCACAACGAGTTGTTCCAGCACATGGCGACCTTGATCGAGATCGGCCTGCGCGCCCGGGACCGGATCGTTCGCCCCGCGATCTCTGACACCGCGATCGACGAGCACGAGGCGGTGCTCAACGCTGTCCGACGACGCAAGCAGCAGCTGGCCGAAATCGCCATGCGCGCCCTGTTGCAGCGTTCATCCGCAGACGCCGAGGCGGCGCGCGAGCTAGCCGGCCCGCCAGTCGATCCCGGCAGCGCGACCGCTCTGGGAAGCGCAAAGCAACCGTCAGAGAACATCATTCGCAGGTTCACTAGCGGGTGAGGGCGAGACCTGACCACGCTGACGGATTTGGTCGCGCATTGCTGGAATCGCCCATCGCTCGACCGCTTGAGCGACCTCCTCAGCGATCGGCGTAACCGGTTGTGAAGGGAAGACAGACCACCATTTGTCACCAACACCGCCGTCCATCAACCACCCGAGTCGCTCTATCCAGGGCCCTTCGGGGCCATAGTGGGCATTGGCCGATGGCTTGTCCTCGCGAACCCAGGGGTTGTCCTGGCGATAGATTTGCCACGCCGAACGCGATATGACGCTGACGTTGACTGTAAAGCGTGCCTCACTGGCTGAATTGTAACGCCAGCCCTGCACACCGAGTTGCGCAAAATGATCGGGGTCAGAGAGCGTATACGCCCCGTTCGAACCCTTGAATCCCAGGGCGCGCAACCTCGGCCCCAAGTCGTCGCGAATCATGCGCTTCAGCGCAGCCTGAGCAGTCTCCACAGCGGCATACTGTCAGATTCGGGGCACCCAGCGGCTCACGCAAGTAACAGCTACCCAGCGCGGGGCTTAGTGACAAATTGAATGACCAGCATCACCATTCTGGCTAGCCGGGTGATCCGATTTATTCCGTGTGGCGGCAGTGCACTCGTCGTTCTTCCAGTGAGCGAAGTCTGGTGGGTTTCAGGCTCGGCGGGGCCGGATCGCCATCGTGAGCCCCACCTGGCTGACGATCCGGCCAGCGTCGTCCACGACCTCGACCTGAGCCTCGCATTCGGCCGGTCGCCCGGCAGCCACCTCGGCTTTGACCGCCCCGAGGACGGCTGGATCGACGACGCCAGTGCCGGTCACGGCGCCGCGCGCCGGAGCGAGGTACTCGATGTCGGCTCGCTTGACCACGATGTAGGCCGTGGCCAGCAGGTCCATCATGCCGCCAGCCACCGCGCCAGCCCCGGCAATCTCGGCCAACCCATACAGCACCGGCGCGTTGACGGTCTTGTTGTGGTTGAGATGCACGCTGCGCGGCTTCAGTCGCATCACACACCGCCCAGCGGTCATCTCGACCGGCTCGGCACCCAAGAAGCGCACCCACTCGAAGTCGAAGTCATTTTTCGTTTCGGTCACGAGAGTGAGAGTAGAACGAGTTCTAATTTCGCGTCCAGGGCGTGGAACATCTGCCGACGCCGAAGGAGACGCCGAGGGAGGCTGAGCCCTGTCGAACCAGGCCCGCAGCACTTATCGGTCGGTGTCGCCACGGATGTACTGCTCGGCACCGCCGACGTACTGCTCTGCGTAGGCGACGGAGGGCATGATCAGCGTAATGACGTCGATGAGCACGCCGTTGGGGTCCGCCACGATGAAATGCCGCTGCCCAAAGTCCTCGCTGCGCAGCGTCAACTCGGGAATGAGCCCTTCGCCGACGACAAGCCGCTCCCACTCGGCGTCCACGTCGGCCACTTCGAAGTTCAGCAGCAGTCCGGCGACCGGGCGTCGGTAGGCCGCAGGCAGGGTCGGATGGGAGTAATCGAGCAGGGCTAGCTCGTACTGCGGCGCCTCTGGCCGGCGCAGGCTCACGTACCAGCCGGCCTCGAACGTCGTGTCGAAGCCGAGCAGCCTGGTGTAGAAGTCCTGCGACTCCCGCAGTTTCGACGTGCAGATCACCGGGTAGAAGCTGGTCAGTTCCATGATCACTCCATTCAGATACCATCGGTATGTCTAAAATATTGACATACCGTCGGTATGTCAACGGAAGGGAGGGTCATGAGTCAAGGCATCCGGGCACAGCAGCGGGAGCAGACCAGGCAGGCGCTTATCCGCGAGAGCCGTCAGCTGTTCGCGTCCGTCGGCTACGGCGCTGTAGGCCTGTCGGAGATCGTCGGCGCCGCCGGGGTCACCAAGGGTGCGCTGTACCACCACTTCGACGGCAAGGCCGACGTATTCCGCGCCGTCCTGCAGGAGGTTCAGGCAGAGGTAGCCGCGACGGTCATCGCCGCCGCCGAGGCCCACGACGACCCATGGCTGCAGCTGACCGCCGGCTGCCGGGCGTTCCTCACAGCGAGCACTGACTCGCGAGTCCAGCGCATCATGCTCGTCGACGGCCCGGCCGTGCTGGGATGGGTGGAGTGGCGTGCCATGGACGAGGCGGCCTCCGTCCGACACCTGAGTGAGGCACTCGCCGTCCTGGTCGACGCGGGGATGATCACCGCCCAGCCCGTCGCGCCACTGACCCACCTGCTCTCCGGCGCCATGAATGAGGCAGCCCTGTGGCTGGCCACCCGGGCGGATCCGAACGACCTGGAGTACACCTGGACCGCGCTGTCACGGCTGCTGGAGTCGCTGCGCATCACCTGAGCAACGGCCCGCAGGCGTTCCAAGCCGTCACCTGAGAGTAGCCACTTGCACCGACGAACAACCGCACGCGCATTGACCTATCACGAGGCTCAGGGCAAGTTGGGCGGTCAGCTCCGCACCGGCTTCCGTAGCGAGCCACGACAGCAACCGCAGTTCGGAAGGTG
>JANNPJ010000243.1:0-5502 GCA_031400005.1 Kineosporiaceae bacterium | reverse complement strand
ATCCGCGGCTGCGGACCAGTCTGACCCAGTTCAAGTCCACGCACGCCAGTATCAATGCCCAGTACCAGTCCGCCTTGAACGCCTTCGTCGCTTCGGATTACACGGACATCCAGGGTGCGAGTGCTGCCGTGCAGGGACAGGAAGACTTCCCGAACGACCTGATCACCTACGCCGTCGCTTACCAGCAGCGGTCGGTGGATCAGCACATCGCCGATCAGCGCAGTTCGGTGCAAGCGCGACTCACGACCGTTTACATCCTCGGTGGTCTGATCCTGCTGCTCTGCACGATCGGGGCGACACTCGTGATCCGGGGCATCATCCGCCCGGTCCGCTCGCTCACCACAGCGGCGCTGGACGCCGCCAACAACCAGTTGCCCCGCGTGGTCGCCGAGATCGCGACGATGGCGGACGATGCTCCAACGCCGTCCCTACCGCGATTCGAAGTCACCACCCGCGATGAACTTTCCACGCTCGCCTCGGCCCTCACATCGCTTCAGAACAGCGCCGTGGAACTGGCCCTGGACCAGCGACGCAACGAGAAGGCCAACTCCGAGACGCTGGTTAACCTCGGCCGGCGCAACCAGAGCCTGCTGACCAGAATGCTCACGTACGTCACCGAATTGGAGCATGAGGAGCGCGACTCCGAGGTGCTGGACAAGCTCTTCCGGCTCGACCACCTCACCACCCGGATCCGGCGAAACGCCGAGAGCCTCCTGGTGCTGGCCGGCGCCAAGCAGACCCGGACCTGGTCCAAGCCGATCGCGATCGCCGACGTGCTGCAGGCGGCACTGTCCGAGATCGAGGAATACACCCGGGTCACCATCCATCATGTCGACGCTGCCCGGGTGCACGGTGGAGTCGCGGCCGACCTCACCCACATGCTGGCCGAGCTACTGGAGAATGCCACCCGCTTCTCACCGCAGGAGCGTCAGGTGCTGGTCGTCGGCCGGTTGACGCCGAGCGGATACCAGTTCGACCTGATCGATGCCGGCCTGGGAATGAACGAGGAAGATCTCGAATCCGCGAACAGCCGCATCGCCCAGGCCGGTAAGAGACGACCGGACACCAAGGTGCTGGGCCACCACGTGGTCGGCCGGATCGCGGCCCGACGGGGAATCTTCGTTCGACTGCTGCCCTCGGTCCAGACGGGGATCACCGCCCAGGTACTCGTGCCGGCCAGCCTGCTCAGCGATACCGGCGCGCCCACTGCGGTTCCGGCCCCACCGATGGACCCGGCAATGATTGACACGGCATCAATTGACCGGGCTTTGATCGACCAGCCGTCGATTGACCAGCCGTCGAACGACACAGCTGGAAACGACCCGGCTAGCAGCGACCCAGCTTCAGCCGAAACCGCGTCGAGCGGGGCAGCTTCGAACGGTCAGGTGGCCGCCGGCCCGGTCCCTGCCCCCCCTCGTCCTACCCCCCCTCGTCCGGCCCCCCCTCGTCCGACCGCTCCTCGTCCGGACGCCCCGCTTCCGGACGTCGCCGCCCCGGCCGCCGCTCCCCCAACCCCGGTCGCTCCGCAGCACACGCTGCCGGCCCCGCGTCCGCAGCAGCTTCCGGATCGCATCTCCGCCTCCGCTCCGTCGGCCCCCCAGGCTGTCGCGCCCCAGGCTGCCGCGCACCAGGCGACGGCCCTTCCCGGACGCCGGATCCGCGGCGCTCAGCTGGAATCCTTCGCTGAGACAGAGCCGACGCAGCCCTCGGCACCACGAGATGCGGAGTCGATCCGCTCGCGGTTCTCCTCGCTGCAGTCCGGCGTCGCGGCAGCCCGCCGCGAGACCACTCCGCAGTCGAATCTGGAACCAATTCAGTACCAGCCTGCGACCCCAGCCAGTGCCTTGCCTCCGGCGCCGACGAGGCGCGTACGGGGCGCCCAACTGGCCGAGCTCGGCTCGGACAGCGACCTGGACGCCGAGGTGCCGGTCCGGGACCCGGCCGCGACCGCACGCCAACTGTCCGGCCTGCAGGCCGCGACCAACCGAGCCCGGTACGAAACCGGTCAGCACACCACCACCGACGACACCTTCAGGAGCAACGCATGACCGCCAACACCCACGCCACCTCTGGTGTGCTGAGTTCAGCAGCACAGAATGTCAGCTGGATGCTGGACCACTTCGTGCGCGAGACGGCCGAGGTCGAGCAGGTGATCGGGGTGTCGTCGGACGGCCTGCTGATGGCGATGTCGGTGCAGATGGAGCGCGGCGACGCCGACAAGCTCGGCGCCACGGTCTCCGGGATGACCACTTTGGCAGCCAGCGCGAGCCGGTTGCTCAACAAGGGCGGGCTGACCCAGGTCATCACCGAGTTCGCGGGTGGCTACCTGATGGCGTCCATGATCAGCGGTCGCGCCTGTCTGGGCGTCGTCACCTCCAAGAACTGCGACCTGGGCTTGGTGGGGTACGAGACCACCATGCTGGTGGAGCGGATCGGTGCCCTCCTCACGCCTGAGTTGATCACCGAGCTCAAGGCGAACCTGGCGCTGTGAACGGCGACGACGGACTCGACGACGAGCCGGACCACGAGGAGGAGGAGAGCTTTGGCCGCCCCTTTCTCGGCCGCACGCTCGGTGCCGCGCCCGTCAAGGTCGCCGAGGCGGACAGCCATCAGGACGCGCACAGCCACGAGGATGAAACGCCCGGTGGACATTACCGTCCCTACCTGCTCACCGGTGGACGGACCGGCGGCGGTGCCTCCGGCGTCCATATCGAGACGGTGCTGGTTCGCGATCACAGTGTCATCCCCCGCCAGGCGACGTGGTCCAACGAACTGGAAATGATCGTTGCCGCCTGCGAACAGCCGGTTGCGGTCGCCGAAGTCGCGGCCCGCAT
This sequence comes from Kineosporiaceae bacterium, assembly GCA_031400005.1. GTDB lineage: Bacteria > Actinomycetota > Actinomycetes > Actinomycetales > Kineosporiaceae > JANNPJ01. Next base: position 2,668 of record JANNPJ010000243.1, on the reverse strand, counting down.
CGGTCTACCGATCGGCGTCGTCCAGGTCCTCACCGGGGACCTGGTCACCGCCGGTGTCCTGCTCCGCTCGGAGTCATCGCTGTCCCTGGCGGACGACGTCCTTTTCATCGAGAGGTTGATCAACGGTGTCGCTGCCCTCTGAGACCATGCCCGTCGCCGGCTCTGCTCGCCTGCCCGGATCGAAAGCCCGCCGGCCGCCGATCCCGGTCAAGATCCTGATCTCCGGGGGCTTCGGGGTCGGCAAGACCACCACCGTCGGCGCGCTGTCGGAGATCGCTCCGCTCACCACCGAGGCACCGATGACCTCGCGGGCGGCCGGAATCGACGATGCCGGTTCCGGCAGCCTGAAGACGACGACCACCGTGGCGATGGACTTCGGTCGGGTGACGATCGACGAAAGCATCATCCTGTACATGTTCGGCACGCCTGGCCAGGACCGGTTCGGCTTCATGTGGAACGACCTGGCCGACGGCGCGCTCGGTGGCATCGTGCTGGTCGACCCGAGCCGGCTGGACGACTGCTTCGTGGCCCTTGACTACTTCGAGAAGATCAAGCTGCCGTATGTGGTGGCGGTGAACCAGTTCGCCGGCCGGGCCACGATGAGCCTCGAGGAACTGCGGCACGCGGTGAACGTCGATCCGGACGTCCCCGTGGTGGGCATCGACGCGCGCAGCCGTGAGCAGGTCAAGACCGTCGTGCTCACCCTGCTGCAACGGATCCTGGCCCGAGCCAAAGCCCGCCGCGGCGACTAGCCAACCTCCCCGTGTAGCAACAGATTTCGGACGATTGAATTCGGCCCCGTCGACGACGTGGGCACTCTCATTGGAGGAACCCCCGTGCGTAAGACTTTGACCGGGCTCGTTGCTGTCGGTCTGGCGCTGGCCATGGCGGCCTGCGGCAGCAGCACCAACGCCACCGACACAACAGGCGTCAACGCGAACCAGGGCGCGAGTATCGGCATTGCGATGCCGACCAAGACCTCGGAACGCTGGATCACCGATGGCAAGAACATGGTCGAGCAGTTCGCGGCGATGGGGTACGCCACCGACTTGAAGTACGCTGATGACGACGTCAAAAACCAGGTCGCCCAGATCCAGGCAATGATTGACAACGGCGACAAGCTGCTGGTAATCGGGGCTATCGACGGCACCGCACTGGCTCCGGTCCTGGCCAACGCGGCGAAGGCCAAGATTCCGGTGATCGCCTACGACCGGCTGATCCGTGACAGCCCGAACGTGGACTATTACGCCACTTTTGACAATTTCCGAGTCGGGGTACTCCAAGGCAACCTGATCGCCGAGCGGCTCAATCTGGCCGCAGGGAAGGGTCCGTTCACGATCGAATTGTTCGCCGGCTCGCCGGACGACAACAATGCGGGCTTCTTCTACAACGGCGCCCTGCAGGTCCTCCAGCCGTACCTGGACTCCGGCCAGCTCGTCGTGAAGAGCGGCAAGACGGCGTTCAAGGACGTGGCCACGCTCCGCTGGGACGTGCCAACGGCGCAGGCCCGGATGACCAAAATGCTGGCTCGTGAATACTCGAAGACCACGCTCGATGCGGTCCTCTCCCCCTTCGACGGGATGTCAGTCGGCATCATCAAGGTGCTCAAGGCCCACGGCTACGGCACCTCCGCCAAGCCACTGCCGGCGATGACCGGTCAGGACGCCGAGGTTTCCGCGGTCAAGGCGATCATCTCCGGTGAGCAGTCCGGCACCATCTACAAGGACACCCGGGAGCTAGCCAAGGTCACCGTGCAGATAGGCAACGCCCTGCTGACCGATTCCGAGCCGATCATCAACGACACCACCACGTACGACAACGGCATCAAGGTGGTTCCCACCTACCTGTTGCAACCGATTTCCGTGGACAAGGCGAACTATCGGGCGCTGCTGGTGGACGGCGGCTACTACTCCGAGGCCAGCCTCAGCTGACCCAGCGTTCGACAAGCCGAGAACGGGGCGCGAACCGACGTCAACCAACGTCGGCTCGCGCCCCGTTCTCGTACCAAATCTATACTCATTAAGATAGATTTCCTATACTAACCATGAAAGGGTGATGCGAGCTCATTGTCCGAGTAAGAGGAGACCACAGGTGGACGGCAACCTGGAGAGCGACACTGCCCGTGGCGTGTTCGGGATGTCGGTGGCGGCCGAACTCGTCGGCATGGACCCGCAGAGCCTGCGCCTGTACGAGCGCCGGGGATTGATCGACCCAGATCGGACCGCCGGCGGCACCCGCCGCTACAGTCCCGATGACTTGGATCGGTTGCGGCGGATAAAGAAACTCCTGGCAGACGGGCTCAACCTGGTCGGCATTGCCATGGTCCTCGACCTTGAGGCCGACAACGACCTGCTGCGATCACAAGCCGACCAGGCCGACCAGGCCGCGAGCACGACCGAGGATCCTCGGTGACGTCACGCCGGCGGACCGTCTGGTCGTAAATTGGCGAGCCAAATCCGGGGTGAACTGATCCAATCTCTGCATGACCGCTCACCACAATCGCGCCCGACTGTTCCACTCCCTGCACGACGCCGCCTCGCCGCTCACCCTGGCCAATGTCTGGGATGCCGCGAGCGCCCGACTCGTCGAGGCAGCCGGCGCCGCAGCCGTCGCTACCACCAGTGCCGGGGTCGCCTGGAGCCTTGGCGCTGAGGACGGCGACCGCCTC
>JANNPJ010000145.1:0-7338 GCA_031400005.1 Kineosporiaceae bacterium | reverse complement strand
CCTGAATGGAACGTTTCTCCTCAGTTGCGACTACTGTAAAATGGTCGCGCTTCTTTTCTTCATCCAACCATTCGCGCACCAAGCGCACCAGGCGCCGTTGTTCAATCTGCGCGCCAGCGCTAAAGCTAACCCCTCCGCGCCGGGGTGCGGCTGCGTCACACCCCGATCGCGCTACCCCAGTACTTCTCCGGCATTGGGCCCGGTCGGGCGAAATAGTATCCCTGCCCGATGTCGCATCCCAGCTCTCCCAGGAGCTCGGCCTGTTCGGCATTCTCGATGCCCTCGGCGACGACCCGCAGACCGAGATCGTGGGCCAAGTGAATAATGGCCGAGACGATCGCCCGGTCACGGCGATCGCTGAGTAGACCGGCCACGAATCGGCGCTCAATCTTCAGCTCATCGACCGGCAGAAACTTCAGGTAATCCATCGACGAGTGGCCGGTCCCGAAGTCGTCCAGGGACAGGTCGACACCGATCTCCTTGAGCTGACCGATGACCGACTGGATGGCCGTCGAATCGGTGAGCAGCACGCTTTCGGTGATCTCAAAGGCCAAACGGGCGGGCGACACATTCGCTTCCTCGAGGGCAATTTGCACCATGGCAGCGAGGTCGGGCTCGGTCAGCTGCCTGGCCGAGAGATTGACGCTGACCCGCAGCGCTCGCTCATCCGGCTGCGGTAACGGCATCTCCCGCAGCACCGTGGTCAGGATCTGGCGTCCCAGCGGCACGATCAGGCCGGTCTCCTCCGCCAGGTCGATGAAGGAATCCGGGTGCAGCAGCCCGCGCCGGGGATGTCGCCAGCGGGCGAGCGCCTCCATCCCGATCGGGCAGCCGTCCGCCAGCGCGATGGTCGGCTGGTAATGCACCTCAAATTCGTGGCCTTCCACCGCTCGTCGCAACGCGGCATAGTCCGCCAGCCGTTGCTGGGACCGGCGGCGCAGTGCCTCATCGAAGAAGTCGAATCGGTTCCCGCCCTGGGCTTTCGCGCGGTACATCGCCGCGTCGGAGTCCTGGACGAGTTCCTCGGCGCGTTGCGGAGCGCACCCCAAGGCGATGCCGACGCTCGCCGTCCCAAAAACTTCCCGCCCGCCCACGCGGAACGGGGTTGCGAAAAGGTCGAGTACCCGCTCGGCGAGGATCCGGGCGTCGTCCGGGCTCTGCAGTCGCTCACACAAGATGGTGAATTCGTCGCCGCCGAACCGGGCGATGGTGTCGGTCGGGCGAACCGCGAGCCGCAGCCGTTTCGCCACCGCGACCAGCAACCGGTCGCCGGCATCGTGGCCGAGGCTGTCGTTGATCACCTTGAACCGGTCCAGGTCGACGAAGAGGACGACGGCCAACTCCTCGTGCCGGGCCGCAGTGTGCAGCGCGTGCTCGCATCGGTCCAGGAACACCGTCCGGTTGGGCAGGCCGGTCAGCGGGTCATGGGAGGCCTGATGGGTCAAACGGGTTCGGGCTGCGTCCCGATCGACGGCTACCTCGGTCAACCGAACTGCCGTGCGCAGAACCTGAAGAGTGTGGACGTCCGTCTCGGCCAGAGTCGGCGAGAGTGCCACGATCACGCCTTCGACTCGCTCCTGCGCGTCGAACATCGGCAGTGCCCAGTACGAGTGCGTGGGCTGGTCCACCCTGGCCGGTGTCCCCCCAGCCAGCGCTTGCAGATCCACCAGGTTCGCGGTCACCTGTTCGACCACCTCGGCCTCGGAGGGCAGCCGGGCCGGGCATCGACCATCCCGGGTGGTCACCTCGGCCTGCGCAACGACATGGAGTTCATTCAGGTTGCCAGGATCGGTGAGCAGGATGGCGGCGGAGCACTCCAGTTGATGGCCGATCAGGTCGGCGACGGCGGTCAGGCTGGTATCCAGCGATTCACCAGAAGCGATGAGTTCCATGACATGGCTCTGCCCCGTGATCAGGGCGCGTTGTCGGCGAAGATCGGTGACGTCCCTGGCAATCACCACGAGGAGGTCGCCATCACCGTCGTCATGGATGCGGGCGTAGGAGCAGGACAGCCACCGACGTCCGCCACCGACGGCCCGGACGCTGACTTCCTCCGGCAGCCAACTCATCGCAGGCATCGCAGGCACCGAGGGCATCGATGCCTCGTCGGCCGCCCAGTCCGCCAGTCGCACCGGTTCGTGACCGGCATCCCGGGCGTCGAGCAGGCTGAGCCCACCCGGACCGAGGATCTGACCCTTGTCATACCCGGTCAATACCGCGAAGGCGGTGTTCCAGGTCAGCACCGATCCGTCGGCGGCAATGGTGACGATACCGTCGTTGCTGCTCTCAACGATCCGGGCGGCGTCCCGGCGGGCGTCCACGATCTCGTCCACCAGGGCCGCCCGCTGCAGAGCAGCGGCCACCTCGCGGCTGAACGCCTCGATGATCGCCAGATCCGCCTCGTCGAGATCGGCGAACCCGCTGCGGTCGTACACGGCCAGCATTCCGGCTTCGCGCCCGTCGATCCACACCGAAACCGCCAGACAGTCCCGCCAGCCTGCCGCTCGCAATGCCGCCGCGACCACCGGTCGGTCGGTGGCGTCGGTGACCGGCGCGCTCGCCGGCGTCACTCGCGACCACCAGGCCAGCCGGCAGCGGATCGTCCGCAGGGCCGGCGGCCACCGCACCTTGGCCGGGACGGCCTGTCCGATCGCATGCACCGGCAACCGTTCGGAGAGAAGGGTTCTGGTCAGGACCTCCTCGGCCGCGGAGCTCGCCAACTCCTGCCGGGTGGTGGCCCGGTATCGGTACGCCTCCAAGCCCTCGCCATCGCGCCGGCGCAGGGCCAGTTCGGCGCCCAGCGCCTGGCAACTGTGGGCCAGTTCGGTGAGGAACGGGGTTGCCTCAAGGCGGACGTCGTGCACCGCAGACAGGGCACGAGTACCCGCCTGCAGACGGCGAATTCGGTCCAGATCAGCCCGTGCCAGTGGATAGCCGCGACCGGCCAGGTGCAACAGCACCGGCAGGGCAACGATGAACAGCAGCGCCGCCGAGTTGCCCACCGCCGCCGCGGTGATCCCAAGCCCGGCTGTGATGGTCAGCGCGGTGACCGTGGCGCTCCACTGCAGTGCCTGTGGGCGCAACAATTGACGGACGGCGGGACGTCCGTCGAGCAAGCCGAACAGGCCGACCACGGCGACCAGGTTGGTCCCGGCCACCACCATCATCGCCACCAGCAAAGCGAGTCGTGGATATCCAGCACGAGTGAGGACGGCGAAAGTGAGCGCGCCGCAACCGGCGCACGCCGCCCACTGAGCGACGTTGAAACCCAGCTTGATTGCCGGCATTCGCAGAATCAGCTGCGAAATTGCCTTCGCCGCGGCCGCCAGGAGGACGACGTGCTCCCCCAGGAGGAAGAGGAACGCCGGCGCCAGAGCGACCTCGAACACGTCGAACGACTCGACCTCGCCGCGATGGCGAACCTCGACGGTCAGGCAACCGGCAACCACGAGGGCAAGCCCGATCAGGGTCCATTCCAGCAGATCGACCGCCGGCCGCGGAGATCCGGCGGCGACCTGCTGGGCACTGATTCCGGTGCCAATCGCGATGCCCGCGAGAACGCCGATCCAGAGCCAGACACCATAGCGGCGTGACGCTAGCCCCATGCCCCGAACCACAGCGCACCGTCGGTCGGCTGCCCGTAGTCACGGTCCACAGGATCTCCCTCCCAGGTCGATCCCTGCCAGTCGCCGCCGCCCCAGTTGCGCCCTCCCCAATTGCGGCCCGACCAGTCGTCGTCGTCCCACCGCACGGGCAGGAACGGGGTCAGCGCCCAGGGTGACACCACCCAGCTCACCGGCGTCCACCCAAGGAGATAGCCGAGCGGGTCCCAGAGCACCAGCTGAGCCGTGAGCTGGCCGTTCACCACCGTGCTGGGTGAGGCGATCGTCTCCACGCTGACATGACCGCGGCTGGCCTGGAGCAGACCGGTTCCGTTGGAACGGATCACTGCCTGGTTCGCGGCTCCAGCCGGCGGGTTCAGCGCTGCTGCCTGAGCATCCACCAACCCGGCACCGACGATCGTCGGATCCGATCCGGCCCGCAGCGACCTGGCCGTCTGCATCAGCGCGTATTTCACCTGGTTCGGCTGCATCTCGGGATGACGGTTCAGCATCAACGCCACCACGCCCGACGTCGCAGCCGCCGCGAAAGACGTGCCGCTACCCCGGTGGTACGAGCCGGTGGTGGACGCCGGGAGGTTCTGGTCAATCGTGCTGCCGGCCGATCGCAACGACATCAGATGACTGCCCGGTGCCACCAGGTCCGGCTTCGCCAGGCCGTCCGGGACAGTTGGCCCGCGGGAGCTGAAGTCAGGGAGTTCGTCGTCGCCAATCCCCGGAGTCCCTCGGTCGTCGCTGGCACCAACGGTGATCACCAGGGGGTCGTCCCCGGGCTTGGAGATTGTCTCGGGCTGCGGGCCCCGATTACTGCCCGAGACGACGACGGTGATGCCGGCGTCCCAGGCACGCTCAACGGCGTAATTGAACGGGTCAGTCCGATAGCTCTGTGTCGAATCGGTGGATAACGATAGATTGAGAACGCGAATGTTGTACTTACTGCGATAACTCACCACCCATTGGATAGCGGCCAGCACATTGCTCACATCGGTGGCGCCGCTGGCGCCGGCTACCTTCACCGAGAGCAGTTTCGCTCCGGGCGCCACGCCGGAATACAACCCGCCGCTGCCGGTACCGTCACCGGCGATCACGCCGCCGACAAACGACCCGTGGCCGTAGCTGTCGTTGCAGGAGGACTCGCCGGAGAGGTTCTTGCACGGTGCGCTGGGGCTGAGCAGTCCATCGCTGACGTTCACCATCCGGCCGGCCAGATCCGGGGATGCCGTGACTCCCGTGTCGATCATTGCCACGGTCACGCCCTGGCCTCGATCCCCCGCCTGCCAGACCCGGTCAGCGCGCAACGCCTGCGGATACACCGAAGTGGGCTCCGTCGGCGCGCCTGCCGCGAGCAGCGCACCCTTGGCTGAGGCCGCGTTTCTGGGCAGCGACGAGACGCGCACCTCGGTGTCCGGCGTGACCGATCGGACCACGCCGGACGCAGCGAGGTCCGCCACCGCGCTTTCCGGCATTTCCGCGGCAAACCCGTGAACCAGCGGAAGATCTCGGGTCAGTCGCCCGCCAAGGTCGGAAACCTTTGCCCGAGCGGCTGATTCGCGACCTGGTCGGGAAACGACGACGACCGGACGCGCGTCGACCCGGCCGGAATCGAGGGCCCGGCCAGAATCCGCCGTCCGACTGGAACTCGCCGTCCAACCAGAATTCGCCGTCCGATCACTCGATTCGCTGGGAATGATCGGGACGAGCGCCAACGAGGCCGCTACGGTCGAAATCAAAGCGACTCGGGTGACGCCCGCCAAGGCTGCGCGCGGAATAGCCATACCTGCTCCATCAAATCCATGATGCCGGAAAAACGCAGCCGCCTGACCCCGGCGCCCTGCTAGAAACAGGAAAATATAACAATCACGCCGAATTGGAGGGCAAAGATGGGTCCGGAGGGGCTACTGGGAAAATCGATGCAACATTCACCAGAACGTGACCTGCCGACGCGCCGACATTGCTTGTCGGATAGAGTCCGCAGATGCCTCGTCGATGCCGTGTCGGAGTTCAGTTGCCCGAGGTAGAACGGGCCGTCGGGTGGCCGGAGCTGCTCTCGATGGCCCGAACCGCGGAGGCCGTGGGGTTCGACTCGCTGTGGGTCGGCGACCACCTGCTCTACGACCTGCCCGGCGCTGGCACCCGGGGGCCGTGGGAGGCCTGGACCTCGCTGGCCGCGCTCGCGGCCGTCACCGAGCGCGTCGAACTGGGACCACTGGTCGCCTCGACGAGTTTCCATGCTCCGGCGATGCTGGCCAAGATGGCCGCGACGGTGGATGCCATCTCCGGCGGACGCCTGATCCTCGGTCTCGGCGCGGGTTGGAACGACCGTGAGTACCGGGCTTTCGGTTTCCCCTATGACCACCGGGTCTCGCGGTTCGAGGAGGCGTTCACCGTCATCCGCACCTTGCTGCGGGACGGGCGGATCGACTTCGACGGCTCCTACTACCGGGTCGAGGACTGCGTGCTCGATCCGGGGCCGACCCGGCCGGATGGCCCACCGCTGATGCTCGGCTCGATCGGCCCGCGAATGCTGCGGCTCGGGCTACCCCACGTCGACGCCTGGAATGTCTGGTGGAGCGATTACGGCAACACTCCCGAAGGGTTCGCCGCCGTCCGCGATCGGGTTGACGAAGCGGTTGCCCAGGCCGGCCGCCAGCCGGGCGACGTCGCCGCCACCGCGGCCGTTCTGGTCAGTCTTCCCGGCAGTGGTGGCCGCCTGATGGGCGACACCTACAACGCGGTGGTCCACCCAGTTCAGGGCTCCCCCGCCGACATCGCCGCCCACCTCGACGCGATGGCCCAGGCCGGCGCGACACACCTGCAACTCACCGTGGATCCGATCACCGAGGCCTCGATCGAACTCCTCGGCGAAGCACTCGCCCTGCTGGACGGCGCTTGAGTTGACTGGACGGCGATCGAGTGACACCGAACGAAAGAAACTCAGGAAGCTAATCCAGTGTGAACGCCGATTGTGTCCGCAACTGGCGCTCACTCTGCACTCCTCCGGTGATCAGATCCTGTTGGCGGATTTGAACCCTGGATACCGGCGCCCCAAACTTTCCCGTGATCATGTACGACTGCCGGCCCCGCTCGGATGATCTTGGCGCCGTAGAGTGGTTGCCGCTTTTGACCTGGTGCCGTTTCCCAGCACGGCCTGATCGGTCTGCGGGAACGGGTCGACATCCTGCACGGCACCCTGGAGACGGCTCCCACCGCGGAAGGCGGGTACCGGGTGCGGTCGCGCATTCCGCTCGGCGCGGACTGACCGACCAGGATTGCGAGACCGCGGTCAGGCACGGTGGGAATCACTACTGTGCCCCTCAAAAACCGGCAACTGGGGCCAGTTTTGGCCTCGATCACCGGTTTTCCAGGGGCACAGTCACCAAGGCGAGCGGTGGCCCGATTTACCGGATGGCGGCCCTCGGGGTGTAGATGAAGCCGACCTTGTCGACCCCTTCCCCGGAGCGTCCGTGGAAGCCGGCGATCTGCCAGCCGGGCGGCGCGATGCGGGTGACGCAGTTGTCGGTGGTCGTGCCGCCGGCCAGGGTCCGTCCCAGGTTGGTGGTGAACTTGGCATAGAAGATGCGGGTGTGGCCGGAGTGCTTGGCTTGGCACAGGTACGCGCTGTTGACGTACTCGTTGCCGGCGAGAGCCGACACGGTCGAGCGTCGCGTCGCGGTGCCGACGCTGCTGATCCTCGCCGCGAACGACGCCTTCATCCCGG
>JANNPJ010000062.1:0-17968 GCA_031400005.1 Kineosporiaceae bacterium | reverse complement strand
CAGGATTTGAACCTGCGACCTCTGGGTTATGAGCCCAGCGAGCTACCGAGCTGCTCCACCCCGCGTCGTTGTGTCTCCATCTTAGGGGACAAGCGACTCTGACCGTTAATCGAGACCGGAAGGGCGACCAGCGAGCATGCAGCACGTCCCGAACGCGCCGACAGCATCCCTGACCGCCCTCAGACCGGCCGGGCCGCTGGCCACGGGGATGCGGGGTGGCCGTGGTCGCGCCAGCCGACCCACGACGCGGGCTTGACTCTCAGGGCCGCGCGTCGATGGGTTCAGGCCCGGATCGCGGGCGGCGCCCGAGCAGCGTGCCGCCAATCACCAGGACAGTGAGGACGACGGCGAGCCACAGCCAGCCGACCCGCGCCACGCCGTCCGCCAGCCAGCCCTGCACCGACACCGCAGCGGTGACGACGGGGTCATTCGGGTCCCCACCGCGCAGGACCCTCAGGTCGTACCATCCGTAGTAGGCCACGTAGGCACCCGAGAGCAGGACGATGAGCCCACCGATCCGTGACATCACGGCGGCGGACCGGCGCAGCCGACCAACCACCGACGGCTGGGCGAGCGCCACGGCGAGCGCGGCGACCCCGACGACGAGGCCCATCCCGGCCGCGTAGGCGAGAAAGAGCGCGATCCCGCCGAGCACGGATCCCGCCCGGAAACTGGACACCACGATCGCCAGGAACGGGCCCACCGTGCAGCTCAGCGACGCCAGCGCGTACGCCGCGCCGTACCCCATCAGGGAAACCACGGATCCGGTGATCGGCGAGGTACCACCGAATCGGCGTAGTCCGGGCATGGATCGTCCGGCCAGCAGCCAGCCCCCGAGAGCCACCAACAGCAGCCCGAGGACGGCGGTGAACCAGGGCAGGTACCGCGCGGCCACGGCCGCGACCGGTGCCAGCGCCAGACCGAAGCCGGCGAACACCAGGGTGAAGCCCACTGTCATGGCCAGGGCCGCGGTCAACGCCCGACGAACGGCCCTCGCTCCGGAGGGCATGTCGTCCCCACCGACCAGCAGCGAGAGGTAGGCGGGCAGCAGTGCGAATCCGCACGGGTTGAGCGCGGCGACGCTCCCCGCCGCGACTGCCAGACCCAGCGGGACGTCGTTCATGCCAGCGCCGCTACCCGAGCAGGGATGTCCTTGGGCGCCAGCCTGCCGACGAAGGTGACCTTTCCGGCGGCGTCCAGCATCGCGAACCAGCTCTGCTCGGTCACTTCGAAGCTCTTCCACACGGCGCCGGCCTCGTCCGCGATGTGGGTCATCGAGCTCAGCTTGGCGAGCCGGATGAACTCGGGCATGTCCTTGGTGGTGGCCAGCCCGGCCACGCCGACGATGTTCACCCGGTCACCGCTCGCCGCTACGGCCTCGCGCACTCCCTTGGCCTGCATCAGGCAGGTCGGACACCACGGCGCCCAGAACCACAGCACCGTCGGCTTGCCGAGCAGCGAAGCGCCGGCGAAGGGTTTGCCATCGACTGTCGTGCCAGTGAAGGCCAGCAGCGACGCGGAGCCGGACGCCGGGGACCCTGCCGCTGCGGACTGCGGGTCCGCGGAACGCGGCTCAGCGACCGAGAAAGCTCCACACCCAGCGACCAGGGCTACCGCGAGCAACGCGACCGGGGTTGCGAGCCATCGCCGAGGGCGGCTGCCGGTCACTGTCGTCATCAGGCCAGCATACGAGGAGGAAAGATGGCGGATAACCTGGCGAAATCCGATCAGGAGACGTCATCAACGTCTGCCGAGAGTGCCGCGTAAGACCGAATATAACGTCCGCTGAATGGGTGATTCACTCGCTCATTGACGCTTTCACGGTCACTCTGAGTATAGAGACCTATGCTGCCTCGCAATCTGTGGGAAAGTATGAACAGAGAGGGAAATTCACAGCCGAAATGGTGAATTCGGTTGATTTTTTTGGGATATACCGGTCATGATCCTCCATCGTGACCACAGCAAAGACATCCGCAGAGGTCCCGCAGCGCGCACTGGGGCTGGACGGGCTGCGCGGTCTCGCGGTCCTGATGGTCGTGGCCTCGCACCTCAGCAGCTATCACGCCGAGCAAGCCGGGCCGGCCGGGGTGGCCATCTTCTTCACGCTCTCCGGATACCTGATTACCTCGCTGCTGCTGCAGGAAGAATCCCGCTGGGGCCGAGTGGACTCGCGAGCCTTCTACGCCCGCCGCGCACTGCGGCTGTTCCCGGGGTTGCTGCTGATCGTCCTTCTCACCCCGCCACTGCTCTGGGCGGTATCCGATCCACGGCTGGACACGGTCTGGCCTGGACTCGCGACAACGCTCTTCTACATCCAAGACTTCGCCAGTGCGACCGGCCACTTCTCCGTCCTGGCCCACGCCTGGTCCCTCGCGGTCGAAGAGCAGTTCTATATGATCTGGCCGTTCGTGCTCGGGCTGATTCTTTTTCGGTTCCGGGAAAACTACCGGATGGTCGAGCGCATCCTGTTCGGGTTGTGTGTCCTGGGGTTCGTCTGGCACATCGTGTCGATCTTCCGGTTCGGGTACGACTGGACGTACTACTCCCCCGACAGCAATGCCATCTTCTTGCTCAGCGGATGTGCGTTGGCGGCAGCCCGGCACTCCGGCAGGCGCCTGGTCGTCCCGCGCCCGGTGGCCATGGCCACTTTGATCATGGTGTGCGTGCTGCCTCTGGTGATCACCCGGGTGGTGGCGGTCGACGAATGGCAGCTACAGGCCCTGCTGATGTTCCCGGTGGACCTGGCCGGCGGTGTCCTGGTGCTCGCCGCCTCACGGCTATCGATTCTCAAGTTGCCGCTGCTGCGCTGGTTCGGGCGCATCTCCTACGGCCTGTACCTGTGGAACTGGCTACTGATCAGCCTGGAGCCGGGCGGTCAGATCCTGAGCGGATCGCAGCGGCTGGTCTCTGGCCTGCTGGCGATCGTTGCCGCCGCAGGCTCGTGGTACCTGGTGGAGTCGCCCATCCTGCGGTTCAAGAAGCGCTACCACCGTGGCGACCTCGCACCGGAGGGCGTTGCTCGGGCCAACACCCGTCGGGCCCGCCGAACCCGCCCGGCCCACCGGGCCTACCCGGCCCGCACAGCCCACAGGGCCCACACGGCCCGCACAGCACGCCGGGTCCACCCGGTCCGCCAGGAATTCTTCGACAACGTAAGCCCGACCATCCTCCCCCGCTTCGCCGAATCCAGCGCGGAGCAGCCCGCAGGCCCGACCTCTTGGCCGTACCCCCCTGCCGTCGCCATCCATCCGTCGTCCACCCTGGCTGGGGAAGAACCTGCCCACCGCATGGGTCGGATCTTCCCCGATAATGCTCGTTCGCTCGGCGTATGGGCGCGAGTCGACGGCTAACGGCGGGCCTTCGGCATCTAGTAGAGGGCTGGCCTTCGACATCTTCGGTCGCTCGGCTGAAATCAGCCCTGCTGTCTTAGCGTGCAGACCAATGTGTTCCGGGTCGATGGTCAGCGAGACTGCAGGTCGAAGGAGGCACCAGCCAGTGACGAAACAGGGTCAAGCCCGCGCGGGAAGCGTGACGTTGACCGAGGTCGCGGACGTTCTTGGCCCCAACGTCTTGTCGGTGGTGGTCGCCCCTGGCGGGATTGACACGATTGTCGGTGAGCCGGCGATCTACGACGGTGGGGACGACGTCGTCTACCGCTCATCGATGGTCGTCACACCCGGTCTTCGTCCCAACGACGTCGCGGCAATCACGATCGCCGGGCGCCTAGGCCTCGCGGGGGCCGCTGCGCTGGTGATCAAAGCGCGCGGAGATTCGGTCGCCGCGCTGGCCGATGCGTGCACCGAGATCGGACTTGCCCTGTGCGTCTGCGATGACAGCCTCAGTTGGCGTCGTCTGCTCGCTCTGCTTGCGGGAGCGTGTGCCGTTCCCGGCCGCGTCGAGCAAGCCGACTCGGCCTCGGATCTGTTCGCCCTCGCCAATGCCGTCGCGGCCGCTGTCGGCGGAGCGGTCGCGGTCGAGGATGCGGCGATGCGGGTGCTGGCCTACTCGACGAACCCGGACTACCCGATCGACGAATTGCGCCGACTGGGAATTCTCGGCCGCCGAGCGCCAGCAGCGGAAAGCAACCACGAGCGCTACCGCGCGCTGCTGCGCGGGGACGGCGTGCTCCACCTGAACGGCGAACCGCCATCCCTGCGCCCCCGCCTGGCGGTGGCCGTGCGTGCGGGTGAGGAAATGTTGGGGTCGCTGTGGGTGGTTGCCGGTGACCAACCGTTCACCGCCGAAGCCGATGCCGCGCTCATCAATGCCGCCGGGTTGGCGGCCCTGCACCTGCTGCGGGCGCGCAGCGCCGCAGACGTGGATCGTCATGTACGTGGCGAACAGTTCCGGTCTCTGCTGGAAGGCCGGCTCGATCGGCACCTGGTCCAGGACCGGCTCGCGGTCGATCCGGACATCCCGGCCCGGGTGATCGCCGTTGAACCAAGGCTTGCTGTGGACACCCCGATCGAGATCGTCACCCTCCGACTGGCCACCCTGGTGTCCTTACGCTGCGAAGCCCTGTGGTCCCGCTCCAGCACGGTAGCTGTCGGCCGAGTTGTGTACGCACTGATTCCAGGATCGGCTCAGGTGGGCGAGGAGACCTTGACCCGGGTTGCGAAGGACGTGGTGGATCGCGGGCGAGTCACGACCGGCGTGGACATCCGCGTCGGAATAGGGCTGAATCACCCGGTCCGCAATGCTTCCCAGAGCCGCGCCGAGGCCGACCGGGTGCTGCGAGTATTCGCCGGACGAAAAGCCTGGGGGACGCACGGCGGGCTGGATGCGCTCCGGGCACCAGCGATGCTGTCGGACTTGCATGACCTGCTCGGGGTAGCACCGGCGGTCCGACTGCCAGCGGTCGGCGCTCTGATCCGCCATGACGATCTCAAGGGGACCGAATATCGGCTGACATTGCGCGCGTTCTTCGATGCGCTGGGCGACGTCCCTACCGCAGCAACCGCAGTAGGACTGCACCACAACACCTTTCGATATCGTCTTCGGCGCATCGAGGAGCTCTTCGGACTGGATCTCCACGATCCCGAGACCCGCCTGGCGGCCTGGATCCATCTGGTGCTGTGCGACGATCCGGCCACTCAGGAATGACCCCCTCCATCCACGCCCTGTCCGCCGTCGTTCATCGATGCCTGGCCATCGTCCGGGCCGCTGCCCCAACCGGAAATCGCGTGTCGTCCATCCCGGCGTTAGCGGAGGTGAATCCCGAGCAACTGGGGATCGCGATCGCCGGCGTTGACGGCTCGCTGATCACCGCCGGCGACAGCGACGTCCCGTTCTCGGTGCAGTCCATCAGCAAGCTCTTCGCGCTGTGCCAAGCATTGTCAGACGGAGCCCCAGCCCTCTGGTCTCGCATCGACAAAGAGCCGTCTGGTGACCGTTTTGACAGCCTCATGCTGCTGGAAAGCGAGGAAGGACGACCGCGGAACCCGTTCATCAACGCGGGTGCCCTTCTCCTGACCGACCACTTGCGGTCGACTCACGGCGACGCCAGCAGCGTGGTGCTCGATCTGCTGCGCCGGGAGGCAGCCAACCCCGGCCTTGACGTCGACCCCGTGGTGGCCGCCTCGGAGCGAGCTGGGTGTCACCGCAACGCGGCTCTGGCGCACTACATGGCCAGCTGCGGCACCGTGCGCGGCGACGTCCCGGATCTGCTGGACCAGTACACCCGGATGTGTGCGATCTCCGCGAGCTGTATCGATCTCGCCCGAGCCGGGCTTTTCCTGGCCCGAGCCGGGATCGGCCGAGACGGTTGCCAGGTGCTGCCCACGGCGCAGGCCCGCCGGGTGAACGCCCTCATGCTCACCTGCGGCCTGTACGACGCTGCCGGCGATTTCGCGTACCGGGTCGGGCTGCCCGGCAAGAGCGGTGTCGGAGGCGGAGTGCTGGCGATCGTCCCCGGCCAGTGCGCCGTGTGCGTGTGGAGCCCACGCCTGGATGCCCGTGGAAACTCCTTAGGCGGCGTCCACCTGCTCGAGGAGTTGGTCCGCGAAACCGGTTGGTCCGTCTTCTAGCCAGGCGGACGCCGCAGCACGCTGACGGCAAAGGTGGCATCGTCGTGCCAAGGTCGCAGATCCCAGGTCGCGAACCGGTGCTCCAGGGTGAGGCCGGCGGCGGTGACGTGCGTGTCGAAGTCCTGCAGCAGGTACCCGCGGTCGGTGCCAAACCCCACCAGGACGATCGCGTCGGGCAGCAGGTGGGCGGCGATCCGGCACAGCACGTCTGGCTCCGTCCCCTTGGCTACGAAGGCCAGGACGTTCCCGGCAACCACCGCGGCGTGGAACGGTTCAGCGATCCCGGCGGCGGGCAGGTCGAGATCAGCCAGGTCCGCGACGAGCCAGGCCGGACCGGGGTGGTCCTCCCGGGCCGCGGCGATCAGCTCAGGATCGACATCGACACCGACGACATCATGGCCCCGCGCGTGCAGCAGGGCGCCGACGCGGCCTGGACCGCACCCAGCGTCAAGGATGCGCGAGCCCCGCGCCACCATCGCGTCCACGAGTCGGGCCTCGCCACCCAGGTCAGCGCCCTCGGCCGCCATCTTCCGGAACCGCTCTATGTACCACTGGGAGTGACCGTCTTCGGTGTCGGTGACCCAGCGGGAAAGGGCTGCCATGATGAACCTTTCGTCGTCGTTCTGGTGGCGACCCCGATCGCTTCCGTGACCCCGTCGAAATGGCGCCACGGCGAAGTGATCCGGATGTTTCCGGTGAGGCAATCGGACCGATGGTGAACGCCTTCGTGGCGATCTCCATGTCCGTTGGGATGAAATGTATCGCGCCTCAACCGACCTGCGTCACCTGAACCATCCCGGCTCGGATCGGAGGATCACTAGCCATACCATGCACTGGTCCTTGGGAATAAGGACGTTGTGCCCTGCCACCTTGAGGGTTTCAGCGAGATACTCACAGCATGAGCGAAAGTCTGAAGCGACCAGGAACTGTGCGTGGCTTCGGACACGACCCACGGGTCAATCGTCGCCATGACACTGACCGATGACCACGCTTGGCGAGGGGACGCCATCAAGGATGCCCCACGGTTGAAGTTGTCGCCCTCGGTGAGGTTTTCAGGTCGAGCGCGGGCAGCGCAGCGTACCGCTCGGAGCGAACCGTTAGCGGGCGAAAGTGAACCAGTTGATATTCACGAAATCGGCCGGCTGACCGCTGCTGAAAGTCAGGTAGACGTCGTGAGTCCCGGTGAGAGCTGAGGTGTTGATGGGTACGGTTCGCCAGTTCTGCCAGCCGCCGGTGTTCCCGATGGCGATGGTAGCGATCGGGGGGTTGCTGCGATTGTCGAGCCGTACTTCCACCAGCCCGTTGGAGCCGTTGGCCACGCCCGAGGCTGCGCGAACACTGAACTGATGTGCCGGGGTGGAGCCGAAATTGACGCCGGCGTAACGCAACCAGTCACTGTTTCCGATAGCGGCGACGTTGTGGCCGCCGCCCGTGTCGGTGGTGGTTTCGGTGGCCGTGCCGGACTGACTGTCACTGCTTTCGGCCTGGATTCTTGCGTACGCGTCCGACGTCCCGGATGTGGTGGTCGGGGTGCTGGTCGGCGTCGAGATGTCGCCGCTGCCCTTGGTGGAGACCGACACGTAGTCGATCAGCATCGGCTTGCCCGAAACGGTTGCCGAGTTCGCGGTGGCCGCGCCGAAGGCTGCGGGAAAGGCGCCCCCGATAGACACGTTGAAGATCAGGAAGAAGCCGTGGTGAGTGGCGTTCGCCCAGGTTGTCGAGTCGACCTGATTGGAGAGCACGGTGAAGGTGTGCGTGCCGTCCAGGTAGTAACGGATCTGTTCGGGGCTGACACTGCGATCCAGCTCCATCGCGTACGTGTGGAACCCGCTCTGACAGCCAGGACAGGCACGCTCGCCGCTGCCGATTCCGATGGGCTCGTTACAGGGGCCACCCGATACCGTGCCGCAGTGCAAGGTGGAGAAGACCGAGTTGCGGCCGTTGACGTTTTCCATGATGTCGATCTCACCAATGCTGGGCCAGTTCGTCGCGCCCACGGGCCGCGCATCGGCGCCCAGCATCCAGAACGCCGGCCAGTATCCCGCCCCAGTGGCGGCAGTGACGTCCGGCTGCCGAAGTGAGGCCTCAACGCGCAGGATGCCACCGGCAGGTGCGGCAAAATCGGTGCTACGGGTCTCGATCCGGCCCGACGTCCATGCCCCTGACGAGTCGCGCAGTGGGGTGATGGCCAGGTGTCCCGACCCGTCCGTGGCGACATTGGCGGTGCTGGAGGTCATCCTCTGGGTCTCACCGGTGCCCCAGTTATCGGCGCCACCGGGGTATCCGTGCCCGGTGGCGTAAAGCCAGTCACCAGTGTTGACCCCGGTCCCGGCCGGACCGGAGAAGTCGTCGCTGAAGACGGTGGTGAAGCCGGCCTGCGCCGGGGGGACGGCTGCCTGGGCACCGACCATCAGAAGGGTGGGCACGGCGGTGACGGCGGTGACGAACGCCGCCGTCGCCGCGAGCCGTGACCAGAGCGCACGCGATGGCTTGATGGGGGGTAGTGGGTTCGACATGTCACACCTCACTGTGTGGGAAAGCTCAAGAGAGCGCTTTCGCGCCGAGGGTAGACGCCAGTTTCGTGGAGGTCAATATCTATGGTCAGCGCATATTTCCTTGGCGCTAGCGGGAAGGCATCCCGGTGGAGTCAACGTGAAAGCGCTCTCACGGACCGATCTGTGCAGCATCGCGCTGTTCGGCTTAGCGGTCGCGGATCGTTGTGTCGTGCGGTTGGGAGCGGGCCGGCAGACGGTCTCGAAGTGGCGGTGACTTCGTGAACGAGGGCACACCCTCGCTTCAGACCGGGCAGAGGTTGCCCCAGTAACACCGGGGCAACCTCTGCGACAAACCTTGCCAGCCCCTCAATCGATCAGCCCGACTGGCGTTCCACCAGCCGGGTAGGAAGTATGGCTGGATTCGGCGCAGCCTCTCCCGTCCTGATCTGGCCGATCAGCATCTCGACCAGCAGGCTGGCCTGCTCCGCGATCGGCTGGTGGATGGTGGTCAGCGCGGGATCCGTGTGTCGGCCCACCTCGACGTCGTCGAAACCGACCACGGCCACGTCGTCAGGAATCCGGCGCCCGGCCGCCTTGAGCACGGACATCGCACCGAGTGCCATCATGTCGTTGGCAACGAAGACCGCGTCGAGACTGGGGTCACGCTCCAGCAGGACGCGCATCGCCTCTTGCCCGGACTCACGAGTGAAGGAGCCGTAGGCGACCACCGGCGGAGGTTCACCCGCCTCACTGAGGGCAGCCCGAAATCCGTTCAGCCGATCCACGCCGGCCATCATGTCCCGCGGCCCGGCGATCGTGCTCAACCGGGTCCGGCCAGCCGTGACGAACCGCCGGGCGACCATCTGAGCACCGCCGTGACTGTCGACGTCGACATAGCTGCACCCCTCCAGGGGCGTCATCGGGCGGGCACCGAGGACCGTAGGGATCTTGGCCCGCAGAAGCTGCTGCGGCAACGGGTCGTCGTCGTGGACGGACAGCAACATGACGCCGTCCACGTGTCCGGCCCGGACATACCGAGCCAGCTCGGCTTGGTCCTCGCCATTCTTCGCCATCATCACGACCAGATGCATGCCGCTCCCGACCAGGGACTGGCTGGCCGCCACGGTCATGCTGGACAGGTAGGGGTCAACGATGCCGAACCCCACCGGCTCGCGCACCACCAAGGCAATCGAGTCGGTGCGCTGGGTCACCAGTGAGCGGGCGGCGCGGTTGGGTACGTAACCGAGACGCTCGATGGCGTTCTCGACCGCCTCGCGGATATCCGCGTTCACCGATGCGGAACTGTTGATCACCCGGGAGACGGTGGCGGGCGAGACTCCCGCGACGGCCGCGACGGTGGCCAGCGTGGGTTGACGCCGGGCCGCGCGCGCACTGGAAGCCATCGCTGCCCGCTCCTTCGACTCGGCCCCGGCCGGCGATCCGCACCGGTCTCCGGTGGGACCGCAAGCGTGCTGGCAGTCGGTTCGACCAGCCACTGGCAGTCATGATGTCATGACTGGCCATCCGCCTTGTGGCGGTGGTGGTTGCCCCCTCGGCAGGAGCCCTGCTACCGCCAGCGTGACCGCAGCCGGCAGCGCTCCGCTGGAACCTCCTTGTACACCTGCCGGATCACGCGTCGGCGCCTGGGCAGCGCGGAACGTGATGCGAGCGCGCCGACCCCATCACCTCTGAAAGCGCTCTCTGACCGAAGAGATCGTCAAGTGAGATCTGGGCCAATGGCAAGCCTCCCGCCGCCATCAACTTTGGCGCTGCTGCACCATAAAACGCTACTTGATACGGTTTGGCAGGGCTCTTCCTTGCTCCGAGAAACGAGCTGAAGGTAGCCGTGAAAGCGCTCTCTTGACAGGATCGGAATCAGACGTGCATCATTCGTCCGGAGCGCGTCCCCTAGTGAGTCGCATCACCTTCAACCCTCCTTCACTCGACGAACCTCCCCTGAAAGGGGTACCCATGGGTGTCTTCTCGCGCCATGACCGGCTGGCCGCCGCCGCACTGGCCTCGGTGCTCGTCCTCGGCGTCGCCGCGTGCGGCGGCGGCGACGACACGGGCGACAGCGCCGACAGCGCCAACGACAAGGTCGAACTCACCCTCGACATCTTCGGTGACTTCGGCTATGAGGATCTCCTCGCCCAGTACCAGAGGGACAACCCGAACGTCACCGTCAAGGTGCGCGGTAGCGGCGCGACCCTGGATGACTACGGAGCGCAGCTCACCAAGTACCTGGCGACCCGCAAGGGCGCTGGGGACGTCGTTGCGCTCGAAGAAGGCCAGTTGATCCAGTACAAGGCCAACCCGCAACACTTCGAAGATCTCAGAAAGTACGGTTCGGAGGCTGACAAGACCGACTTCCTTCCCTGGAAGTACGACCTGGGCGTGGCCAAGGACGGAAAGCAGATCGGTGTCGGCACCGATGTCGGCGGCCTGGCCATGTGCTATCGCAAGGACCTGCTCAAAGCCGCCGGCCTGCCGAGCGCACCCGAAGTGGTCTCGAAGCTGTGGCCGACCTGGGACGCGTACATCGAGACCGGGAAGAAATACGTCGAGAAGACGAAGAAGAAGTTCACTGACAGCGCCACAGCGAACTTCAATGTCATCCTGATGCAGGAAGCCGAGAAGAGCACCGGCTACACGTACTTCGACAGGTCCGATCAGTTGGCCGTCGAGTCGAACCCCGCCGTCAAGGGTGCCTTCGACACTGCCGCCGCGATGAAGGAAGCCGGCATCACCGCCAACCTCGGTCAGTGGGGCAACGACTGGAACCAGGGCTTCAAACAGGGCACGTTCGCCACTATCGCGTGTCCGTCCTGGATGCTCGGCATCATCGAGAAGAACTCGGGCCCGGGTAACTCAGGCAAGTGGGGCGTCGCCAAGGTTCCCGGCGACTCCGGCAACTGGGGCGGCTCGCACCTGGCTGTACCGTCGCAGGGCAAGCACAAGGAGGCGGCCGCCCAGCTGGCGCTGTTCCTGACCAGCAAGGAGGGCCAGATCGGCGCTTTCAAGAAGGTCGGCGCGCTGCCGTCGCGGCTCTCGGCCCTTGACGACGCCACCGTCGAGGACGCCCGGAACACCTACTTCAGCGACGCACCGACGGGCCAGCTCTTCGGCGCGGGCGTCACGTCCATGAAACCGGTCTACCTGGGCCCGAAGAACCAGGCGGTCCGGACCGCCGTTGAGACCGCGGTCACCCAGGTGGACAACGGCAAGCTGGACGAGAACAGCGGTTGGACCACGGCCGTCAAGAACGCGAAGACCAACGCGGCCAAGTAACACCCGCTCTCCGTCCGGCCGGGGCCGACGGTGAATCCCTCACCGCGGCCCCACGCCGTCAGGTCACTCCCGGCACCACTCAGCCCGACATTCTTGAGGATCCCCGATGACCCTGCAGATGGACACCGGCGCCGGTGCGCCTGGCGGTGCCAGCCAGCCGCGGCCGGCCCCGGAGCCACTCCGCTCGCCCATGCGGAACTGGCTGCACCGCTTCGACGAGAAGGGCGCCCCGTACCTCTACGTCGCGCCGTTCTTCTTGGTCTTCGGCATCTTTGGCGCGTTCCCGCTGATGTACACGGCCTGGGTGTCCCTGCACGACTGGAACCTGCTCGAAGAGGCTCACCCCTTCATCGGCCTGGAAAACTACGCCAAAATCCTGACGGACGAGCAGTTCTGGAACGCCACCTACAACACGATGGGCATGTTCGTCCTGGCCACGATCCCCCAACTACTGTTGGCGCTCTGGCTGGCCGACCTACTCAACCGCTCGCTGCGGATGCGAACCTTTTTCCGGATGAGCCTGCTGATCCCGAACATCACGTCGATCGCCGCTGTCGCGATCATTTTCGCCCAACTGTTCAGCACCGACTTCGGCATGGTCAACTGGCTGCTGTCAGCCACCGGCCTGGACAATCAGGACTGGCACTCGAACCGGTACCTTTCCTGGATCGCGATCTCCACGATGGTGAACTGGCGCTGGGCCGGGTACAACGCGCTGATCTTCCTGGCCGCGATGCAGGCCGTCCCGCGCGACCTCTACGAGTCCGCGGCGATCGATGGCGCGACACGGTCCCGTCAGTTCTGGTCGATCACCATCCCGATGCTCAAACCGACATTGCTCTTCTGCATCATCGTGTCGACGATCGGCAACCTCCAGCTCTTCGTCGAGCCGCTGCTCTTCAACTCCGGTTCGTACAGCATCCTCGGCGGCCAAGGACGCGAAGCGCAGACAATCACGATGTACATGTACGAGAACGCTTTTGGGGACTACAACAACTTTGGCTACGGCTCGGCTGTGGCCTGGATGCTCTTCCTGATCATCGTTGTCATCGCGCTCGTCAACGCGCTCATCACCCGCCGGATCAGTGGCGAAGGGAAGAGGTTGTCATCGCAATCGGAACCAGCGCTCCCCCGCCCACCGCGGTGATCAAGCCGGCCAAGCGGACCAAATCCCGGGAGAGCGGTGCTGCTCTGTGGACAGCGACCCCGCTGACCTATGTCGCCCTGATCACCACGACCCTGCTGTCGATCTTCCCGATCTACTACATGTTCGTCGTGGGTACCCGCACCGCGGACGAGGTCGGTGCGATGCCGCCCCCGCTCACGCCGGGCTCCCACTTCATCGACAACCTGACCCGGTTGTTCGCCAACGACGAGGCGCAGTTCCTGCGAGGTCTTGCCGACTCGCTACTGGTCTCGAGCACCATCACCGTGTCAGTAGTTTTCTGCTCCTCGCTGGCCGGTTTCGCCTTCGCGAAGCTGCGCTTTCGGGGTAAGAACGCGCTGTTGCTGATCGTCATCGGCACGATGATGGTACCCACCCAACTCGGCATCATCCCGCTGTACATGATGATGGCGTCGGACACCCTGCAATGGACCGGTGAGCTTCAGGCGGTCATCGTCCCTGCTCTGGTCAGCGGTTTTGGTGTCTTCATGATGCGCCAGTACGCCGGCCAAGCCGTGCCGGACGAGCTGATCGAGGCGGCCCGAATCGACGGGTGCGGCACCTTCAGGATGTTCTGGAACGTGGTCCTGCCGGGCCTGCGCCCCGCGGCGGCAGTCCTCGGCTTGTTGACCTTCATGACCAGTTGGAACGACTTCATCTGGCCCTACACCGTGCTGTTCGGCAGCGACAACCCGACCGTGCAGACCTCGCTGGCCACCCTGTCGAACGGCTTCTACGACGACCTGCCGCAGATCTTCGTCGGCGCCGCGGTCGCCACCGTCCCGCTGCTGATCGTGTTCGTGGTCTTCGGCAAGCAGATCATCGGCGGAATCATGAACGGAGCAGTCAAAGGATGACAGCCACTGTGGAGACCTCTCCCACCACCAGCCAGGATCAGACCTCGGCGATTACCTTCCCGAACGGCTTCGTCTGGGGCGCGGGCACCGCCGCCTACCAGATCGAGGGTGCCAGCCGGGAGGACGGGCGCGGCCCCTCCATCTGGGACACTTTCAGTCGGACGCCCGGCAAGGTGTACCAGGGGCACACCGGGGACGTGGCCTGCGACCACTACCACCGGTACCGCGACGACGTGGCCATGATGGGGAACCTCGGTCTTCAGTCGTACCGCTTTTCGGTGTCCTGGCCACGGATCCAGCCGGACGGCACGGGGCCGGTCAACCACCGTGGTCTGGACTTCTACGACCGGCTCGTGGACGAATTGATCGCCCACGGCATCGACCCCGTGGTGACGCTGTACCACTGGGACCTGCCGCAGACGTTCGAGGACCGGGGCGGCTGGACCGACCGGGGTACCGCCCAGGCGTTCGCCGACTACGCCGCGATCGTGCACACCCGGCTCGGCGACCGCGTCCACAGCTGGATGACGCTGAACGAGCCCTGGTGCTCCGCGTACCTCGGCTACAGCAGCGGCCGACACGCCCCGGGCCGTGAGGACCCGGCAGCGGCCTTCGCAGCGGTGCATCACCTGAACCTGGCACACGGGCTCGCGGTGGCGGCACTGCGCGCCGCGGGGACCCAGACCGTCGGCGTCACGCTGAACCCGGCGTCCGTGATCCCCTTGGATCCGACGAGCCAGGCCGACCTGGACGCGGTCAGGTTGATCGACGGGCTGCACAACCGGATCTTCCTGGAGCCGATGCTGCGCGGTCGCTACCCGAGTGACGTGCTGGAGCACGTGTCTAGGTTCGGCCCGCCAACCTGGCTACGGGACGGTGACGAAGCGCTGATCGGACAGCCGATCGACGTTCTCGGGATCAACTTCTACAGCCCGACGTACGTGGGAGTCCGGGACGGCGCCCCGGGCAATGTCGCGGACTACCCAGGCACCGAAGGCATCGAGCACCGGCCGCCGCTCGGCCCGGTGACCGACATGGGCTGGCAGATCGAACCGGCCTCGCTCAGCTTGCTGTTGGAGCGAATCGGCTCGGACTACCCGGGTACCCCGCTGCTGATCACGGAGAACGGCGCCGCGTACCCGCAGGGTCCGGGGCCCGACAACCGGGTCACCGACGTCGAGCGAGTGGCCTATCTGGAGGGTCATCTTCGAGCCTGTCACGACGCCATCTCCCGCGGGGTGGACCTTCGGGGCTACTTCGTCTGGTCATTGATGGACAATTTCGAGTGGGCTGAGGGCTACCTCAAGCGCTTCGGCATCGTGCACGTCGACTACGCAACGCAGATTCGGACACCGAAGAACAGCGCACGGTGGTACCGGGAAGTGATCCGCCGCAACGGCCTGCCAAACGGGGACGAGACACCGGAGGCAACCCCGTCGTAAGGCTCACCAAACTCCGCCATGTCGTAGCCATCACCGAACATCCAGCAGTGACATCACCGTCACCCTCCGCACGGCCTCCACCGCGAGAGAGGTCACTAACAAATAGCTAATAAAAGATCTTGAGGCCTGGTTCCAGCGTACGGAACCGGGCCTCTGAACTGAACTTACGTGATAACGGGGGCAGGATTTGAACCTGCGACCTCTGGGTTATAAGCCCGCCGAAGGTCGTTCCGTATCGCCGCGGGTCGCGCGATGTCGCGTAGTGTTGACCGATCAAGATGCAAATGTCATTGCTGTCGGCGTCGAGGAACCTGACGAGTCGGTTCCGAGATCCGGGTATCGCCGACAGGGCTGGCGAGCTGACGCTCCAGATCGGTGAACGCATCGATGACATCAGCCGCTTCGAACGCCCGGTTACGGCGGCCGACCGTTACCTGTCGCAAGATTTCGGCCTCGACCAAGCGTGCGATGGCCTGGTTCGTCTGAGCGAAACTGCGGTCGATAAGCTCGGCCGCACTGTTCACGGTAACCACCGGAGCCCCAACGAGGACCCGTAGCAGCAGATCCGTCGCCGAGTGTGTTCGGACCTTCTCCAGTCGCTGCCGCCATGCCGCCTCGATCTCTTGGGCACGTTCCTCGAACATGGTTGCATCCGTGACAGCGCGACTACACGCGCCGGCAAAGCGGCCGATCCACAAGTTCGCGCCCTCCTGCGCGGCACGTGACATCGAAGGGCCTTGGTAGCGGCTGGCTTCGAGCCCGCCGATATAGTCCTTAGCCCAGGTCGCCAAGATCAGCGACACCGGTGGCAGCACCCGGGGAGCCAGGCCGCGGCGACGCAAGATCAGATGGATGAGCGCCCGGCCGGTCCGGCCGTTGCCGTCGATGAACGGGTGAATCGTTATGGGTTAGCTTACAACCCATAATAAGGGTGGCTGGTGTTATGGGTTATCCCGGCCTCAGCCCCAGAAAGCCGGGAGCTACGAAAGTGGCGTGGCGAAGCTCTCCCATCCGGCGAACCCCTCGTCGCGGCACCGTTTCGGGCAACACAGGGGCAACTTGCCGATCAGCCCGGCCGAGCCACTGCCACCCGCCATGTAGTCGCATTTCGTTAATTTAGTGCTGAATTGTCCATTTCTCATGTTCGAGCGGCCTAGACCATCCGCTCCGTGTCGCCGAGTGTTACCTGGTGATGGCAAGACTTACGGACACGCAGCGGACAAATCCAGAAAACCCGACCCCTGTGAACGGGGCCGGGCCACTGACCTGCACTTACCTTGTAGCGGGGGCAGGATTTGAACCTGCGACCTCTGGGTTATGAGCCCAGCGAGCTACCGAGCTGCTCCACCCCGCGTTGTTGTGTCTCCATCGTAGACGACAAGCGACTCGTACCGTTAATCGAGCCGCTCGACCCGCTCGATCGACCGGCGAACTACCGTGGCCGGCGACCGGCGAACTACCGTGGCCGGCAAGCCGCCGTCAGACGGGCCTGGCATCGGCTCACCTGGATGGACTCGTGAGCAGGTCATCCATCTCACTCCTTCAGATCAATCAACTCGACGACGATATGGATGGTCACGACGGGGGGTGGACGGAGCGGATGGACAGAACGGAGGTCGCTTCCATCGATTCCCGGTTGGCTCGGGTGGAAGCGCTGTACTGGATTGACAGGCTGACCGCCTTCAACGCCGCGCAGTTGTGGCTGGAGCAACTGGGGGCGGGTGATCATGGGGCGACCTCGCGCCGGCTCGAGTTGGTGCAGGCCTCGGTGCGCGTTCGCAGCGGCGAGATCTCTCAAGGTGCCTTGCAAGCGCAGCAGATCTTGGTCTGGGCCGTGGAGAACGGTGACTTCGCCGTGCAATCGCGCTGTCATCGCGTGCTGGGGTCGGTGTTCGACATGGTCGGAGACTCCGCCATGGCGCTGGAGCATGCCGTGGCCGCGAACAATCTGCTCGCCGACTCGGAGGAGCCGCTCATGCGGGCGGCGGTCCGGCTGTGCCTGGCCGATGCCCTCGACTGTGCCGGCTCCCACGACGAGGCTGAGATCCGCTATGGCGAGGCTCTGATGCTGGTCAGCGATGATGATGAGACCAAGATCCGGTACGTAATTCTCAACAATCTGGCCTTCAACTACTTCATGGCCCACAACCCGACCCAGGCGCTCGCCGCGGTGGAGCGCCTGCTCACGGTGTCGAAGCTGAACGGTCGGCCTCTGGAGATGCACGCGCGCGACACCGTCGGACGGATCTATCTGACCGTGGGCCGGGTCATCGAGGCAGTGCAGGTGCTGCTTCCGGCGATGGACGCGGTACCGGCCGACTCGAATCCGGACGATGTGGCGATGTGCCTGGTCGCGCTGGCCGAGGTATTCCGCGCTCAGGGTCAAACCGACGAAGCGCAGCAGGCCATCGACCGGTGCCAGGTGGTGTGTCGGGAGCACGAGCTGACCCACTGGGCGGCGGAGATCTCGCGGGAACAAGCCGAGACCTTCGCGGCTACCGAAGACTTCCGCAGTGCTTTCGAGTCGTACCGGGACTACCACCAGAAGTCCGAGTTGCAGCGATCCACGACGAACGAGGCGCGGGGGCGACTCCTGGACACCATGTTCCGGACGACGGAAGCTCGTCGAGAGAGCGAGCGATACCGCGAGCTGTCCGTCCGAGATCCGCTCACCGGCCTGCATAATCGCCGGTAC